>JBGVFK010000017.1:0-6412 GCA_045121075.1 Acutalibacteraceae bacterium | reverse complement strand
AAGAGGAAGCAGAAAAGCTACTCAGAAAAAATGACAGCGGTGAGCTTATGATGGTAACTCCTAAGGAAATTGACAATGTAATTGAAAGAGCGGCGGCTCTTGTGGCTATGGGTATAAATTCAGCCCTGCAGCCTGACCTTCCGCCTGAAGACATTCTTGCTATTGTAAGCTGAAAGCATTTTTCCTCCGCATAATGAATATATTGATATATGATTGTTTTTCGGAGGACAGGATGAAGAGTAAAGATAGAATTATAAAGGCAATAACTGCAGTGCTTGTTGTAGGGGCGTTTGTGCTGTCGGTAAGTGTTTTTACTGATGAATTTATTGAGTTGTCTGTAAAAACGGCATTATTCAGTCTGCAGATGATGCTTCCTACTTCTGAAAGCAAAGAGCATACAGAAGAGCCTGCTACAACAGAAAAAGAAACCACCACTGAAGAGATTACGGAAAAAGAAGTGGTGGAAACTCTTTCGCTTTTTAAAAGCTTTACTTCAACTCCTGACGATATAAAAGAGCTTATGAAAAAGGAAAAGAAGAAAACTACCGATGAAAAGAAGAAGGGTAGCATACGTGAGAAAACCTATGTTAATGAGGGCGTTACGGATAAATATTCACGAGTAAGAATGAAAAATGTAAACCGCACTCAGGTAAGCCTTAAGGATATATTGAACGAAAAAATTGATCTCAGCGTCAGCAAAAAAGAGCCCTCTGTACTGATTTTTCATACTCACACCACCGAGACCTATGCCATAGTTGAAAAAAGCTATTATCCCGAAAATTTTATGACACGCAGTAACGACAAGGGCAGAAATATGGTGAGAGTGGGAAAGGCTATAGTTGAGGAGATTGAAAAGGCAGGCTTTTCCGTTATTCACGACACAGAAATTCACGATGCAAAATATACTGGTGCCTACGGAAAAAGCAGAGAAGCCGTTGAGGCTATTCTGAAAAAATATCCGTCAATTCAGGTGGTGCTTGATATTCACCGGGATGCAATTCAGGATTCTGACGGCACAAAGGTCAAGCCTACTGCAACCGTAAAGGGCAAAAAGGCTGCACAGATTATGATAATTTCAGGCTGTCAGGAGGAGGGTAATCCAATTAAAAATCTTCCCGACTGGAGATATAATCTTACCTTTGCCGTGCATCTTCAGGAAAAGCTTGAGGAGCTTTTTGAAGGTATTACAAGACCGTTGTACTTTTGTCCCAGAAGCTACAATATGAATGTTACTCACTGCTCACTTTTGGTTGAGGTTGGGTCAGATTCAAACACACTTGAAGAGGCTGTTTATACAGGTAAATGTATAGGTGTTGCCGTCAGTGAAATTCTTAAAGAATACGAGGTGTAAATATGAATGAAGAGATGAAAAGAATGCTTGGCAGATTTCTTTTTGCAACAGTTATTATAGCTTGCGTAAGTGCATTTTTCGCTTGTGAAATAACCGTAAGTGAAAGGGGAGAGTACAACCTGAATATGACAGAATATGCCGTTATGAGCTTTTCCGGCACTTCTGAAAAGCTGGAAGCAGAGTTTGAAAACAACCGTCTTACAGTAAGTCTGCCGAAGAATTATTTAAAAAATCAGCTTGAGGAGCTTGTGTGCTTCACTCCTTTTTCGCCCTTTTATTACCTCTTTAAGGGCTTAAAAGGTTTAAAGTGGTAAATTTTTTGAAATTTCTATTGACAGTTTGATTTTTTAGTGATAGACTATCTGCAACCGAATAATTCAATTAAAGATAGAGGCTGCGATAAATCATCAGTATCCTGCAAAATAAAGCTCTCGCAAGGCTTTTGCAGAGGAAAGGGATTGTCGCCGAAACACAGTAAGGCGCAAGCTGTGTTGGGCGGATAAAATAAGATTTATCCGACTGTCGCAAATTTTTGCGGAGTGCTATTATAATTGTGAAAGACACATCAGTTTTTTCTGTTGTCGTTTGTAATTATGGACACTCGATGCAAAAAGCATTTCGGGTGTTTTTTCTCTGTAGTATTTGAAAATTTCGGAAAATCACGTAACTAAGGAGTAATAACAATGGAAAGAAAACCTATTTTTACCGGTGCAGCATCAGCTATTATCACACCGATGAACGAAAACGGAGTAGACTACAAAAGCTTCAGAAAGCTTCTTAACTGGCAGATTGAAGAGGGCATTGACGCTCTTGTAATTGCAGGTACATCAGGTGAAGGCTCAACTCTTACTGACGAGGAGCACAGAGAGGTACTCAGATTTGCTGTTGAGGTTGTAGCTGGCAGAGTGCCCGTTATTGCAGGCACAGGCTCAAACGATACAGCTTATGCTATCGACCTTACAAAGTTCGCTTGTGAGGTAGGCTGCGATGCTATGCTTGTTGTAACACCTTACTATAACAAGGCTACACAGAAGGGTCTTATCAAGATGTTCAACGCAATTGCAGATGCAAGCACAAAGCCCATCATCCTCTACAATGTTCCCTCAAGAACAGGTGTTAACATTGAGCCTGCTACATATGCAGAGCTTGCAAAGCATCCTATGATTCAGGCTATCAAGGAAGCAAACGGCCAGATTGATAAAATTACAGAAACAATGGCTCTTTGCGGTGACAAGCTTGACCTTTATTCAGGTAACGACGATCAGATTGTACCTCTTATGTCAGTTGGCGGTAAGGGTGTAATTTCTGTTCTTTCAAACGTGCTTCCCAAGGAAACCTCAGAAATGTGCCACAAGTTCTTTAATGGCGATGTTAAGGGTGCAGCAGAAATGCAGTTCAAGTATTTCGCACTTACAAAGGCTCTTTTCAGCGAGGTTAATCCTATTCCCGTAAAGGCAGCTATGGCAGCTATGGGCTTCTGCGAGGATTATGTAAGACTTCCTCTTACAGTTATGGAAGATGACCACAAGGCAGTTCTTCTTAACGAAATGCGCAAGGTTGGTTTAAACGTATGAGACTTATAATCAACGGTGCAGGCGGTAGAATGGGTCAGACCTTACTTTCACTTATTGAAAACAGTGATAAGTATACCCTTGCTGCTTCATGCAGTATGGAGTTTGACACCGACGCAGCAAACAACATCTATAAGAATATTTCTGAATTTGAGGGCGAGGCTGACTGCATAATCGACTTTTCAAACCACCTTGCAACAAAGGATGTTACTGAATATGCAGTAAAGAGAAATATGCCCGTTGTTATTGCAACAACAGGACAGACAGCAGATGAACTCAGCCTTATCAGAGAGGCTTCAGCCAGTGTACCTCTTTTCTACAGCCAGAATATGTCTCTTGGTGTTGCAGTGCTTTCTTGCCTTGCTAAAATTACTGCAAAGGCTTTTCCTGATGCTGATATTGAAATCATTGAAAAGCACCACAATCAGAAGCTTGACGTGCCCAGCGGTACAGCTATTCTTCTTGCAGATGCTATCAAAAGCGTGAAGGATGACTGCGAATACAATATCGGCAGACACGAATACGGCAAGAGAAAGAAAAACGAAATCGGCATTCACGCAATCAGAATGGGCGGCGAGGTAGGTACCCACGAAATTATTTTCGCAATGGGTTCTCAGGTGCTCACTCTTAAGCACGAGGCTGAAAACAGAAGCCTTTTTGCTGAAGGTGCACTTTCAGCAGCTGACTTCCTTGTAAAGCAGGAAGCAGGCTTCTACAATATGGATAATATACTCGACTAAGGAAAATGACGCACAGCTTTTGTGCGTCATTTGGGCTTTTGATATGAATAATGTATTTATAAAAGAATGCTGTGAAAACAGCTTTGAAGAAATCAGAGAAATCCGCAGACTTCTTCATCAGTATCCGGAAATGGGTAACAGTGAATTCAGAACAACCGAGATAATAACAGAGTGCCTTGAAAAGTGGGGAGTGAAATATGAAAAGCTCCTTGAAACGGGTGTTGTTGCAACTGTTGAAGGCAGAGAAAAGGGCAAAGTTGTTGCCGTAAGAGCCGACATAGATGCACTTCCTGTAGCAGAAAAAACAGAGCTTTCCTTTAAGTCGCAGAATGATGGCATGATGCACGCCTGTGGTCATGATATTCATACTGCTGCACTGCTTGGTACTGCGAAAATTCTCAGTGAAAACAGAGATAAATTCAGCGGTGAGGTAAGGCTGATTTTTGAGCCTGATGAAGAGCTTTTAGGCGGTGCTGAAAGGCTTATTGAAAAAGGTTCTATGGAAAACGCTTCTGCTGTTTTCGGTCTTCATGTAAGACCTGAGCTTCCGAAAGGTCATCTTCAGGTGAAATACGGAAAAAGCTATGCTGCAGCTGATGTTTTTGAGGTTGATGTAATCGGTAAAAGTGTTCACGGTGCAGAGCCACAAAAGGGTATAGATGCACTTGTAATTGCTGCTCAGATTGTAACTGCACTGCAGACAGTTGTCAGCCGTAATTATGATCCCACAGAAAGTGCACTGCTCAGCGTTTGTACCTTCAATGCAGGTACTGTCTGCAACCAGATTGCAGGAAAGGCAAGCTTTGGCGGAATTATGCGTTCCTTCGGTAAGGAGTCAAGAGAAAAGTTGAAAGCACTTCTTACAAGAACAGCAAAGGGAATTGCAGAAAGTATGGGTGCAGAATGTGACATAAGAATCCGTGAAAGCTATCCCGGTATTACAAACCACGACGGAATGACTGATTTCGTTAAAGAATGTGCTGAAGATATCCTCGGTAAAGAAAATGTAAGTGTGGCTGATAAGCCGCTTATGACAAGTGAGGATTTCGGCTTTTACCTTGATGAAGCACCGGGTACTTTTTACCATGTGGGCTGTGACTGTGAGTATCCTCTTCACAGTGATAAGTTTAACCCTGACGAAAGTGCAATTATGACAGGAATGCTTGTACATATCAAGGCAGTTACAGAATTTCTCAATACATAAAAATAACCGTGCAGTTTACATTCTGCACGGTTTTGATTTTATCTGAAGAATTTTATACCCTCAACGGTTTCAATTCCAAGCTTCTTAAGGTTTTCCTTTGCTTCTTCAAAAAGCTCTGCGTTGCCGTATGCACGGGGAATGTGTGCATCAACGCCGATAATTGCTTTTGCACCCATTTCTGCAGCAAGAAGCCAGAATTCAGGGTAGGGATAACCTTGCTTTCCGTCGTTTTTTGAATGGCTGAAGCCGAGAAGGTTATATTCTATGGGTATGCCTGACTTATTAGCGGCAGTGATGATTCTTCTGCCCATTTCTACGCAGTGCTCGTCCCATGTGGGATAACCTCTCATATAAAGGTCGGGGTGGCAGACATAGGAGTAAAGCCCAGTTTCAATGCCCTCAACAACCTCGTCGGTGTATTTTTTGATACCTTCTACAGTAGTAAGTGAGCCGTTGTATTCTGCACCTACCTCGTGAGTACTGTAGTGGTGACCAAGAATGATATAATCAACCTCAAGCTCGTCAATTTTTTCCTTCAGCCAGGGCATATATTCCTTGAAATATTCGCATTCAAGACCTATCTTAATGCTGATTTTGTCCTTGTATTTTTCTCTCAGAGCTTTGATGCTGTTTACATAAGGCTCAAAGTCGTTTTCGTGCATTCTCATTCCCGAAACATAGCCCTTGAATGGCCAGGGTGAATGGTCCGCAAAGCCGATTTCGTCATAGCCTGCCTCTATTGCCGCAAGAACAAATTCTTCGTCAGCACCCTTTGCGTGAAAGCATCTTTCAGTGTGTGTATGGTAGTTGAATTTCATTTCTTCATATCCTTTCAAGGTTTAACCGAATATAGTATAACACAATAAAAAGATAAATTCAAATCGTTCTTACCAAAAAACACAAAAAAGCTTCATTTTTTCAATTGAAAATTTTTTCAGTATATGATATAATAACCATCAGAAACATTCAAAAAGCAAAGGAGATAATAAAATGAGAGTAATTGTACTTGATGATGCTATTCAGATTTCAAATGAGGCAGCAGAAATAATTATAAAGCAGGTAAACAAAAAAAGAGACAGTGTAATCGGTTTTGCAACCGGTGCATCACCCGTTGAAACCTATAAGAGAATTATTGAAAGCTACGAAAAGGGTGAGGTTACACTTAAGCATATCACAACCTTCAACCTTGACGAATATGTAGGTCTCGACAGAGAAAACGTAAACAGCTACTACTACTTTATGAAGGATAATCTTTTCGGCAAAACAGACGTTGATTTTGAAAGAGTTAACTTCCTTTCAGGTCAGATTGACAATATTGATGAAGAATGTGCAAGATACAGTGCAAAAATCAGAGAAAGCGGCGGAATTGACATTCAGATTCTTGGTATCGGCACAAACGGCCATATCGGCTTCAATGAACCCTCAGATAATTTCGCTGACGGCCCCTTTGCAGTAAAGCTTACTCAGAGCACAATTGATGCAAACAGCAAATATTTTGAAGCAGTAGGCGACAAGATGCCTGAATACGCTCTCACAATGGGCATCG
>JBGVFK010000016.1:0-10836 GCA_045121075.1 Acutalibacteraceae bacterium | reverse complement strand
GTTCTTTTAGTTCTAATATTTCTTTTTCGTATTCTTTTATATGTCTGTAGCTTCTGGGCATAAAAATTCCTCCTATGATAGTTTTATTTTACCATAGGAGGGTTCTTTTTTCTATTGTCCGTTTTTACTGGACTTGTTCAGATAATAGCAGACGACTTTTTTGTTACAATTTATTTCAGAAAATTAAAAACACCCGGGATTTACCGAGTGCTTTTAAAAGGAGAAAATATGAAGAAAACATTATAGTGGAGAAATCTTTGTTAGGTAACCGGAGTGTTGTCTCTCTCGATTACGTGCATATGATACTACATATTTTCAGAAAAATCAAGTGTTTTTTATAAAAAAAATCACATTCTATCTTTTGGTTAAAATGTAAGATATCAATAGTGAGATTTTGTTGAAGTTGCACAATGAAATAGGGTTTGAGATAAAGAAAAAAGGGTTGCCAATGGTTGACAACCCTTAAAATTATTATACTTTTTAATTAATCGTTCACGTCAAGACCCAGTGAAGCCATAACCTCAGCTGCAAAAATTTCAAAATAGCCGAGAATTACTTTGAATGCGTCAAATACTTTCTGTAAAGCTTCCATCTTCATTCCTCCTTGGTACACTTTTTAGAAATGCTACAGGTAGATAGTAGCAAAATGAAATTACTTTGTCAATAAAAGTGGTGATTTTTTTCAAAAAAATTAACACATACGGTTAAAAATATGTTACAATGTCACTGAAATAAAGGAGGTTTGTTAACATGTTTACTTTTACAAGGATAATTTCAGCCGTAACAGCTTTTGTTATGATGATGGTTCCCTCTGCAAAGCAGCCCGAGGAACAGAAATGTAAGCCTGAATTTACCGGAACTTTTATTCAGTCCTGGATGACTTGTGTATGGGATGATGAAAGATGGGCTGAAGAGGTAAAATGCATGAAGGAAGCAGGTATAGAATATCTTGTGCTTCAGTCACTTGCAGATAAGGCTTACAAGAAAAATGGCGGCGAGTGGAATGTTTACTACGATACCGATGTTGAAGAGCTGAAAAACGCAAACTTTGGCGGTGACTGTCTTGAGCCTGCGCTGAGACACTGTCAGGAGGCTGGGATCAAGGTTTTTGTAGGTCTTTCAATGTTTGATGACTTCTGGAGCGAAGCAGGTGTAGGCTCTCTTTATCAGGATGTCTGCCGTGTTGCAGGTGATATGATGGAGGATATATATAATAAGTATGGTGAAAAATATAAGGACAGCCTTTACGGTTGGTACTATACTCCTGAAATCAGCAACGGCTTTCTCTGTCAGTTTTCTCTTGGCGGAATCATTAAGGGAATAAACCATATTATTGACAGAATCAATGAGGTTGACGAAACAAAGCCTCTTCTTATGAGTCCCTTCTATTCAGAATATATTGCAACGGGCCCACTTGCAACTCTTTGCAGTTATGTTAGATTCTTCAAAAAGGTTAACTTCCGCGACGGTGACATTTTTGCTCCTCAGGATGCAATCGGTGCAAAATGGACAAGAGAGAAGAGCCTTGAAATGACATGGAAGATGTATAAGGCAGCCGTTGACACTTGCGAAGCTGATATAAAGCTTTGGGCAAACTGTGAAAACTTTGACGGTGCAATTGCAACTGAAACCCTTGGCGGACTTCTTTCACCGAAAATTACTGAGCATACTTCAAATCAGACAGCAACTCTTGACCGCTTTGCCCGTCAGATGGAGATTGCCTCAAAATATGCAGAGAATATTATCACATTCTCATATAACCATTATTATAGTCCTGCACTTGTTAATCCTGCATTTATGGATGCATACTATGATTATATTGAAAACGGCTATCAGGTTGAAAAGGAAGCGCCTAAGGCTCCCACAAATCTTAAGGCTGAAGCTACAGCCGAAGGCACAGTGCTTACATGGGATGCAGCTGAGGACAATATCGGCATTGCTTACTACAGACTTGAAAAGGACGGCAAATTCCTTGCAAGAATTGATATGAGATACGGTTGGGAGGAGCTTAGCTGTACTGATACAGGTGCAAAAGGCGAGTATGTAATTACTGCTTACGACTGTGCGGGTAATGCATCACCGTCAGTTACATTCTGATGAATACATAATTCATTCATAGGAAAAGCGAAGAATACCTTCAGTAAGACAGAAAGTTAACAGTAAAGACACAAAAAAATAAGAATACCTATTTACTTTTGATTTTACTTGTGTTATAATACTTCAGCATTGTGCCGGTTACTCGGTCTGCGGGTCTTTGCCCAATGGGCTTTTTCACCTGCCGCAAACTGGGGGCTTGGCGAATGACTATTATTATGAGGTGAAAAACCATGATGACAAAAGAACAGAAAACCGCAATTATCAAGGAATACGCTGCTCACGAAGGTGACACAGGTTCACCCGAAGTACAGATCGCTCTCCTTACATTCAGAATCAACAGCCTTACAGAACACCTTAAGGCTAACAAGAAGGACCACCACTCACGTAGAGGTCTTCTTATGATGGTAGGTCAGAGAAGAAATCTCCTTGCATATCTTCAGAAGAACGATATCGAAAGATACCGTAGCATCATCGCTAGACTCGGTATCCGTAAGTAATTGCACTCATTTGGCAGACATGAATTTATCGTGTCTGCCTTTTTTCCGTTAATACTCCGCTTTAAAAGGGGAGTCAAAACCATAAATTTGACGAGGCTTAAGTTTTGTTTAGCACTAAATTGAGCGTTTGATGGACGCTGAATTTATTGCTAAACCCGCCTCGTTGGAGATAAAAAATATTAAAAAAGCGAGGTAAAAATTATGTTTCCTGAATTCAGAAAATTCGAAACCACACTTGCAGGCAGACCTCTTGTTGTTGAAACAGGCAAAATGGCAGGTCTTGCAGGCGGCTCATGTCTTGTAAGATATGGCGAAACAGAAGTTCTTTGTACAGCTACAATGGCTGCAAAGCCCAGAGAAGGCGTTGACTTCTTCCCTCTTTCAGTTGACTTTGAAGAAAAGCTCTACTCAGTAGGCCGCATTCCCGGTTCATTCCAGAGAAGAGAAGGCAAGGCAAGTGAAAAGGCTACTCTTTCATCAAGAGTTATTGACAGACCCATCCGTCCTCTTTTCCCCAAGGATATGAGAAACGATGTAGGCGTTGTTGCAACTGTTATGTCAGTTGACCAGGACTGCCTTCCCGAAATCACAGCAATGATCGGTGTATCAATTGCTATTTCAATTTCAGAAATTCCCTGGGACGGCCCCATCAGCGGCGTTTCAGTAGGTCTTGTTGACGGCAAGTTCGTTATCAACCCCACAGAAGCAGAAAGAGCTAAGAGCGAAATGGCTGTTACAGTTGCTTCAACAGCAGATCTTGTTGCTATGATTGAAGCAGGCGCTAACGAAATTGACAACGAAACAATGTACGACGGTATCATGTATGCTCACAAGGTAAATCAGGAAATCGTTGAATTCATCAAGGGCATTCAGAAGGAAATCGGTAAGGAAAAGGTTCCCTTTGAATCACAGGACCCTGCTCCCGAAATGTTCGAAGCTATCAAGGAATTTGCAATTGACGATGTTAAGTTTGCTCTTGATACAGACGACAAGAGAATCCGTGACGAAAGACTTAAGCCCGTATATGACAAGGTTCACGAGAGATTCGATGAAGAATATGCTGAAGAAATCGGCAAGATTGACGAATGTCTCTACAAGCTTCAGAAGTTCGTTGTAAGACGTTGGCTCCTTGACGACGGCAAGCGTGTAGACGGCAGAGGCATCAACGATATGCGTCCTCTCGATGCACAGGTTGACCTTCTTTCAAGAGTACACGGCTCAGGTATGTTCACAAGAGGTCAGACTCAGGTTCTTACAGTAACAACACTCGGTCCTGTAAGTGATGCTCAGCTTCTCGACGGTCTTGACAACGAAGAGAGCAAGAGATATATGCATCACTATAACTTCCCCTCATACTCAGTTGGTGAAACAAAGCCCTCAAGAGGCCCCGGCAGAAGAGAAATCGGTCACGGTGCACTTGCTGAAAGAGCTCTTGTTCCCGTAATTCCCTCAGTTGAGGAATTCCCTTACGCTATCAGACTCGTTTCAGAGGTTCTCTCATCAAACGGTTCAACATCACAGGCTTCAATCTGCGGTTCAACTCTTTCACTTATGGCTGCAGGTGTACCCATCAAGGCACCCGTTGCAGGTATCTCATGCGGTCTTGTAACTGAAGGCGACCGTTTCATGACAATGGTTGACATTCAGGGTCTTGAAGACTTCTTCGGCGATATGGACTTCAAGGTAGCTGGTACAAAGAAGGGTATCACAGCTATTCAGATGGACCTCAAGGTTCACGGTCTTACTCCCGAAATCATCAAGGAAGCTTTTGAAAAGACATACGATGCAAGATGCAAGATTCTTGACGAGGTTATGCTTCCCTGTATCGCTGAGCCCAGAGCTGAGCTTTCAAAGTATGCTCCCAAGATGCTCACAACAAAGATTGATCCCGAAAAGATCGGTGATGTTATCGGTAAGCAGGGTAAGGTTATTCAGAAAATCTGTGCTGAATGCGACTGTAAGGTTGACGTTAGCGAAGACGGTTCAGTATTCGTTTCAGCTATTGATATCGACAACGCAAGACGCGCTATCACAATTATTGAAACAATCGCTAACGATCCCGAGGTTGGTTCAATTTTCCGCGGTATCGTAACACGTCTTATGAGCTTCGGTGCATTCGTAGAAATCGCTCCCGGTAAGGAAGGTCTTGTACACATCAGCAAGCTCGACGTAAAGAGAACAGAGAAGGTTGAAGACTGCGTAAACGTTGGCGACGAAGTAATCGTTAAGGTTATGGAAATCGACGATCAGGGCAGAATCAATCTTTCAAGAAGAGATGCTCTTATCGAAATCGAAGGTCTTGTTCCCGAAGATAACGGCGAAGAAGACAGACCCAGAAGACCCAGAAGAGACGGCGGCAGAGACAACAGAAGAAGATAAACCATTTTAAAAATTAAACCGCCGAAAACACCTCGGCGGTTTGAAATATTTATATTCATAGACTGATTTGAGGAGGTAAACAGATGAACAATTCAAAGAAACTTCTTAAGCTTACAGTAAATGCTGTTTTCATCGCAATTATTGCAGTTATGAGCTTTACACCTCTCGGTTATCTTAAACTCGGTGCAGTTGAAATTTCACTGCTTGCAATTCCCGTTGCTTTCGGCGGTGCAATTATGGGCGTTGGTTCAGGTGCACTTCTCGGTCTTGCTTTCGGTATATCAAGCTTTATCCAGTGCTTCGGTATGAGTGCATTCGGTACAGCAATTATGGGAGTAAGTCCCGTTTCAACCTTTATTATCTGCATTATTCCCCGTATTCTTATGGGCGCAGGTTCAGCCTTGGCTTACAAGCTTCTCAAGAGCAAAAATGTTCAGGATAATGTAAGCTCACTTATTTCTTTCCTTACTGCGGCAGTGCTCAACACTTTATTTTTTGTTGGTTCATTCATTGTTCTTTTCGGCAATACAGAGTTGTATGCAGGCCTTGAAACACAGTTCGGTACAGATAATGTAATTGCTTTCTTTGCAGCTTTTGTTGGTCTTAACGGCCTTGTTGAAGCTGTTGCAAGTGCTGTTTTCGGCGGTGCGGTAGGCAAGGCAATTTCAAAGCTTAAAAGTCAGACAAAATAAACTATCATCACAGAAAGGCGGTTTTAGTATGAAGATCCCCTTTGGTATTCAGAAAGTTATTTATCAGCTTCAGGCGTCAATGCCCAACTATGATACAGAATGTCCCTTTTCAAAGGATGAGCCTTTAAAATTTGAAGACAGAGAAAACGTAAAACTTGCCTTTGTCGCAATTGCAGATACACACATTGTAAAAAACGACAGCGCATTTAAAAACCTTAACAATGTTTTCTATGATATTGAAAACTCAGGCGAAAAATTTGATGCACTTCTTCTTGCAGGTGATATTGCAGAGTTTGCGCTGAAAAGCGAGTTTGAAGGTTTTTTCAATGTTTATAGTAAGCAGACTGCAGTTCCGCATATTCTCCTTACTCTCGGCAACCACGACGCAAGATTTTTCTTCAGAAGAGTAAGAAAAACCGTTATGGATTGGCAGAGTGAGCACCTCGGAATAAATATCGGTAAAAAGAGCTACTATTCATACGACATAAACGGTTACACATTTATTGTGCTTTGCACAGAAAAGGCAGTGCTTGAAAAGGCTTACATTTCACCTGAGCAGATTGCTTTTCTTGACAGCGAGCTTAAAAGAGCAACAGCAGACGGCAAGCCTGCTTTTGTAATGTGTCATCAGGCGTTCCAGAACACTCACGGTCTTCCCGAAGTGTGGAAGACAGGCGATATGGGTGAGCAGTCTGACGAGGTGCGAGCAGTTATGGAAAAGTACAACAATGTATTTTTCATCAACGGCCACCTTCACGGCGGTATCTGCGATTATGTTGAAGAGATTCTCAACGAGGAAAAGGGCGTTGTTTCACTCAGCATTCCCTCATACAGAAAGCCAAACAACTTCGGTATCCGTGACTGCGGTGTGGGTTATTACTGCTGCGTATACGACGACAGAGTTGAATTTACCGCAAGAAACTTCATTAACGGCACACCTGTTACAGGCGATTATACAAGGTTTACATATAAGCTTAAATAAAATGAAAACATCCGAGTTTTGCTCGGATGTTTTTTCTGTTATTTAGCGATGAAAACCTCTACTCCGTTAATCTCAATTGAATTGACTTCACTTGCGTTTATTGAATGGCTGAAATGAGGGCTTACCGAGAGTATGCCGTTTCTTTTTCCGCTATAGCCTACACCTATATCATTACCACCGTTAGGTGGCATTCTTGTGTTAAAGTGTTCCTTGGTTCCGTCTTTGTAATTGAGGGTAATTGTGCATTCAAGCAATTTGTGGTCAGGGGTGTTTTCAAAAGCTTCTTCACCATCTGTGAGCTTCAGCTTATATGACAGATTAAGGTTTGAAATTTCAGCTTCAACAGGAATAAATTTACATGAATTCATTTCTACAACATTCTCTGTTTTTCTGAGCTTTCTGTTTGTGTTCTTGTAGTCAACAGTGATTTTTCCTTCAAAACTGCAGTCAATCGTTCTGACAATATTAAAGCTGTTATATTCATATTCTATAATATCATCAAAACTCATTTCAATGCTTCTCCCCACAACACCATTGCTATCTATGCTATAACCGATTTCAATAATCAATGTGCGTTCATCGAGATATTCGCAGTTTCCACTTTTGCCGTAGCCCCATGTAAAAGGAATACTTTCATTGATATTATCAATCCAATATGATTTATCCTTGCTGAATGTGATATCGCCTGTGCTTTTTAGATAAAACACAAGAAACATGTTATAATTATCGCCGACAATACCCTTGCAAGTAAGCTCTAAATCGTCTATGTCACTTTTAAAAACAAGATTTTTTTCGGAATAAACCTGATCTGAACTTTCTGACTGACCAAGATACTTTGAGCCGAAATACTCGGGTGCTCTTGAAACTCTTACCGCAAATGAAGAGCCGGAAATACAGATAACCACTGCGATTATCGCTGCAATAAGTCTTGTTGGTTTCAGATGGACAGTTTTTGTTTTGATAGTTTTAATATACAGCTTTTCTTTCCACTCTTCGGGAGTTTTAACATTAAACTCATTCATCACTCAGACCTCCTTTTAAAAGTTCTCTGCCTCGTTTGAGGCGAGATTTGATAGTGTTTTCTTTTTCTGAAAGGATGTCTGAAATTTCACTTATGCTGTAGCCCTCAAAATAGTAAAGAACAATTACCTGCAGATATTTAAGGGGCAGTTTTCGTATTTCTCGTATAAGCTCCTTGTTGAAATCTTCTGTATATGAAGCCTGAAGCTCCTCAATATCATCGTGATTTCTTCTGAAAAGCTTTCGCTTTATGTCACGGCATTCGTTAAGCGTAACCGTAACAAGCCATTTTCGTATTTCTTCGTCGGGCTTTTGCCAAATGTGTTTTGCTTTGAATAACTTGAGAAAAACATTCTGCCAAGCGTCCTCGGCATCGGCACGGTTCTCGAGATTCACAAAACAGATGCGTGTTACCGTGTCGGCATATTTTTCAACAAGAAGTTCAAATTCGTCCTTCATTTTATCAGCTCCTTTCACCTTATAGAACGTATAGGAAGCATAAAAGGTTGCATTTGTATGGAAAAAACTTGAAAAATTTCACCCCACCGAAATCAATCGGTGGGGTTAGCGTTTAGAATTGCTTACTCTTCAAGCACATTTCTGAAATAAAGAACATCGCCTGTGCGGTTATAAATAATACCCGACACGCCCTTGCCGTATGCCACATAGCTCTTGGTTTCGTAAAGAGGAAGTACAACTGCAGCGCCTGAAAGGTAGCTTTCAACTCTCTGTGCGGCCTTTGCTTTCTGAACACCGCCATCAGCCTGAGAGAGTGCCTTAACGGCATCGTCGTAGCCCTTTGAGGAGTAGTTTGAAATGTTGTCGCGGTTGCCGGAGGTGAATCTCAGAGCGGCATCCTGAACAGAGTTACCGTCATAAGAAATTTCACCAAGAGCAAGCTGATATTCTCCGCTTCTGATTCGCTTCTGGAGGGTGTATTCGTCAGTTGTTTCAACAGAAACATTGAAGATAACACCAAGTGTTGCCTGCCAGTTTTGAATAACCTTTCGTGCAAAAACCTCGTCAGCAGTTTTGCAGAGAAGAACTACCTCAGCCTTGTTTTTGTCAATGGCATTGAGACCCTTTCGCATAACTGTCTTTGCGTTGTCTGTGCTGTAGGCCTTAAAGCTTTGTGTAAGCTGACCGAAGGGCTCAGAGCCGATTGTAAGAGCCGACGGGAAAATATGACTTGCGACCTCTGTGCCGAAGTCTGTTTTAATAAGACCGAAGTTGAAGCATGATGCTATCGCACGACGGATGTCAACATTTTTAAGGTAATCATCCTCGCAGTTGAAAATGAGGGAGTACATACCTGAGCTGAAGCTGTCCACACGGTACTTTTTGTCATTCGCAACTGAAAGCGCCTGCTTTTCGTTAAAGGGAGTAATATCGTAGGTCTCATTTTTCAGCTTTCTGAGACGGGTGTCCTGCTCATCGTTGATTGAAAAATAAACGGAGTAGGGCATTACATTTTCGTCGTTGTAGTAATAGTCTGCGTTCTTTCTGATTGAAACTGAAGCATCATCAGCCCAGTTGTTGATGTAGAACGGACCGTTATATATGAGATAACGGGTTGCGAGACCGTATCTGCCGCCTGTTTTTTCAAAGAAGATTTCGTTACAGGGCATACATGAGGGCTCAAGCAGAGTGTAAAGAAAATCAGGGTCGTCATTTTCGAGGGTGATTTTCAGTGTGAAATCGTCAAGCACAGCAACACCAAGGTCGCTTTCAGGCATAGTACCCTCGTTAATGGATCTTGCGTTGGTAATTGCATAAAGCTTATATGCAGTGGGGCATTTTGTTTCAGGTCTGAGAGCTCGTTTAAGAGCAAAGGCAAAATCGTGGGCTGTTACGGTAATGTTGAAAACTTCCTTGCCTTCCTCAATGGGAATAAGCTTACCCTTTTCGTTATATGTGGGGTAAAGCTGAATTTCGTCACCGCCAAGCACCTTTTTGGCCGCTGAGGTAACTCTCCAACGGGAATCCTCTCTCAGGTAAAATACATAGGTTCTTCCGTCAGAAGAAACATCCCATTTCTGAGCCATACCGGGAAGAATCTCACCGTTTTCTCCAAGGGTTACAAGTCCCTCGAAGGTGTTGAGAATAATGTTTCTTGCACCGGTGTCAGAAATTATCTGCGGATCAAGAAAGCGAGGGTCGCTGTCAATAGGGAAAATAAGTCGGGCATCAATTCCCTTTGTGTCTGAGCAAGCAGAAAGGGAAAACAGAAGCATTACAGCAAGAAGCAGTGAAATTATCTTTTTCATTTTTTTTCAATCCTTAATTCAGAAATATACTTTTAATTCTCAAATGAAAAAATAGACCAATTATCTTTGTGGTACAATTAATCCGTATTTTCAAAGGAGGTTATTGTTATGGATACAACAAAGCTTTTACTGATTTTTTCAGCATTAATTATTATACTACTTATTATATGCATCGGGCTCCTTGTTATTGTGCTGAAAAAGAATAATAACAAAGAATATGAAAGCATTTTAAATTCTGAGAAGGCAACAAGGGAGGAGCTTACAAAAACTGCCAATGAAATTTCCTCTGCAGTGCGTGATGAATTCAGCCGCAGCCGAGTTGAAAATGCCAACGCACAGAGTCAGCAGAGAAAGGAAATAGGCGAAGGCATTAAGGATATGTCTGAAAGACTTTCCAAAATGACAGCGGATAACTATGAGTTCAATATCAAAATGGCCGATATGATTTCTGCAAGACTTCTTGATATGCGCAAGAGCAACGAAGAAAAGCTTGAGCAGATGCGCCTTACCGTTGACGAAAAGCTTAACGAAACTCTCACAAAGCGCCTTGATATGTCTTTCAAAACAGTAAGCGAACAGCTTGAAAATGTTTATAAATCACTTGGTGAAATGAAGGTGCTTTCAGGCAGTGTTACTGAAAATGTTACCTCGCTTAACCGCATTCTCACAAATGTTAAAGCAAGAGGTACGTGGGCGGAGGTTCAGCTTGAGGGTCTTCTTGATCAGACTATTCCCGGTATGTACGAGAGAAATGTTATGACTGTTCCTCTTTCAAGAAATATTGTAGAGTTTGCCGTTAAAATTCCCTCAGGTGACGATAAGGAAGCCTTTACTTATCTTCCTATCGACTCAAAGTTCCCTGTTGAAACCTACATCCGTCTTTGCGAGGCAGCAGACAGAGG
>JBGVFK010000015.1:0-7100 GCA_045121075.1 Acutalibacteraceae bacterium | reverse complement strand
CTGTTCTGAAAATTATGGGCATACCGTTTGTGATTCCACCGTTTATACCACCGTTATTGTTTGTTGCTGTAACAATTTTTCCGTTTTCAATTTTAAACGGATCGTTTGCCACACTACCCTTCATATCAGCAAAGCCGAAGCCCGCACCGAATTCAATACCTTTAACTGCAGGAATTGAAAACATCATATGAGAAATAAGGCTTTCAACTGAATCAAACCAAGGCTCACCGACACCTTCTGGAACACCTGTTACTGCAGTTTCAAGAATACCGCCAACGCTGTCGCCTTCTGATGCGGCTTCAAGAATTTTATTTTTCATCATTTCTTCACAGGCTTCGTCAAGCACAGCAAAGGTCTTTTCATTAAGACTCTTAATATCAGAAGTGTAATCAGAGAAATCTCTGTCTGAAGCCCCTGCACAGCTTTTAACATGGGTACCGATAAAAATACCCTTCTGTTCAAGAGCACATTTGCACACAGCACCTGCAGCCACAAGAGCCGCTGTAATTCTTCCGCTGAAATGTCCTCCGCCTCTTGAATCCTGATAGCCGTGATATTTACACTCTGCCGTATAATCAGCGTGAGAAGGACGGGCTACTGTTTTCATCTCAGCATAATCAGAGCTTTTGACATTTTCGTTCGGTATAAGAATAGTCAAGGGTGTGCCTGTTGTCTTTCCGTTGACAACACCGCTTACAATTTTAAATTCGTCTTTTTCTTTTCTCGGTGTAGAAATTTTTCCGTCAGGACGTCTGAGAGTGAGCATATGCTCAATATATTCTCTTTTTATTTCAATTCCAGGTGCAAGACCGTCAAGAACAGCACCGATATATTCACCGTGGCTTTCACCGAAAAGGGTAACCGCAACACTGTTGCCGAATGTATTTTTCATTTATATCACCATCCCAGACATTCTTCTGCAATTTCAATAACCTGAATGCACTTCAGTTTTTTTATTTCAAATTTTCCTGTTTCGCTGACCATAATTACATCAACTGTGTCACCGTCAGCTTTTTTATCGTGGAACATAGCCTCGCTGATTTTATCCCAATTGAAATTGATAGGATTATAAAGACCGCATTTTTTAAGAACATTTATAACTCTCGGTCTTATCTCCTCACCGCACATAGGAATAAGTCCCAGTGCAACGCACTCACCGTGATAAAGACCGTCCTCGTTGGTGCTTTCAATTCCGTGTCCGATTGTGTGACCGAAATTGAGAATTTTTCTGAGGCCTGTTTCCTTTTCGTCCTGCTCCACAACACTCTTTTTTATGTTGAGAGAACGGACAATAATCTCATCTATACTTTCTTTTATATTTTCATTTTCAAAGATTTCAAAAAGCTTTTCATCAGATGTAAGTGCCATTTTAACCGCTTCAGCAAGGCCGTTTGAAATCTGTCTTTCAGGAAGGGTGCTTAACAACTCAGGGTCAATAAGAACCTTCTTGGGCTGATAAAAAGCACCCACTATATTTTTTATTCCGCCAAAATTAACTGCAGTTTTTCCGCCAATTGAGGAATCAATCTGAGAAAGAAGAGTTGTGGGAATATTGTAAAAATCAACGCCACGCATATAAGCTGATGCGGCAAAGCCTGAAAGGTCGCCAACAACACCGCCGCCTACAGCAACAACGCAGTCCTTTCTTGAAAAACCGTTTTGGAGCATAAGCGAAAGAAGCTTTTCAAAGGTTTTTAAACTCTTTGATTCTTCACCTGCTTCAATTGTGCATACAACCGAAGCCTTACACTGCTTTGCAAGTGTATCGGCATAAATCTCGGGTACGCCAGAATCAGTAACAACAAGAACTCGTCTGTTCAGATTAAGGTGCTCTCCTGCCTTTTTGAGAATACCTCTTTCTACTATAATATCGTAGCTGTTTTCCTTTAAATCAAGATGTATATTCATAACCCGCTCCTATATCTCACAATGCGGTGCGAAGGTTCCCGCAATTTTAAGCTTATCGCAGACACTGTTCAGCTCTGCAATCATTTTCTTAGCTTCTTCGCTTTCGGTTGTTCCGTCAATTTCTATATAGAAATAATACTGCCATGAGTGTTTTTTCAGCGGTCTGCTTCTCAGCGCTGTCATATTGTATCCGTATTTACCGATAATGCTGATGGCGTTTGCAAGTGAGCCTGCCTCATTTTTAACGGTAAACATAAGCACGGAGCTTGTAAGTGACGGTGATTCAGCCTTTACCTTTGAAAGAACTGCAAATCGAGTGGTGTTTTCTCCACTCTTATTGATATTCGCTTCAAGAACCTTAAGCCCGTATATTTCAGCGGTTTCCACACTTGCAATAGCACCAAGAGATTTGTCATTCATTTCAGCAACTGTTTTTGCGGCAATTGCTGTATTGTTTGCCTCTTCAACCTCAAAGCCACGGAATTTAATATAATCGTGGCACTGACCGAGTGCCTGGGGATGGCTTGTAACCTTTTTTACATCCTCAACGGTTGCACCCTGAACGCCCAAAAGGTTCTGATGAATTTCAAGCTCGTAAATTCCGTTAATGAAAAGATTTCCTGAAAATATAAGGTCAATTGTCTGACCCACCTCACCTGCGTAGCTGTTTTCAATGGGAAGCACAGCCACATCAGCCTCACCCTTCACAACCGAGTCGTAAGCTGATTTGAAATCTCTGAAGGAAATACGGTTACTGTCGGGGAAAATTCTGCCTGCGGCAATATGAGCAAAAGCACCTTCTACGCCGCTGTACGCTACTCTGAGTCCGCCCTGCATACGATACTGATACGCCTTGGAGATATCCATAAGGTTTTTGATGTAACCCATATAATATTCCTTGATGATATCGTCATCTATCAGCGCAGAATTTTTTTCAATTACAAAATCTTCCCTTTGGGAGTCTGCAATGGGAAGTCCGAACTCCTTTTTATATTCAAAAACCATTTCAGCAGCTCTCATTCTCTCTGTAAAAAGCTCAGCCATCTGAGAATCTACTCTGTTTATGATTTTTCTTGCTTCGTCCAGTTTGCTTGACATATGCGGACCTTCCTTTCAAAATGTAAAAGCCTCACTTGCATGAGTTACAAGTGAGGCTCTGAAATACTTTTTATTATTTATTCAAGTAATTCTTTAAAACATCATGCTCTCACAAGTAACTTTTCCTAAGCAAAATAAGCATAGCCAAAGTAAAAAGCTACGCTGAAGCTAAAGAAAAACTTACTTGAGCTTAAAAGAGCTGAGTTCATATCTGTTACCTTCAAAAATCAATTTTTAACAATTATAGTACTCTGAAAATAAAAAGTCAACACTTTAAATCAAAAAAGTTTGAGAATTTTGTTTTTTGTATGGTTAAGGCATTGCTGTTATCTTGGAAATTTATGTGTTCGTCTGAAGTGATATTGATTTCTTATATTCCGCAAAGAAGAACAGGGGCAAATCCTTATTTTTAGTTACACCATCATAAGATACAGGTTCTTCTACATATTTTAAAACAAAACCTTGTTCTGAGGCAACATTCAGATAGTAGGATAAAGAACGATGAAAATGTTCAGTTTTACCCCAAAATTCATTTGTAAAGGAATAAGGTTCAATGTATGAGCTGATGGTTTTACCGTAACAATAACCTTTTTTATCCTTAACCCATTCGCTGTCATAAAATGCTGGATGTACGATAGAATAGTAAAAAATTCCGCCAGACTTCAATACTCTGTAACATTCAGAAAATACTTTTTCTATATTTTCAAACTGTCTTTAACACATCAGAAAAATCAGGAGATATTTGAGCTAATATAAATATCTCTATCAATGAAATGCAAAATAAAGCTTTAGATATTTTAGCACGCATTTCAGAATAATTTTTTACACATTCAAAAATCCACATAATTAACCTCCGAAAATTGTTATATAATTGTACATTGATATCTATTGATTAGATTGGGATTCCAATACTACTTATTTATATATTTCTTGTGTTACATATTAAGTGTCACGAAGTGGAAAAAGTAACACTAAAATATAGAACTTTGTTGAAACATCCAAATATAATTGCTTATTTCACAGCAATATCACCAATCCCAATCTTACAAAATCTTAAGATTCACTATGTTGAAATAAGTATAGCATATCTGTATAATAGAATCAATGATTTCATTAGGACGGTGAAACAATGAAAGCAAAAATTCTCCTCGTTGAAGATGATATATATCTCCGTGAAGGCTTGTGTGAGCTTCTTTTGAAAGAAGACTACGAGCCTGTTTCAGCGTGTAACTGTAAGGAAGGCAGGAAGCTTTTCAACGAAGACAGCTTCGATCTCGTTATCCTTGATGTTATGCTTCCTGACGGAAACGGGCTTGACCTTTGCGGATATATCCGCTCTACGGGTGCAGATGTGCCGATACTCTTCCTTACCGCCTGTGATGAGGAGTTTCAGATTGTCCGTGGACTTGATGCAGGTGCAGATGACTATGTAACCAAGCCTTTCAGGCTTCTTGAGCTTCTTTCCCGTATCCGTGCACTTCTTCGCAGAAAGACTGCAACCACAACCTATCAGTTCGGTGATATCATAGTCGATATTTCAAATATGACCGTGAAGAAAGACGGTGAAACCCTCTTCCTTACGCCTACCGAATTTCAGATCCTCTCTGCCCTTATTCAGAATAACGGTGTTATCGTGACCCGTGCTTCACTTCTGCAGCGGATTTGGGACAGCGATGGCAACTTTATAGATGACAACACTCTTTCGGTACACATCAGCCGTCTGCGTGACAAGATAGGTGCTAACCATATCGCAACTGTTCGTGGTACCGGTTACAGATGGGAGGATTAAGATGAAAGATATTTTTCTCATTGTCGCTATCGTTGTTGTAACTGTACTGTGTGCAGTTTTAATTGCACTTCACATCATCAACAAAAAGAAAGTCCGTGCCTTGACACGGAGCATAGACAAATTCATCAAAGATGGCACGATGACCGAGCTTTCTACCTCTGACGGTGATCTTGCTCACTTGCAGACCAACATCTGCGAGCTTGAAACAAGACTTATTCAGGAGCGTGAGTACACCAAGCTCGAAGCCAAAAATAACACAGAGTTTATCTCTGATATCTCTCATCAACTGAAAACACCTCTTGCAGGGCTTCGTCTTTACTGTGAGATGGCACACAATTCCTCACCCGACAGCCATACTGAAAAAGAGCTTGCCCTCATAAGCAAGATGGAAAAGCTTATCTACAATGTGCTCAAATTAGAAAAAATCCGCAGCGATACCTATGTGATGAACTTTGAAGAAACAGAGCTTTCCGACCTTTTGCTTGACCTTAAGGTAGAGTTTTCTACTCTATTTCCGACTAAAGCTATCACAGTTAAGGGCAAAGGTAATCTTCGTACAGACAAAGCCTGGCTTCGTGAGGCACTCGGTAATGTTATCAAAAACGCCTGCGAGCATACGGCAAGTGACGGCAAGGTTGATATTAGCATTGAGGAAGCAGAAAAATCTGTCAGCGTTATAATCGAGGATAACGGCGGCGGTGTGGCAGAGGATGAGCTTTCTATGCTTTTCAGAAGATTTCACCGCAGTCAGAATGCATCACCTGACAATGCAGGTATAGGTCTTTCTATCACCAAGGCAATAGTAGAAAAGCACCACGGTACAATCACTGCCGAGAACAGCGAAAAGGGTCTTCGTGTGGCTATGTGCTTTCCCATAATTGATGCTAATCTTAAGCTATAAACAACAATCGGGTACAGTTTGCCTGTGCCCGATTTTCTTATCTTACGAAATCTTAAGGTAAAAGTCACCTAATCGTAAGGTTGACCGTGTACAATGAAGTTACAATATCAAAAGGAGTGTTATTATGAACATTATAGAATGCAAAAACCTCACCAAAGAATACTTAAGCGGTGAAAATGTGGTCAAAGCCGTTGATGATGTAACTGTCAGCTTTGAGCAGGGTGAATTCTGTGCTATCACGGGTCCCTCAGGCTCAGGTAAGTCAACCTTCCTTCATGTGCTTTCCTCACTCGAAAATCCCACAAGCGGTCACGTTTACTACGGCGGAAAGTCGCTTTCATCATACAACGACAATCAGCTGTCTATTCTTCGACGCCGTCGTTTTGGCTTCGTTTTTCAGGCATACAACCTTGTTCAGGAGCTGACGGGATACGAAAATATTCTGCTTCCCGTTATGCTTGACGGCAAAAAGCCTGACGAGGAGTACCTTAACAAGGTTATTGATATGCTCGGTATCCGTGACAGATTAGAACATCTTCCCTCTGCACTTTCAGGCGGTCAGCAGCAGAGAATTGCAATCGCAAGAGCCCTCGCCAACAGACCTGCCATACTTTTTGCCGATGAGCCTACGGGTAATCTTGACGGCAAGAGTGGCAGAGAGGTGCTGTCACTTCTCAAATATGTCAGTAAGCAGCTTGGCGTTACCCTTATTCTTGTAACCCACGACCTGCACGTTGCAGAGCAGGCAGAGAGAATTCTCACCATTGAGGACGGCAAGATAGTCAAAGACACCAAGCCTGCACCCTCTGTGTAACTCAGGGAGGTGAACAGCAATGAAGAAGAAACTGACGGTTAATACTCTTGCTATGGGTAACCTGAAACAACGCAAAAAGCAATATACTATTCTCATTATCGGCATCATTCTTGCTATGGTTTTTGCATCGGGAATACCTTTCTTCCTTTCCTGTTGGCAAAGTTCAGCTGAAGAAACACAACGCAGACTTTTCGGTACCCAAAATGCAATTTTTTTGAATGCAACAGATGCCAATTTTGAAAAAGGTACTCTTGCAGAATTAGTTGCCGATTACAGCTTTGCTCACACAATCGGTTTTGCTTATAAGGATGAGGCAAACGCTGATGTCGGTACTGCCGTGGCCTGGCTTGAAGATAAGGCTGTCGAGATGTACTACCCATATCTTTATGAAGGCAGACTTCCTGAAGCTGACGGAGAGATTGCAATAGAAAGACAGTCTCTTATGACACTTGGCTTAACGGATAAAAAAATCGGTGATAAAATAACTCTTTCAATGAAAATACCCGACGGAAAAGCTTTTTCCGATAAAACAGAAAAAAGAACATATACTCTTGTTGGTGTTGTTTGCAATAAAAAAGGGAATTTATGCG
>JBGVFK010000014.1:0-9255 GCA_045121075.1 Acutalibacteraceae bacterium | reverse complement strand
GGTACTCCGAGAGGGTAAAAAAAGGTCAAAACAATGTTAAAATCGAACAAAGCTCGATGCTTTGTTCGATTTTCTTATCCTTAATATCAATTTGAATTTATTGTACGATTTACATACAAACACAACATTGTTGTTCTTGTGTGTTTATCGACAGTCTGATGGTACAGATTTTTGTCTGTACCATTTTTATATTGCGTTAAGTATTGCAAAGAAATGAATGAATGTTCCGCCAAGAATAAACAAATGAAAAATACTGTGGAAATACTTTTTGTTCTTTTTCTTGCTTATTATGTATAAAGCCATTCCGATGCCGTAAACTATTCCGCCTGTAACAAGTAAAATAGTAATCAATTGGGCTTTTTCGTGAGTATCAAACAGTGTCTTAGCTCCGAAAATTGGTATACAAGAAATTGCCACATATAAAATCATCTGTACATTCTTATATTTTTCCTGATCGATAAAAGTAAGAGCAAGTCCGACTACTGCTACTATAACGGTTGCAACTGAACCAAAGACAGACAGCAACTTATTTACAGGATATATGGTAATAACATTAAGAGCCAGAACAATACCTGAAATCATAAGAAAAATTGCGCTGTGGTCAATAAGGCGGAAAATCTTCTTGATTTTTTCTTTTTTTACTGTGTGATACATTGTTGAAGAAAAATAAAGTATTGTTGTTGCAATTCCGTAGATTACCGAGCCGTATACACTTGTTTTTGATGATGAATTAAGGATGAAATATATCATCGCAAAAATACTGAAAAGAATACCTATGCCGTGTGAAATGCCGTTAAATATTTCTTCTTCTTTGGAGTATACAGGAAGAGTAACTTTTTCTAACATTTTTTGCACCATCCTTTTATTCTTTTATTAAATCTTTAATTACCTCGCCACCGATTATTAAGCCTGCGACAGAAGGGACAAAGGATATACTTCCCGGAGGAATTTTACCTCGTTCATCTTTTTCTGCTTTTGGTTTAATAGGCTCTTCTGTTGAAAAAAGAACCTTAAGTTTTTTTATACCTCTTTTTTTGAGCTCATATCTCATAACTCTTGCAAGTGGGCATACACTTGTTTTGCTGATGTCTGTTATTGTAAATTTTGTCGGGTCAAGCTTGTTGCCTGTGCCCATTGAAGAAATAACCGGTATATCTTCATTGTAAGCTTTTTCAATTATAGCAAGCTTGCCTGAAACTGTATCAATTGCATCTACTACATAACTGTAAACAGAGAAGTCAAAATCATCAATATTTTCAGGTAAAACGAAGGTGTTAAAAACAGTGACCTTGCAGTCAGGGTTGATATCAAGAACTCTCTTTTTGGCCGTTTCAGTCTTAAAAGAGCCTATTGTAGATCTCAATGCAATTATCTGACGGTTAATGTTGCTTTCGCTTACTGTATCATTATCAATAATATCTATAGCACCGACACCACTTCGTGCAAGGGCTTCAATAACATATCCGCCTACACCGCCTGCACCAAAAACAGCAACCCTTGAATTTTTAAGGGTTGCCAATGCATCTTTTCCGATTAACATTTCTGTTCTTGTGAACTGTTCGCTCATAATTATTTCCTTTTATTGAAAGGGTTACCCCAGAAGATAAATAAAGTCATTGGTATAATGGAAAGCACGAAAACAACAAACATCAGGGGGTTGCCTTTGAAATAAACATACATATTCATAAAGGCATCAGGCTGAAGGAGTATCGCAATTCCTGTAAGTACAGCAAAGATAGCTGCAATAAGAACTGCACCTGCACCCGCATCCTTTGCAATTTTTCCGAATTTTGTATGTTTTTCACCGTAAAGGTTAACTGCATTTTCGATAGCTGTGTTAACAATTTCAAGACTTAATACAATCGCTGAAGTAATCAGAAGAACTGCATAGTCGGTTCTTGTAAGAGTGAACCAATCGCTGAAAAGCAGTATTGAGAACATATAAATTATGCATGAAAGGTGAATACGGAAATTTCTCTCGTGCTTAATTACATAACCTATACCCTGAAAGGCATAGATAAAGCTTCTGAATAGTTTTTTATATTCGTTCATTTTATTCCATTGTATAGTAGCTGCCGCTTCTTACAAGACCAAGCTGAGTAAGAACAGCCTCTTCTCTTTCTCTCATTCTTACAAGCTCAAGTCCACCGGGCTCGTGATCGTAGCCGAGAAGGTGAAGCATTGAATGAACTGTAAGAAAAGCAATTTCTCTGTCAAGGCTGTGACCGTAAAGCTCAGCCTGCTCCATAGCTTTTTCTATTGAAATAACAATGTCGCCAAGCATCTGAGCGCCTGTATCATTGTTTATATCATATACACCGTCAACACCGAGAGGGAAAGAGAGAACATCTGTAGGTCTGTCGATGTTTCTGTGCTTAAGATTAAGCTCGTGTATATCTGCATTATCAACGATTGTAACACTGATTTCAGCTGAGCCCTTGAAATCTTCACCGATAAGAACTGCGTTGCAGCAGCGTCTTATGAGCATACGTACACCTGTGGGAACACGGACAGTTTTCTGATTGTTTGTAATTATTACTTTGATTCTGTCTTTCATTTTCTTCTTTTAACCTCCTCGTATTTGTCGTAGGCTTTTATAATATCCTGAACAAGCTTGTGTCTTACCACATCTTTTTCAGAGAATTTTACAGTTTCAATGTCTTCAACGTTTTTAAGAATCTTAATCACTTCAACGAGACCAGATTTCTTTCCATCGGGAAGGTCAATCTGTGTAATGTCACCGGTAACAACAATTTTTGAGCCGAAGCCTAATCGGGTAAGGAACATTTTCATCTGCTCAGGAGTTGTGTTCTGTGCTTCGTCAAGAATAATGAAGCTGTCATCGAGCGTTCTGCCTCGCATATAAGCAAGGGGAGCGACCTCAATATTCCCTCTTTCCTGATATTTCTGAAAGTTTTCAGGTCCGAGCATATCCCAGAGAGCATCGTATAACGGTCTGAGGTAGGGGTCAACCTTCTGCTGTAAATCACCAGGAAGAAAACCAAGCTTTTCACCGGCTTCTACTGCAGGTCTTGTAAGTATAATTCTGTTGACCTGCTTTGCTCTGAAGGCACTTACAGCCATTGCAACAGCAAGATAGGTTTTACCTGTACCTGCAGGACCAACACCGATTACAATTGTGTTATCTTTAATCTTGTCAATATACTTTTTTTGACCGAGGGTTTTAGGCTTGATGGGTTTTCCTTTAGCACTTATGCAAATGCAGTCGCTGCTTATTGATGAAAGTTTATCTTCGTTTCCGTCTTTAACAAGGCTGATTACATATCTGATATTCTGCTCAGAAAGAGTTTCACCCTTGTTGAGAAGATAAAGCAGTTTTTCTATAACTCGCTTTGCTTTATCAACATTTTCATCATCACCGTGAATTTTAATTTCACTGCCTCTTGTAAGAATGGAAACAGAAAACTCTTTTTCTATCAGCTTTATATTTTCATCGAAGGAGCCAAAGAGACTTACAGCGTGCTCCATTCGTTCGATGCTAACTGTTTGTTCAACCAAAAAATTACACCTCGTTCAGTTTAATACGTTTGATTACGACACTTTATACATAAGTTTAGCCATTATCTCTCAAATTTTAGCACATTTTCTTAAAAAAGTGAATAGTTTTCTAAGATTTTTTTCAGTTTTCTATTGAAATTTTCTGCTTTTCTCCAATAAAACTAATAACCTTCCATTCATTTTTTATAATTATACTGTAATCGTTTACTAAAATGGAGGGCTTTTCTGTAAGTAAAAGCGAATTGTTATTTTGATTTCTTGCTTCAAATGAATACTTTTCAAGAGAAGACAGAAAAGCTTCAGCTGAACTTCTTTTTACTTCGGATTTATTGTATTTTGTTTTTATATTCAAAAATACAGGAAGCTCAGTGCCGTTATAATCAAGGTGTAAATAATGCTCGAAATCAGAGTTTTTATTAATAAAAATAAATGGGAATTTGAGTGTGAAAAAGTTAACCACATATTTAGTTGCACTATCATTAATTCTGAAAATTTCTTCATTTTTGAAAAATTTAATTTTCAGTTCGTCTGATGTAAGAGCGGTAATCTTACCATCTGACTCAACGAATAGCACCGACATATCCTCGTTATCAGTAGCACCGTTAATAAGCATATCTCCCTTTTTAACAGCATCGCCTTCAGAAACCTCTGCTATGCCCTCATAAGCTTCTATATTTAGAATTATGCCGTCTTTATCGCTGATTATGTTACAAGGCTCTTTTACTTGTTTTTCTCTTATTGATTCCTTGTGCTCTCTTATTTCAACAGTGGCTCTGCTTCCTTTAATATTGAATGCGCACCAATCAAAATTTCCGTTGCTGTTCTGAGAAAGGGCATTGGCTGCTGATGTTTCATCAAATGCAGGCTTATATGTGCCAACATATAGTCCGTATTTTTCGGCAGCTTGTTTAACGGCTTCACTTGGAATATTGTAGTTTCCTGTTACATCTATACTCCACACAAAGCAGCTCATATAGCTGAAAAAGGCCATAAAAAACAATATTCCACCAAGTAGCCCTACTTTATCTGATTGCTTTTTAAGATCAGTATATAACCCGGATATGCTTTGGAATTTAAGCCTCACTCCTGATTTTCGTGCAATTCTTCTTAGCTCACCTATATTTTTTACAGCGCATTTTGAATACAGCTTGTTATCGGTATATGCAGTGTCCCATAGAAGAATCTTATTGGCTGTACAAAGGTTAAAGAATCTTTCAATAAAGCCTCCTTCAGCTGAAAAGCATACATAACCGTTTATATACCGTAAAAGGTTAACAGGATTCATAAATTCACCTCAGGAAAGTAAATTAACTTCAGAAATTTTACCCTTTACGGTAACCTTACCCTCCGTCATTTCACAAAGGCTGAGATTTGCTCCCGTGAAGCTCACTGTGAAGCTTTTGCAGTTTAGGCTTATAAGTTCATCACTGTAACTTAGAATGCCTTTACAGCCTTCTACAATCGCCTTTTTGTCGGCACACAACTCAATGTGCGGCATCAGAATTTCAGGCAATTCTTCAGGCGTAATTTGTTCAATTTTATTCCTGAAACTGTTAGTCATTTTTTATCACTCCAATCAGTATAATTCTATGAGAAAATACAGCTCTTAATGATGAAAAAAAGATGGTGAGTAAATGAATAAATTTAATAAAGTGATAGGTAAACACAGTTTAAATTTAGTTCCTTATGTGTTTCAATTATATATAATTTTTGTATTTATGTTTTTACTTCTGCGTTTCCCTTCTGAAGCCTCTGAAGGAGTGAAGGAAGGACTCAGGCTTTGTCTTGAAAGCTTAATCCCGTCGCTTTATCCGTTTATGGTAGCTGTTGAGTTTATGAGTACATCAGGAACAATCAGTAAATTCAGCAGACTATTTGATTATATATCTATAAAGCTATTTAAAATTCCGTATTCCTTTACTGTTTTTCTTCTTTCTTGCTTAGGTGGATATCCTGTAGGTGCGTTGTGTATTGAAAATATTATTGAAAAAGGAGAGATAACTAAAAAATCAGGGGAGAGAATGTTAATGTTTTCGGTGAATCCATCCCTTGGCTTTGCTGTGTCTTTTGTTGGTGCTACACTTTATAAAAGTGTAAAAGCGGGTGTACTTATATATTTAAGTGTTATTTTATCTTCCATTATTGTTGGGTTGATTCAGCGTGCTTTTATAAAAGAAAAAGCCGAATATGAAGTATTACCGATAGTTGAGTATAAAGGAAATATCTCATCTGCATTCACCGAAGCTGTAAAAAAATCAGCGGCAACAATGCTTTATATATGTGCATTTACCATACTGTTTTCTGCGCTCACTTCACTTGTTGATATTTTTGGACTTACGGATGAAGCAAAGCTTACTGTAAAATCTATAGTCGAAATTACAAACGGAATCAACTCATCGTGGAATGTGTTTTCGTTGCCGTTTATTGCAGGTGCAATGAGCTTTGGCGGATTATCAGTTACATTTCAGATTTTTTCCACAATAAGCCGGATGAAAATCAGCGTTATAAAATACATTTCAGTAAGATGCTTATCGGCTTTTCTGAGTTATTTAATTGCAACTGTTATGTTTAAGCTTTTTCCTGTTACGGTAAGTACTTTTTCAAGTGGTATAAGTAGCTGTGGAGCAGCAACATCTCATTCTATACCTGTATCTGTAGGACTGATAGTAATGACAATTGTTTTTATTGCAGAGGATAGTTTATCCGAAACCAAAAAGACTTGACATAAGATTTTTTGAATTGTAGAATAGAATAAAAAAGCACAGGAGAAAATATGGTATGTACAAGAATCCGTTTATAGTTGAAAGGGCAGACCCTTATATAACAAAAGGCAGTGACGGCTACTATTATTTTACTGCGTCATATCCTGCATATCTGAATGTGGACAGCGGTTATGACAGAATAATTTTAAGAAGAAGTAAAACCGTTGAAGGTCTCAGCTCTGCAGAAGAAAAAGAAATCTGGCACGCTCACTCTGAAGGCATTATGTCAAAGCATATATGGGCGCCTGAGATACATGAAATCTGCGGCAAGTGGTATGTTTTCTTTGCGGCAGGAAACAGTGATGATGTGTGGCACATAAGACCCTATATGCTTAAGCTTGAAGGCAGTGACCCAATTTATGACAAGTGGGTTGAGCTTGGCAAGGTGAAAGCGACCGAAGGTGACAATGTATCGTTCAACAGCTTCTCACTTGATATGACATATTTTGAGCATAATAATAAGCACTATCTGATATGGGCAGAGATTATAGGTGACTCTTCACTGTTTATGGCTGAGATCAATCCTGAAGAACCTAATCAGTTAATTTCAAGCCCTATACTTCTCACTAAACCCGAATATGATTGGGAAAAAGTTAACTTCAGAGTTAATGAAGGTGCAAGCGTACTTAAAACTGATGATAAGGTATATGTTTTCTTTTCTGCTTCAGGCACAGGCGCAGAGTACTGTATGGGTATGCTTTATGCAGACAACAACAGTGAACTTATGAATAAAGAAAGTTGGACAAAGGTTGAAACGCCTGTTCTTGAAACATCTGATCTTATTGGTGAGGCAGGTCCCGGTCACAACAGCTTTGTTGTTGACGAGGAAGGTAAATTACTTCTTGTTTATCACGCAAGACCTGAAAGTCATCTTAAGGGTGAGTGCGGAACTTATTGCGAGGAATCACTTTATGACCCGTGTCGTCATGCGAGAATCAGATATGTAAAATTTGATGAGAATGGTGATCCGACCCTGAAATAAGCGGGCTGAAAATATTTTTTAAAAAATGTCAAAAAAATTCAAAATACCTCTTGACAAATCTCTATATTATGCTATAATAGGCAAGTCGTTAAGAGACATCCGGGTGTGGCGCAGCTTGGTAGCGCGCTTGACTGGGGGTCAAGAGGCCGCAGGTTCAAGTCCTGTCACTCGGACCATAGTGAGTATTCATAACACAAGTGAATACTCACTTTTCTTTTTTTACATTTCCTCATAGTTAAATTATATATAATTGTTATGTATCGAGCAGGTTTTGAGCCTGCTCTTTTTTGTTATGCCGTGAGATATTCTACGGCTACGCCTTGTCTTGCTTCGAGGACTATATTTTCCTCTTTAACAGGATTTTCAATAACCCCGATGAAGCGGTAATGAATAATGATTTTTTGTGTTTTGTTTTTACCCTTACCCTCAATAGAATGAACTTCAATTTTCTCAATCAACTCATTCAAGAGTGCAGGTGTTAGTGTTTCCATCTGCATAAACTTACGGACCGCAAAAGTAAACTGCTCTTTGCTTGTACGAAGATTTTCAATTTCTGAAAGTTCTTCTTGGTACTGCCTGATTTTTACTTTCAGTTCATCACGCTCTGTTTCATATTTCTGAGATAACTGCATAAAGCTTTCTTCATTAACAATGCCGTTGATGTGCTTTTCAAAGAGTTTTTCGTACATCAACGCAACCTCTTTAGTTCTTGCTGTTGCTTTATCAATACTGCTTTCAAGAAACTTCTGCTGATTGAATATGCTTTTATTCGTCTTTGCTTCAAGAATATCTGCGAACGCTTCTTCATCTTCAATGAGAAAACTTGCAAGGCTTCTGAGTTCAAGCATCACAATCTGCTCCAAGGAATCTGCCCTGACATAATGTGTGCCCTCACAAGTGCCTCTGCGACCTTTGTAATTGGAACACATAAAATACTTGATGTCAGTATTAGGATGATTGACATTGAACCACAAAGGACTTCCGCAATCAGCACAGTATAACAATCCGCAGAACATATTCTTTTCAGCGTGTTCGGGATTAGGTGCTCTGCGTTTTCCTTTGGCTTTCATCTTCTGAACAGTTTCAAAGGTGTTTCTGTCAATTATCGGCTCGTGAACATTCTTGAAAATCTTCCAGTTTTCTTCGGGATTCTGAAGTCTTTTCTTATTCTTGAAATTCTTTGAGTAGGTTTTGAAATTGATAACATCACCGCAGTATTCCTGCTGAGCAAGAATCTTCTGAACAGTTGTTTTACACCATTTATACGGGTCAGGCTGAGTTTTCTTACCGCCCTTGTTAAGACCTTTGCTCTGCCAATATGCCATCGGTATCATCACTTTGTTTTCCTGAAGTATTCGGGCAATAGTTTCATTTCCTTTACCTTCAATACACATTGCAAAGATACTTTTAACAACTTCCGCTGCTTCGGTATCAACCATCCACTTCTTTTTGTTTTGCGGGTCTTTCATATACCCGTAAGGCGGTTGAGATAACGGTTCACCGAGATTACCTCTTATGCGGTGTGAGCTTCTGACTTTTCTTGAAATATCCCTTGCATACATCTCATTCATAATATTTTTGAACGGTGCAATTTCATTATCACCTTCATTACTGTCAACTAAGTCGTTGACCGCTATGAATCTGATGTTATGCTCAGGAAAGAAGTTATCCGTATAGTGACCAACAGAAACATAATCTCTACCGAGACGGGATAAGTCTTTTACCATAACGGTTGTTACATATCCCATTTCTATGTCTTCAAGCATTGCCTGAAAACCCGGTCTGTTGAAATTAGTTCCCGTATAACCGTCATCAACATAAAACTTTGTGTTGGTGAGTTTTAACTCTTTAGCTTTTTGTGACAGCAACTTTTTCTGATTACCGATTGAGTTGCTTTCGCTGTCTGTACCGTCATCACGGGACAAACGGCAATAGATGGCTGTTATGCCAAAATTATCTGACTGCATTTATCCTCCCTTCTCCGGCAGTCGA
>JBGVFK010000013.1:0-14807 GCA_045121075.1 Acutalibacteraceae bacterium | reverse complement strand
AGAACCTTGTCAATCTGTGAAGCGTTGAGACCTGAGTCGCTCATAGCCTGACGAACGGGACCCATTGTAGCTTCTACAAGGTCAGCTGTAAGCTCGTTGAACTTTGCTCTTGAAAGAGTTGTTTCAAGGTGCTTGGGACCTGTTGCATCTTCTGTGATATAGGGAAGTGAAATCTGTGTTGTTGTTACGCCTGAAAGCTCAATTTTAGCCTTTTCTGCAGCTTCCTTAAGTCTCTGCATAGCCATCTTGTCACCGCGAAGGTCTACACCCTGCTCAGCCTTGAAGCCTGCAACAAGCCAGTCGATGATTCTCTGGTCGAAGTCGTCACCGCCAAGACGGTTGTTACCTGCAGTTGCAAGAACCTCCTGAACACCGTCGCCCATTTCAATAATTGAAACGTCGAATGTACCGCCGCCAAGGTCGTATACCATAACCTTCTGATCTGTTTCCTTGTCAATGCCGTAAGCAAGAGCTGCTGCTGTGGGCTCGTTGATGATTCTCTTAACTTCAAGACCTGCAATTTTACCTGCGTCCTTTGTAGCCTGACGCTGAGCGTCTGTGAAGTAAGCAGGAACTGTGATAACTGCTTCTGTTACCTTGTCGCCGAGATATGCTTCTGCATCGCTCTTCAGCTTCTGAAGAATCATTGCTGAAATTTCCTGAGGTGTATAGTTCTTGCCGTCAATTGAAACGTGATAGTTTGAACCCATCTGACGCTTGATTGAAGCAATTGTTCTGTCGGGGTTTGTTACTGCCTGACGCTTTGCAACCTGACCTACCATTCTTTCGCCTGTCTTTGAGAAAGCAACCACTGAGGGAGTTGTTCTTGCGCCTTCTGCGTTAGCGATAACTACGGGCTCGCCGCCTTCAATAACTGCTACGCATGAGTTTGTTGTACCTAAGTCAATACCGATAATCTTTGCCATAATATAATTACCTCCGTAAATATAATTCGTTTTGTTTTATTATTGTATATTTAAACTGCTTTTTTTCAGTTTGCTACCTTAACCATTGCGGGTCTTAAAACTCTGTCGCCAAGCTTGTAGCCCTTTGAGAAAACCTCTGCAATTTCGTTTTCGCCGAATGAATCGTCTTCAACGTGCATTACACCGTTGTGGAAGTTGGGGTCAAACTGTTCGCCCTTTTCACCAAAGGCTTCAGCGCCAAGCTTTTTAAGAATTTCGGTGAAGTTCTGATAAATCATCTCCACACCTTTTTTGTATGAGTCAAAATCTGAAGAGTCAACGCTTAAAGCTCTGTCAAAATTGTCAAGCACGGGAAGAAGCTCTGTAATTGTACTTGCCTTTGCATCACCGTAGGTTGCTTCCTTTTCTTTTACTGTGCGCTTTCTGTAGTTGTCATATTCGGCGAGAGTTCTTATATGAGCCTCTTTTGAAGCTGCAAGCTCTTTTTCCAGCTCTTCGATCTGAGCCTTTGACTCATCAACGACCTCTTCTGCAGCTGTTTCAAGAATTTCTTCGTTTTCAGCCGCTTCGTTCTGTTTTTTCTTAGCCATTAGTAATACTCCTTATTCTTCAAGTGTATCTGTAAGTATTTCACCAACAACCGAGGTGAGATATTCTATACTGGGTATGAGCTTTCTATAGTCAAGTCTTGTGGGGCCGATAATTCCGATTGCACCGCCGTCGTGACCTCCGATTGAATATCTTGAAATAATCACGCTTGAATTTTCAAGCTGACGGTACATATTTTCCTTACCGATAATAACCTGCAAGGGTGTGTCCTTCTTCTGAGAAATTGCTCTTTCAAGCTTATCCTTTTCATCGAAGAATTTCATTACATCGTAAATGCTGTTGCCGTATTCTCTGTGATGAAGGAGATTCTGCTCACCCTCAAGTCTTATCTGTGCCTGTAGTGCCTGATTTGCAATATCTGCAAGAACAACGAAAAGCGGTGACATTGTCAGAGCGTGAACACCAAGAGAAGCCACAAGAGTCTGAATCATTACAGTACCTACATCGGAAACAGGTCTGCCGATAAAGTTTTCATTTACAATACTGTAGAAGGTATCTACCATATCGGGAGTGATTTCTGTTTCTGTTTTGCATATTCCGTTTTTGATTATGCCCGAGGAGGTCATCATAACAATCATTGCTATTCTTGTACCCACCGGCATAATTTCAATATGCTTGATTACTGCACCTTCATCGGTAGGAGTCGTTGCAACTGCTGCACAGCCTGTAAGCTTTGCAAGCATTTCACCCGCTTTTTCAAGCAGCTTATCAGGATTCCCCACCGACATTGAAAGCTCGTTTTTAATATGTCTTCTTTCTTCCTCATCAAGCTGATTTTTATTCATAAGATTGTCTACATAGTAGCGATAACCTGCCTGAGTAGGAATTCGTCCTGCAGAGGTGTGGGGCTGTTCAAGAAAGCCCATTTCTGCAAGCTCACTCATTTCATTTCTTATAGTAGCTGAAGACACTGAAATGGGAAGAAGCTGCATTAACATTTTTGAACCGATAGGCTCGCCTGATTCAATAAAGCTTTCAACAATTGCTGAAAGAATAAGCTCTTTTCTTTTTCCTAATTCCATATCTTCACCTCACTTTGTTATTCCTTCGTTTTAGCACTCTGTGTGTTTGAGTGCTAATCGCTGTCATAACTATACTCCAACTGCTAAAAAATGTCAATAGGTAATTTGAAAAATTTTGCAAATTGCTTTAATTTTTATTTCAAGGCACTCACATAGAAAGAAAAACAACTCCACGGAATAAATCCGTGGAGTCTGACAATCTTTTATTTTTTACGGTAAATATACTTCTCACCGTTAAACTCACCTTCAATAAGCTTATCCTCAATAAGCGACTGAAGATAATGACGCATCATTACATAATATGTCTGATAACGGTTTGACTGTATATCAATCTGAAGTGCCTTCATATAAAGAACAAATATTTCATCTGCACTGTTTTCATCGCAAAGCTCATAGAGAAGCTGTTTTCTCTCTTTAAACTTATCAATATTGAAATCAGCAAGATTATTTATATCAGTAAGAGGCTGTGCGTGAGAAGGAACAAACATATCCGCTTCAAGAGTTTTTACCATCTGCAGAGTTTCAATGCTGCCGTTAACATCGTTGAAGAAGGGCAGCTTATGCATAAGCCATGTGTCCTTTGACATAATGCTGTCTGAAAGGAAAATTACATTATCCTCGGTTTTTACGCCCACCATCTGCCAGGCATGTCCCTTTAAGGGAATAAGCTCAACACCCTCAGGAAGATTATCCTCAGTAATAACCTCAGGCTCTGAAGGCTCACCCTGATAGTTAGGGTTAAGCTTTTTATTGACACTGTAGCCGTTATACATTATATCAGGCTCAATCTCAGGATATTTGATAAACATTCTTTCCTTATCGGTGCAAAGAATTTTTGTTCCGTATTTTTCCTGAAAGAACCTATTACCTGAGATATGGTCAACATGGCAGTGGGTACAAATAATAACATCGGGAATCATACCCTTTTCTTCAAGAATTTTATTGAAGGTTCTGACAGTTCTTCTGTGGTCACCTGAGTCAATAAGAATTACCTGTCCCTTTTTGTTGATAAAAACACCTACATTTGCGTAAGCCTCAAAATAATAAGTATTACCCTTGATATGATTAAGTTCAAACATTTTTATATCTCCGTATCTCAATATAAAAGTGAAAATATTTTACAAATTCTATTGCTTTTTTGAATTTCCTATGATAAGATTATCAGTGAGGAGTGATAATATGAAAGCTGCTATTGTGGGTTCAAGAAGCATCGAAGCAGAGCTGCCCTCTGAGCTTATCGGAACAGATTATACCCAGATTATTTCAGGCGGTGCCCGTGGCGTTGACCGTATGGCACGAAGCTATGCACTTAAGCACCGTATACAGATTCTTGAAATTCTTCCCGAATATGAGCTTTACGGAAGATCAGCTCCCTTAAAGCGCAACGATTGGATTCTCAGCCTTGCCGACATCGTTTTTATCTTCTGGGACGGCAAAAGCCGTGGCTCAGATTATATGATAAAGCATTGCCGTAAGGAAGGTAAGCCCATGAAGCTTTATCAGCTCATTGATGAAAAATTTGTTCTGATTGAAGAAATTCCTCTTTTGCCTTCGTTACCCGATTCACTTTTCAAAAACTATGTGCCCACAATTATATATGAATGAAAACAGCCCGCAACACCGAATTCACGGGCTGTTTTTTTATTGTGCTGAAAGCTTTTCGTCAATTGCCTTTGCGGCAGCCTTACCTGCACCCATTGCAGAAATTACAGTAGCTGCACCTGTTACTGCGTCACCGCCTGCATAAACACTGTCTTTTGTTGTTGCAAATGTTGATTCCTCAACAATAATACATCCTTTTGAATTTACTTCAAGGCCCTTTGTTGTGTTTTTAATAAGCGGATTCGGTGAAGTACCTATTGACATTACAACTGTATCTACATCAATGATAAACTCGCTGTCTTTCACAGGCACCGGCTTACGTCTACCCTTTTCATCAGGCTCACCAAGCTCCATTTTAATACACTTTATTCCTGTTACAAAGCCATTTTTAGGATCTCTCGGGTCATTTTCGTTTTTATAACCGAGTATTTCAACCGGATTATTAAGAAGACGGAAATCAATACCTTCTTCAATTGCGTGTTCAACCTCTTCCTTTCTTGCAGGAAGCTCCTCCATTGAACGACGGTATACTATATACACCTTTTCTGCGCCCAGTCTGAGTGCAGTTCTTGCGGCATCCATTGCAACATTACCGCCGCCCACAACTGCAACCTTACCGCCTTTCATAATAGGTGTGCCTGAATTATCAAGGTACGCCTTCATAAGGTTTGAGCGGGTAAGATATTCATTCGCAGAGTAAACGCCCTTGAGAGATTCACCGGGAATGCCCATAAATCTCGGAAGACCTGCACCGGAGCCGATAAACACAGCGCTGAAGCCATAATTTTCCATAAGCTCATCTATGGTAAGAGTTTTGCCGATTACCATATTGGTTTCTATTTTTACGCCCATTTTCTTAAGGTTCTGAACCTCTTTCTGTACAATGGACTTGGGCAGTCTGAATTCAGGAATTCCGTAAACAAGCACACCGCCTGCCACATGAAGAGCCTCAAAAACAGTAACCTCATACCCTCTCTGACTAAGCTCACCTGCACAGGCAAGACCTGAGGGACCTGAGCCGATAACCGCAACCTTTTTGCCCTTTGAAGGAATTTCTTTTACTTCAGTTATTTCTTTTTCGTTATGTCTGTCAGCAACAAAGCGTTCAAGTCTGCCAATTCCTACGCTTTCGCCGTTTTTGCCTCTTACGCAATACTTTTCGCACTGATTTTCCTGAGGACATACTCTTCCGCATACTGCAGGAAGTGAAGAAGCAAAACGGATTATATCATAAGCTTCGTCAAAGTCCTTTGCCTTTATTTTCTCAATAAAAGCAGGAATGTTGATTCCTACGGGACAGCCTGAAACACAGGGCTTTGCTTTACAGTTAAGGCATCTTTCTGCTTCATTTACTGCCATTTCTTCTGTGTAGCCTAATGCTACCTCACAGAAATTATGTATTCTCTCCTCTGCCTTTTGTGTCGGCATAGGAGTTTTCTTTTTACTCATATTTGCCATTTTTATTTTACCTCCCTGAAGAGGTTACATGAATCCTCATACTTATGTCTTTCAAAATTACTGTACATACGGCTTCTTGACATAGCTTCATCAAAATCAACCTCATAGCCGTTGAAATCAGGGCCGTCTACACAAGCAAATTTTGTTACCTTCTCGCCGTTATGTGTAAGAGTCAGTCGGCAGCCGCCACACATTCCCGTACCGTCAATCATAATGGGGTTCATTGAAACTGTGCAGGGAATACCTGTAGGTCTTGTTTCCTCCACAACAAATTTCATCATAACCAGAGGGCCGATTGCAATTACTTCGTCAAAGCTTTCACCCTCAGCGAACATTTTTTTCAAGGGTGCACAAACATTACCCTTTTCACCTGCAGAGCCGTCGTCGGTCATTACAAAAAGTCTGTCTGACGCTGCTCTGAATTCATCCTCAAGAATAAGAAGATCCTTACTTCTGAAGCCGATTACGCTTACAACCTCTGTTCCGTCAGCGTGAAGCTTCTGAGCAACGGGCAGAGCAATTGCACAGCCCACACCGCCGCCGACTATAAGCACCTTTTTAAGATTTTCTGTCTTTGTTGCTTCACCTAACGGGCCGCAGAAATCGCTGATATATTCGCCCTCATTTTTCATTGAAAGAGCCTTTGTTGTGCCGCCAACAATCTGAAAAATGATTCTTACAGTGCCCTTTTCTCTGTCATACCCTGAAATTGTAAGAGGAATTCTTTCTCCTCTTTCTTCGTCTACTCTCAGAATAATAAACTGACCGGGCTGAGCCTTTGCAGCGACAAAGGGTGCTTCTATATCCATAAGCATAACCGTAGGGTTAAGCACTTTTTTGTTTGCTATTTTATACATAAAAATAAAACATCTCCGTCTGAGTAAACTGTAATACTATATAATCCAGGTTATTGTAACACTTTAAGACAAAAAATGCAACTATCATAAAGCAAAAACTCTGCTTCATCTCATCTGAAGCAGAGTAATTTTCTATTTTGCCATAGCCATATCAGCAAACTCATCAAAGCCTCCGCTTTCCGTGTCTTCGTTATACCACCAGCCGTATTTCTGATGAATCTCTGAGAGAGCATCAAAGTTTTTCTCGGCATAATTCATTGCAAGAAAATCATCAAGACAGGTAAAGCCGTATTCACGTACCTTTTTATCCTTGTATTCCTCAGGAGTTTTATAATCAACCACACGTGTGTAGAAAATAAGGGCAACGCTTTCATTTGCATTGTAGTTCAGAATTTTATCACTTTCATTTCCATTCTGAGAAAGCTTATGAAGAGGCTTTAATGCAGGCAGACCCATATTTTCAAGCTGATTTACATCAACCGTTCTGAGGTTACCGCTCAGGTACATTTCAACATTGTAATTCGCAATAAAGCTGTCTGTACCAATAAGAGACATAAGAGTTATCATCGAACAAGCAAAGGCGAGAATCACTTTCATATAGGGAAAATTCTTTTTGAAAAGTCTTACGATTACCATAGCGAAAGCGACCACCAGAATAAGGTCAGCTACAAACACATAGATTCTCTTTTGTGTAAGTCCCCATTCTGCTATATAGAGAAGAATTTTTGAAATTGAGGTCGCTACAATAAGAAGAGTAAATGTGCAGAGGAAAAGGTCAAAGCCCTTAATCATTCTGCTGAGTTCGTTTCCGTTTCTCTTTGAGAAAAGCACAGTAACACCGATAATGCCGAGATTGATTACAGCAACGGCAGCCATTTCAAAAAAGCCTCTTCGAGCATACTGAGCAACGGTTATTGCACTTCCGTCAGGAAGCTTGCCTGTAAATGCACTGAAAAAGTATGCGAGCTGAGAAAGAAGGTAAATCACATAAACAAGGCTGATTACACCGAGAAAGCCTGCAAAAACATTTGAGGGAATAGCACGGAGCTTTTTATAATTTTCGTTCTTCTCCATTCTTTTTTCATCGGTGATGCCGTGTCTGAAGCAGAACATTACATTATAGATATAGGGTGCAACAAAAAGAGCAAGAAAGCCTTCAATAACAGGTAAATCCATATTACCAAAGAGCCTTTCAAAAAGCTCCCCTATTTTTTCTACAGTTGTGGTTGCAAGGCTTCCGAAGGCAGCATCACCGTCAACAAGCAAGGGTACAACCACAATGATTACAGGAATTGAAAGCAATGCGCCACCGATGATGCCGAGAGTTTTGCCTGAAAGCTTTTTTCTTTCACTGCCGATATTTTTTATGTATCCCACAAGTGAGTTCAAGGGTAAAAAGGCATTTTTAGTAGGCACTGCAACCTCACTTCTCCACACCTCAAGAAGGTAGAAATAGCTTCCGTAGGTATCCTTTGCTTCACCGAGCATTTTCACACAGTATGAGCCCGAAAGGTAAATAAGCATCAGAAAGGTGAAAATAAAGTGAGCCTCATCACCGCGAATGATATAAGAAGCACCGATAAGCAGTGCAAGTGCACCGGGCAGAATTGCCTCCTTATTGAAGGTCTTTCTCTTGGTGAGAATATAAGCAGTAGCAACTGCGAAAAAGCAGAAATATATAACGGCTGTGCTTAAGCCTCTTGCATCTACCGACCAGAACAGATCAAGTACTGCGCTGATAAGAAAGGTTGTAAGCACAAAAATTACAGGAAAGGTCAGCACATCTATAAATGACATCTGCACTCTTTTCTTTTCAATGAGATAATTTTCTTCGTTCATTTCATTCACTCCTTATCGGGAACAAATTCGAGAATATCACCGGGCTGACAGTCAAGAGCTTCGCAGATGCTTTGGAGGGTTGAAAAACGCACCGCCTTCGCCTTGCCCGTTTTGAGTATTGATAAATTCGCCTGAGTGATACCTACCTTTTCGGCCAGCTCACCTGAGGACATTTTTCTTTTAGCAAGCATTACATCAAGGTTTACAATTATAGGCATTTTCGCTACCTCCCTTATATAGTAAGCTCGTTTTCGTTTTTCATTTCCGTAGCCTTTTCCATAACGCTTTTAAGCACACGGAGAATAAGCATCATAAATGCAGCTGCAAGAGTAACAAACCACAGCGGCTTATAGATAAACCCTGCTGCAAAGCAGACAAAGCTCACTGCTGCACAGCACCATGAAAGAAGACGGATAAGAAAAACTGTTTTTTCAGTGAAAACCTCTTCGTTCATTATGTTTTTCATAAGTCTTGCAATTGAAATGAGTGCAGTCCACGCAGGCACGCAGCAGATGTAAAACGCTGTGAGTACCGAAACCGTAAGCAGTGTTGCATCAGGTCTCATATAGAAAAACCAGTTGAAAAACGGATAAGCAAAAATCATCAGCACCGCCATAACAATGCAGAAAAGATAATCAATAATAAGTGTCAGCCTTGCTGATTTAAGTGATGTGTAGTTCATTTTTATTCCTCCCAATGTATTTTTACAATTGCAATATAGCACACTTTTTATCGTTTGTCAATAAATTTATAACGAAAAACATAAATTTTTTATCATTTATCAGATTGTACAGCCTTTCAAAAAAATTATAATATCTCCCCTCTTTTTTCTTGCCAAATTTTATATTTTATGATAATATATAATGTAATTTACTTTAACCCCGTATTATGAGGTGATTATTTGAACAAGAAAAAAGAAAACATCCGAAATTTCTCTATTATTGCTCATATCGACCACGGTAAGTCAACCCTTGCCGACAGACTTCTTGAAATGACAAACTCAGTTGCAAAAAGAGACATGTCACAGCAGATTCTTGACGATATGGACCTTGAAAGAGAAAGAGGTATCACAATCAAGGCTCACGCTGTTAAGCTTGACTACAAGGCTAAGGACGGCGAAACATACGAGCTTAATCTTATAGACACTCCGGGTCACGTTGACTTCAACTATGAGGTTTCACGCTCACTTGCAGCTTGTGAGGGCGCAATTCTTATCATTGACGCTTCTCAGGGCATTGAGGCACAGACACTTGCAAACACATATCTTGCACTTGACCATGACCTTGAGCTTGTTCCCGTTATCAACAAAATTGACCTTCCTGCCGCTGAGCCCGACAGAGTAGCTTCCGAGGTTGAAGACGTTATCGGTCTTGACTGTATGGATGCTCCCAGAGTTTCAGCAAAGACAGGCGAAAACATTGAGCAGGTGCTTGAAAAAATTGTTTCAGACATTCCTGCTCCCGCAGAGGCAAACGATAACGCTCCCCTTAAGGCTCTTATTTTCGACTCAGTTTATGACAACTACAAGGGCGTAATTGTTTATGTAAGAGTTGTTGAAGGCACTCTTAAGGCAGGCGAAACAATGCTTATGATGGCTACAGGTGCACAGTTCAATGTTGTTGAGGTGGGCTATATGAGAGCTACAGGTCTCGAGCCTACAGATGTGCTTTCTGCCGGTGAGGTTGGTTATATCACAGCTTCAATCAAAACCGTTCGCGACGCAAAGGTTGGTGACACTGTAACAAAGCTTCAGAATCAGGCTTCAGAGCCTCTTCCCGGTTACCGTAAGGTTAACCCCATGGTATTCTGCGGTGTTTATCCCGCTGACGGTGCAGACTATGAAGCACTGAGAGACGCCCTTGAAAAGCTTCAGCTTAACGATGCTTCTCTTTCTTATGAGCCTGAAACCTCAGGTGCTTTAGGCTTCGGCTTCCGTTGCGGCTTCCTTGGTCTTCTTCATCTTGAAATTATTCAGGAAAGACTTGAAAGAGAATACAGCCTTGACCTTGTTACAACCGTACCCTCAGTTGTTTATTATATTCATCTCACTGACGGCACTGTTGTTGAGGTTGACAATCCTACAAACTATCCCGAGCAGGCTGTTATTGACTACTGCGAAGAGCCCATAACCAATGCCCACATCTACTCTCCCACTGAATATGTCGGTGCAATTATGGAGCTTTGTCAGGAAAGACGCGGTATTTTCAAGGATATGAAATATATCACAACCGACCGTGTTGACATTCACTACGAGCTTCCTCTCAACGAAATCATTTACGACTTCTTTGATGCGCTTAAGTCAAGAACAAGAGGCTATGCTTCCTTTGACTATGAAATTACCGAATACAGACGTTCAACACTTCAGAAGGTTGACGTTCTTCTCAACGGCGACATTATCGACGCACTGAGCTTTATTATCCACTCAGAAAAAGCTATGGGCAGAGCAAGAAAAATTGCCGAAAAGCTCAAGGAGCATATTCCGAGACAGATGTTTGAAATTCCCATTCAGGTTGCTATTGGCTCAAAGGTAATTGCAAGAGAAACCGTTAAGGCTATGCGTAAAGACGTTCTTGCAAAGTGCTACGGCGGTGACATCACACGTAAGAAGATGCTTCTTGAAAAACAGAAGGAAGGTAAAAAGCGTATGCGTCAGTTCGGTACTGTTGAGGTTCCTCAGGAAGCATTTATGGCAGTGCTCAAGCTTGACGGCGACAACTAAAAATATGACAGGAATATATATACACATCCCATTTTGTAAAAGCAAATGTCCCTACTGTGATTTCTATTCCTTTAAACCTGACGAAACGCAAAAGGACAGCTATTTAAAAGCTGTCCTTCGCTATATTAAGGAGAATAAATCTCAGATTAAAACACCCGTTGATACAGTTTATTTTGGCGGAGGCACTCCCTCATTTTTCGGTGGTGAACGCATAAAAGCAGTGCTCGACTGCATAAAAGAAAACTATAACCTTGTTTCACCCGAAATCACTGTGGAATGTAACCCGTCAAGCGTTTCTGACGAATTTTTCAAGGTTATTGCCGAGGCAGGAGTCAACCGCATTTCCATGGGAATGCAGTCAGCAGTTGACAATGAAAGAAAAATTCTCGGCAGACTATCCGGAAGGGAAGAAACTGAAAAGGCGATTGCTTTTGCAAAATCACACGGCATAGATAATATAAGCCTCGATATTATGCTTGGTGTACCAAATCAGACTATGGAAAGTCTCAATGAAAGCATTGATTTTCTTATTTCATCAGACATAAAGCACATCAGTGCCTATATGCTGAAAATTGAAGAAGGCACACCTTTTTATAAAATGCAGAATAGTCTCACTCTGCCCGATGAAGACACTGTCTGCGAAATGTATCTGCACACAGTTAAACGACTTTCCGAAGCAGGCTTTATGCAGTATGAAATCTCCAATTTTTCAAAAGAGGGCTTTGAAAGCAGACATAATCTGCACTATTGGAGAACTGAGGAATACCTCGGCATAGGGCCATCTGCACATTCATTTTTAAACGGAAAAAGATTTTATTTTGACAGAGATTTTAACTCGTTTTTAAGCTGTCCCACCATAATAGAAGATTGTGATGGAGGAAGTGAGGAAGAATTCATTATGCTTTCTCTGAGGCTCACTGAGGGTTTTTCCAAGGAAAAGTTCAAGGCTCGTTTCGGCAGATATCCCGATGAAGAGCTTTGGGTAAAGGCTGAGAAATTTCAAAAAAACGGACTTGTCAGAATTACAGACGACAGCATAAGTCTTACTCCCGAGGGCTTTCTGCTCTCAAACACCATAATAGGAAATTTACTTTAAGGAGTGATATCATGAGAACATACGGTCTTGTTCTTGCAGGCGGCGGAGCCAAGGGTGCTTATCAGATAGGCGCCTGGAAGGCTCTTGTAGATATGGGTATTACCTTTAACGCAATTGCAGGCACTTCAATCGGCTCAATCAACGGTGCTCTCATAGCTGCAGGCGATTTTGAAAAAGCCCACGAAATGTGGCTTAATATTTCAATTGATAAAGGGCTTAAGATAAACGAAGAATTGCCTGACCCTGAAAATCTTTTCAGCAAGAAAAACTGGGGCACACTTTTCAAGGAGGTTCTGAAAAACGGCGGTCTTGATGCTTCACCTGCCGCAGATTTTATTTCACAATATGTAGATGAAGCAAAGGTGAGAGAAAGCGGTATTCCTTTTTTTGCAATAGCAGTACAGATGACTCAGGGCGTAACTCCCAGAGAAATAGGCATTGATGAAATCCCCGAGGGCAAGCTTACAGACTACCTTATGGCTTCATCAAATATCCCTCTTGCTGTGGGCATCGGTCCCGAGGGTGAAAAATTCCTTGACGGTGGTGCCTACGACAACATTCCCCTTATGACTCTTAAAAAGAGAGGCTTCAACAAGATAATTATTCTTGATATTTCCAACCTCAAGGGCGTTGCTCATTCAATGAACACCACTAACAGCGAAATTATTCACATCAAGCCCTACGATACTGAAATGCTGGGCAAATTTATGAATCTTGATAATGAAGCTGTTGAAAAACGTATTCAGCTCGGCTATCTTGACGCTAAAAAGGCTTTCTCTGAGCTTCTTGGTAATATTTATTATTTCCTTCCCGAAAACTTCAGAGGAATGGTTAAGAAATACGGGCCTGACACTATGATGAATCTTGAAAAGCTCGCTTATTATCTTTCTGTTGCACCCTGTAAAATTTACACAGAAAACGAATTCATAAAGGCAGTTAAAACTGCATATGAGGAAGAGCAGAAGCGACTTCAGGATGAAGCTGCCGCAGCTGAAGAAAAAGCAAAAGAAAAAGAAACCGAGTTTGATTCTTTTAAAACTGCACTTAAAAAGCATTTCCCGCAAAAGCCCACCGAGCCTTCGGAAGACGAAGCCGCAACTGAACTGACCGAGATTAATGAAGCAGATGAGGTCAAGGAAAACGAGCCTTTTATAGAGGTAATAAAAAAAGCTATTTCAGGCTTGGTTGTCCAGGATGAAGCACCCGAGGTCAAAGACAAGGAGCGCATCAGAAATGCACTTAAAAAGCGCTTCGGTCAGAAAAATCCTCTTGATGAATTTACCGATGCAATTGCTCTTCTTGATAACATTATTCTGTAAAAATAAAAATGCAGGTATTCACTTGAATACCTGCATTACTTTTATCCGTTAATTATACGGGAGCTTTACCAAGCCACACATCCTGGAAAATGTACTTGAGTAAGCCGAAGAATTCTGTAAAGAATCCGATGAAAATGCTGAAGAATGTTGTTTCTTCTTCGGGAGCGGGCTTCTCTGTTGTTGCATCTTCCGCAGCAGCAAATACAGTAGCAACTGACATAAGCATAATGAGTGCAAGCACAAGAGAAATAACTTTTTTAAGTGTCTTTTTCATGCTATGTTTCCTCCTTGTTTGTTATTGTCTACATTTTAAACCAAGAAATCAAATTAGTCAAGATTTTTCGGTTATTTTGTTTTTACGGTAACCTCTTCACTGCCGTCGCTGATGAACAGCTCTTCCTTAACGCTGCGATATGAACGCACTCTGTAAAGGTAGCTTTTGAAATGTGAGGGAGCCTTATCCTTAAAGGTAAGCTCAAGACCGGATTCAGTTCTTGCAACCTCGGTGAATTCACCGTCCTTGCTATCCTTTCTTTCAAGGATATAACCGTCAGCACCGGCAACAAGACGAAGAGAAAAACTTGTTGTTCTGCCTGTTGTCTTGTAATCAAGAATTTTTCCGCTGTCAAGACATACTGCATGCACCTTGGGGCTGAATTTGCCCTGCTTTTCATTTTCTCCGTCAGCATACACACACTGAACACAGTAATGGTACACCTGACCTGACACCACCTTTTTATCGGTAAAGGTGGGCTTTTTAACTCTTTTTACGGGCAGAGTCTGTGAGAAGAAGTCATTTCGTCTGCTTACGATATAACCTGAAGCCTTAGGATCCTTATCCCAGGAAACAGTAATCGCCTTTGCATCTGCAACAGCCTTAAGATTCAGCGGAGGCTCAATATCAGAAATAATTGCCGCTCTTGTGCCGCTGTCCTTCGTGCTGGTCTTCTTGCCCTCAAGTCTTTTGAATGCCTGAATTTTGTACCAGTAGGTTTTATTAGGCTCAACGGTATCGGTGAAGGCAAGCTTTTTCTTCCATTTGATTCTTACAAATTCTCCGTCGGGCTCATCGCGCCTTAAAACTGCATATTTGTCGGCACCCTCAACCTCTGTCCAGAAAAGCTTCAATTGGTTTTCGCTCACAGTTTTGACCTTTCTTATTTTCGGTCTGCCTCTGAGCTTTGTGTATTCGTTCATTTATCTGTCTCCCAACAGTGATGCGCTTTCTTTATCAACAAAAACAGTTACATCAGCATGAAGTTTAAGAATACTTGCAGGGCAAGAAGGTGTAACCTCACCCTCAACAAGCTTTTTGATTGCTTCTGCCTTGCTCTTACCTGTTGCAATAAGAATAATTCTC
>JBGVFK010000012.1:0-2650 GCA_045121075.1 Acutalibacteraceae bacterium | reverse complement strand
CTTTCCTGCGCCTTCATAATTTTCTCCTTATGTCTTTATTTATATAGCGTGAAGATTCTTAAGGGAAAGGTCAAGTATGGGAGAAGAATGAGTAAGTGCGCCGCTTGAAATGTAATCAACTCCGATGTCAACAAGTCTTGCTACGTTTTCTTTCGTAACATTACCGCTGCACTCTGTTTCTGCTTTTCCTTTGCAAAGCTTAACTGCTTCTTTCATATCTTCGACGCTCATATTGTCAAGCATAATAATGTCTGCTCCTGCTTCAAGAGCTTCTCTGAGCATATCAAGATTTTCAACTTCAACTTCAATCTTGCGAACAAAGGGCGCATACTCTTTTGCCATAGTAACAGCCTCTTTTACACCACCTGCTGCTCCGATGTGATTATCCTTAAGAAGAATACCGTCGCTTAAATTATAACGGTGATTGTATCCGCCTCCGTCTTTAACTGCATATTTTTCAAATACTCTCATGTTAGGTGTGGTCTTTCTTGTGTCAAGAAGCTTTGTGTTGGTTCCTTCAAGTAAGTCCGCAATCTTTCTTGTGTATGTAGCAATACCGCTCATTCTCTGGAGATAGTTGAGTGCTGTTCTTTCGCCTGAAAGAAGAACCCTGATGTCACCTTTCACCAAACCGATTTTCTGACCGTTTGTGACAAAATCTCCGTCTTTTACAGTAAATGAAACCTCTGTTTTTTCATCGAGTAATTCGAATACTCTTTTGAACACATCAAGACCCGCAATAACACCGTCTTCCTTACAAATCAGTTCCACTTCGCCGAGCTGATAGCCGGGCATAACAGAATTGGTTGTGATGTCCTCACTTGTAATATCTTCCTGTAAAGCACTTAATATAAGGTTATCTGCATTTAATTTCATTGTGATACTGTTCATTTTTTCTTCTCCTGTTCTATCGCTTCAAGAACTGCGTTTTTATATTGTTCCTCGTATCCGTCATACTGTGACGGGTCGATTTTTATTTCCTCTTTGTTTTCTGAGGTGAGATAATTTTTAACTATATGACCTGCGGCCCGCTTTGCAAAAACAAGACTTTCAAGAAGTGAATTACTTGCAAGTCTGTTTTTACCGTGAACACCGTTGCAGGCGGTTTCACCCACCGCATAAAGACGCTCCATTGATGTTTTGCTGAAGTGGTCAACATCAATACCGCCCATAAAATAGTGTTGTGACGGGACAACGGGAATAGGCTCTTTTGTTACGTCATAGCCTTCTTCAAGGCAACGCTGATAAATATTCGGGAAATGAGATTTGATTTCTTCTTCAGGGATGGGAGCAAGAGATAACCATACATGCTCACTGCCTTCCTTTTTCATCTCGTCAAAAATAGCATTTGCCACAACGTCTCTCGGAAGAAGCTCGTTTACAAACCTTTCTCCCTTTGAGTTGAGAAGAATTGCTCCTTCGCCTCTGACGGATTCAGAAATTAAAAACTCTCTGCCGTTCTTTTTTGTGTAAAGAGTTGTAGGGTGAATCTGTATATAATCAATATGCCGAAGCTTTATACCGTGCTTAAGAGACACTGCAAGTGCATCACCCGTAAGGTGTCGGTAATTGGTTGAATGCTTAAACAAACCACCGATACCGCCTGTTGCAAGAACGGTGTAGTCAGCAGTAATACTCACAAGCTCTCCCTTACTGTCTTTGCCGATTATTCCCTTACACTCGTTATTATAGCAGATAAGGTCAACCATTGTAAAGTTTTCTATAAGAGTAATATTTCTTCTGTTTCTTACGGTGTTAAGAAGACTCTGCGTGATTTCCTTGCCCGTTTCATCCTCGTGAAAAAGTATTCTCGGATTTGAATGAGCTCCCTCACGGGTATATGTGAATTCTTCTCCGTCTTTTTCAAATTTAGCACCGAAGAAAACCAGGTCTCTGATAACCTCCTGTGAGGAACGAATCATAATTTCTACCGAATCGGGGTCATTTTCATAGTGACCTGCTCTCATTGTGTCCTCATAGAAGGCTTTGAAATCTGCCTCATCACGAAGCACGCATATTCCGCCCTGAGCAAGGAAGGAGTCGCTTTTGGGAGCTTCATCTTTGGTTACAATAGTAATCTTTTTATATTCAGGCAGATTCAGTGCGCAGTAAAGACCTGCTACACCACTGCCGACAATAATAATATCTGTTTTCATTTTATCACTTCGCCAATTCTAACATTTTTTTAAGAGGCTGCAAAGCAGTCTTGATTACATCATCACTGATAAGTATTTCGTTATTTTCTTTTTTCAGAACAGATAAAACACCTTCAAGGGTATTGAGCTTCATATCAGCACAACAAGGATGAGGCTCAGGATAGTAGAACTTCTTTTTAGGATTATCGGAAGTAAGCTTACTGTCTACTCCATCCTCTGTACAAATAATATATTCGTAGAAGCAACCTTCTTTTGCATATTTGATGATGTCAGCGGTACTTCCGATAAAATCAGCTTCATCGAGCACCTCCTGCTCACATTCAGGATGAGCCAGCACCATGGCGTTAGGGTGTTTTTCTAAGGCTTCATAAAGCTGTTCAGCTTTAATTTTTGCATGTATCGGACAATAACCGGCATTTAAAATTACGTTCTTTTCGGGCACCTGCTTTTTAACAAATGAACCGAGGTTATTATCAGGTATAAAAAATATATTT
>JBGVFK010000011.1:0-21612 GCA_045121075.1 Acutalibacteraceae bacterium | reverse complement strand
CTTATTGTTGAAGATATTTTCGACAGTGGCAGAACACTTGAAAAGCTTACGAATGTGCTTAAAGCTCGTAATCCGAAAAGTGTGGAGTGTTGCTCACTCCTTGATAAACCTGACAGACGTGCTGAAGAAGTCAAGCTTCAGCTTAAATATATCGGTGCAAAAATTCCTGATGCCTTTGTTGTCGGATACGGTCTTGACTATGATGAAAAATACCGTAATCTGCCGTTTGTAGGCATACTCAAGCCGGAAGTTTATACCAAATAAAGGAGTGACACTATATTGAATAATAATGCAATGCCTCAAAAGAAAAATCAGAAGTGGGGGAATCTGCTTTACATTATAATTCCCGTGCTTCTCATTCTGACTCTTTCTTATTTTGTAGGTCAGGAGAATAAAAAGGAACCGCCTAAGTACTACGAGGTAGTGCAGCAGTTTGTTTCAGGTGAAGTAACCGAGTATTCTCTCAACCTTTCAAACGGTGTAATGGAGTATAAGCTTAAAACAACCGAAGAGGGTAAGAAAGAGACTTACACAGTACCCAATGTAGATATTTTTCTCAATGATATCCACAATGCGGTTACACAGTATAATATTGAAAATCCTGATTCACCCGTAAAGTATGACTATATACGCGGAGCAAACAACTATTGGTGGGCAAGTATGCTGCCGACAGTTCTGCTTACAATTATTCTTGCTGCGTTTATGTTCTATTTCTACCGCAGAATGGGTCAGAATATAATGAACGAAAACAACCGTACACTTTCCTTCGGTAAAGCAAGAGTCAAGCTTGGCAAGGATGAAAAGAGAAAAACAACCTTTAAGGATGTTGCAGGTGCAGACGAAGAAAAAGCTGAGCTTGCAGAAATTGTAGATTTCCTTAAGTCACCCGAGCAGTTCAATGAGCTTGGCGCAAGAATCCCCAAGGGTGTACTTCTTGTGGGCCCTCCGGGTACAGGTAAAACTCTTCTTGCAAGAGCGGTTGCGGGTGAAGCAGGTGTGCCCTTCTTCTCAATTTCAGGCTCTGACTTCGTTGAAATGTATGTTGGTGTCGGTGCTTCAAGAGTAAGAGACCTTTTTGAACAGGCTAAAAAGAATGCACCTTCAATTCTTTTCATTGACGAAATTGACGCTGTAGGTCGTCACCGTGGCGCAGGTATGGGCGGCGGACACGACGAAAGAGAACAGACTCTTAATCAGCTTCTTATTGAAATGGATGGTTTTGGTGCAAACGAGGGTGTTATTATTATCGCTGCTACCAACAGACCTGACATACTTGACCCTGCACTTTTAAGACCGGGCAGATTTGACCGTCAGCTTACTGTAGGTCATCCTGATGTCAAGGGCAGAGAAGAAATTCTTAAGGTTCACGCAAGAAACAAGCCACTTGGTCCCGATGTTGACCTTTCAACTATTGCAAAAACTACTGCCGGCTTTACAGGTGCTGACCTTGAAAATCTTCTTAACGAAGCAGCTCTTCTTGCTGCAAGAAGAAAGAAGAAGGCTATTACAATGGCTGAGGTTGAGGAAGCTACAATCAAGGTTGTTGTTGGTACTGAAAAGAAATCGCATAAGATTACTGATAAAGAAAAGAAGCTTACAGCTTACCATGAGGCAGGTCACGCAGTTGCGGCTTACCACCTCGATAGTCAGGATCCCGTACATCAGATTTCAATTATTCCGAGAGGTATGGCAGGCGGCTTTACAATGCAGCTTCCCTCAGAGGATAAGTCTTATGTATCAAAGGGTGAAATGCTTGACGAGCTTGTTGTTCTTCTTGGTGGCCGTGTTGCTGAAGCAATTACTCTCAGTGATATTTCCTCAGGTGCTTCAAACGATATTGAAAGAGCAACAGAAATTTCAAGAAAAATGGTTACCCGTTACGGTATGAGCGAAGATCTCGGACCTGTAATGTACGGTTCTTCACATAACGAAGTATTCCTTGGCAGAGATTTCAGCTCATCAAGAACTTACTCAGAAGCAATTGCTGCTGAAATTGATGCTGAAATCAAAAAAATCGTTACCGATGCTTACGCACGATGCGAAAAGATTCTCAAGGATAATATGGATCAGCTTGAAACAGTTGCTCAGTATCTTATCAAGCACGAAAAGGTTGACGGTGATGTATTCAAGCTTCTTATGACAGGTGAATATGTTGAGCCGGCAGAAGAAGCTCCTGCAATTGAAGAAGCAGAAGTTAAAGCAGAAATCAAAGAAATAGAAAACAGTACTGAAGAGTAAAACAGAAAAGCCGTATTCATCGACCTTTCAGCTTTGAATACGGCTTATATTTTTTTGAAATTAGGGGTTGACTTTAACACTTTATTATGGTAGAATGCTAACACGATAAAACGATAGGGGCTGATTTTATGAATAAGCTTGACGAAAAAGCGGTGGAAAAGTTCTGTAGGGCAGTAATGTCATTTGATTCAATTGATGATTGCCATAACTTTTTTGATGATATACTTACAATTCAGGAAATGCAGGCAATAACTCAGCGACTTGAGGTTGCGTGTCTACTGAGCGAAGGTAAAAGCTATGTTGATGTCAACAAGTCAACCGGAGCCAGTACGGCGACTATCTGCAGAGTTGCAAAATGTATTAATTACGGCAACGGCGGATATAAAAAAGCAATAGAAAATTTAAAAGAGGAAGCATAAGATGTTTGACAGCAGTATTTTAAAAAGTGAAGAGAAAATTTCATTTGCTCTGCGTTCACTTTATAGCCGTTTCGGTTATGAGAGATACAAAATGGGCAAATTTGAAGAATATGATTTATATGTAAGAAACAAGGATTTCCTTATTTCTGATTCAATTATTACATTTACAGACACCAACGGAAGACTGATGGCTCTTAAGCCCGACGTTACTCTTTCAATTATCAAGAACGTAACTGATGTTAAAGGAACAGTAAATAAATTCTATTACGATGAAAATGTTTACCGTATTTCTGGCGGTACAAATTCATTTAAAGAGATTGCTCAGACAGGTCTTGAATGCATCGGTGATATCGGTGTTTATGAAATTGCTGAGGTTGTGTGTCTTGCTGTAAAGAGCCTTGCAACTATTAACGAAAACTATATTCTAGACCTTTCACATGCAGGCTTTGTAAGTGCTGTTTTTGAAACTATAGGAATTGAAAATGAAGAGAAAAAGGAAATTCTTTCATATATCAGAAGCAAGAACTTTTCTCAGCTTCTCACTATGAAGGAAAACGGTAAGCTTTCAGAGGGTGCATTCGACCTTATTTCAAAGCTTATGTGCACATATAAGAGTGCTGCCGATTTCAAAACTGCATTTGCTCCTTATTCATACGATAAGAATATCAGTGCATCGCTTTCAGAGTTTTCTACTGTATGCGACAAGCTTACAGCTCTGGGTATGATGAAAAACGTAAACATCGACTTTTCAATTATTGATGATGTTAATTATTACAGCGGCGTAATCTTCAAGGGTTACATCAAGGGCATTCCCGCAACAGTGCTTTCAGGCGGTCAGTATGACAAGCTTATGAAGAAAATCGGTAAGGCTTCAGGTGCTCTCGGTTTTGCTGTTTATGTTGATATGTTTGAAAGAATGAACGAAAGCGACAGCGAATACGATTGTGACTGTCTTATTCTTAAAGATAAGAATACAGACCCTGCAGTTGTGCTGAAAGCGGCAAATCAGTTTGTTTCTGAGGGTAAGAAAATTAAAATTGCTGACAGCGATACCGGCAGCATAACCTACAGACAGCTGCTTGATTTAAGAGAAGGGCAGGGTGAATAATAATGGATTTTATTAATGTTGCCTTACCTAAGGGCAGATTAGGCGAAAAGGTTTACGCTATGTTTGAGCAGTCGGGCTTTGAATGTCCTTCAATTAAGGAAAACAACCGTAAGCTAATTTTTGAAAACGCAGAAAAGGGCGTAAGATACTTCTGGGTAAAGCCCTCTGATGTTGCAATTTATGTTGAAAGAGGCGCTGCAGATATAGGCGTTGCAGGTAAGGATATTATTCTTGAATATTCACCTGATGTTTATGAGCTTCTTGACCTTGATATAGGTAAATGCAGAATGGCTGTTGCAGCAAGAAAGGGATTTAAGGATGACACATCGAGAACCCTTAAGGTTGCCACTAAATTTTCAAATATTGCCGCTAAATACTACGGAGAAAAATGCAGAGATATTGATATTATCCACCTTAACGGTTCAATTGAAATTGCACCTATTCTCGGTCTTTCCGATGTAATTGTGGATATAGTTGAAACAGGCAAAACTCTTCTTGAAAATGATCTTATGCCATATGAAACAATTGTTCCCATAAGTGCAAGACTTATCTCAAATAAGTCATCATATAAGTTCAAGCAGGAGAAAATTGACCTGATTACAAAATCTCTCTCTGAAATTGTGAGGAATAAAAATGATTAAGATTTTAGAATATAACAAAGTAAATAAAGAGGAGTTTTTCTCACGCCTTTCTGAAAAGGTTGATGTTTCAGGTATCGTAACTGATATTATTGAAAATGTTAAGCAAAAAGGCGATGAAGCTCTTTTTGAATACTGCAGAAAGTTCGATAAGGCTGAGATTACTGCTCTCGAGGTTACAAAGGAAGAAATTGATGAGGCTTTTGGTCTTGTTGAGGAGCGTTTCATTAAAATAATTGAAACTGCTGCTGAGAATATCAGAGAATTCCATCAGAATCAGGTGAGAACATCTTTTGTAATAAACAAGAAAAACGGTATTGTTACCGGTCAGAAGATCACTCCCATTGAAAAGGTTGGTCTTTATGTGCCCGGTGGCACAGCTGCTTATCCTTCAACTGTTCTTATGGACAGCATTCCTGCTAAAATTGCAGGCTGTGAGGAAATCTGCATTGTTACACCTCCCAACAGTGAGGGTAAGGTAAATCCCGTTATTCTCGCTGCTGCAAAAATTGCAGGTGTTGACCGTATTTTCAAGGTAGGTGGTGCTCAGGCTGTTGCAGCACTTGCTTACGGGACAGAAACAATTCCCAAGGTTGATAAGATTGTTGGCCCCGGTAACGCTTTTGTTGCTGAAGCTAAAAGACAGGTTTTCGGTCTTGTTTCAATCGATATGATTGCAGGTCCCAGTGAAATTCTTGTTGTTGCAGACGGTAAGAGTAATCCCGATTTTGTTGCTGCTGACCTTCTTTCTCAGGCAGAGCACGATAAAAACGCAAGCGCAGTTCTTGTAACTGACAGCTATGAGCTTGCAGAAAAGGTAAGTGCAAGCCTTGAAAAGCAGATTCCTCAGCTTCTCAGAAGTGAAATTGCACGAGTATCAATTGACAACAACGGCAAGATTATTGTTGCAGAAAATCTTAAGGACGCTATTGAGGCTGCAAATGAAATTGCACCTGAGCACCTTGAGCTTTGCGTAGATAATCCCTTTGATTATCTTGACAGCGTTAAGAATGCAGGAAGCATCTTTATGGGCAGATATTGTCCCGAGGCTCTCGGTGACTATTATGCAGGTCCTAACCATACCCTTCCCACAAGTGGCACTGCAAGATTCTCAAGCCCGCTTTCAGTAGATGATTTTGTAAAGAAATCTCAGTTTACATATTACACTGCCGATGCTCTCAGAGAGGTAGCAGATGATGTTGCCTTTTTTGCAGAAAAAGAGGGCCTTACAGCTCACGCAAAGAGTGCAGTAATAAGATTTGAGGAAGAATAATGAGCAGATTCAGAGACAGTAAATTTTCTCTTTTAAAAGAGTATATTCCAGGTGAACAGCCCCAGGATAAAAAATATATCAAGCTTAATACAAACGAATCACCATTTCCACCTTCACCCTCTGTTATTAAAGCGGTTAACAGCGAAGAGGTAAGTAAGCTTAATCTTTATAGCGACCCTGAATGCAAGGTGCTTAAGGAAACAGTTGCAAAGAGATATTCACTTAAAACTGAGAATGTTTTTCTTTCAAACGGCTCAGATGAAATTCTGAACTTTGCATTTATGCTTTACGGCGGTGTTAACGGAGCAATTTTCCCTGACATCAGTTATGGTTTTTATAAGGTTTTCGGTGATTTGTATAACCTTGATTATGAGGAAATTCCTCTTACAGATTCCTTTGAAATCAACCCTGAGGATTACAAAAACACAGGTAAATTTGTTGTAATTGCAAATCCCAATGCTCCTACAGGTATTGCTCTTGAGCTTTCAGTAATTGAGGATATTATCAAGTCAAACGCAGATAGTGTTGTACTTGTGGATGAGGCTTATGTCGATTTCGGTGCTGAGTCTGCAATTAGTCTTATCGGAAAATACGATAATCTTATCGTGTGCCGCACATATTCAAAATCACGCTCACTTGCAGGTGCAAGACTTGGCTTTGCTTTTGCTTCAAAGGAGCTTATTGCAGACCTTGAGCTTATAAGAAATTCAACTAACCCCTACAACATAAACCGTCTTACTCAGCTTGCAGGTAAGGCTGCAATTGACGAAGACGACTACTATATGAATGCCTGCAAGGAAATTGCAAGAGTAAGAGAATGGACCAAGCTTCAGCTTAAGGCTCTTGGCTTCGAGGTGCTGGAGTCAAAAACAAACTTTCTTTTTGCAAAGCATAATGCAATTGACGGTGGTGAGCTTTATCTTACACTTAAGGAAAAAGGCATTCTTGTAAGACATTTCACAAAGGAAAGAATCTGTCAGTATAACCGTATAACAATCGGTACTGAGGAGCAGATGAAGACCTTTATTGAAACAGTAAAAACAATTCTGGAGGAAGAAAAATGAGAAGTGCAGAAATTAAAAGAACAACTGCTGAAACCGACATTTATCTCAGCCTGACACTTGACGGTGAGGGTAAATCAGAAATTGATACAGGCTGTGGTTTTCTTAATCATATGCTCACTCTTTTTGCCCGTCACGGTAATTTTGACCTTACAGTAAGCTGCAAGGGTGACACTGATGTTGACTATCACCACACTGCTGAGGATATCGGTATCTGCCTTGGTGAAGCCTTCAGAAATGCTCTCGGTGATATGAAGGGTATTACAAGATATGCTCACACAATTCTTCCTATGGATGAATCACTTATTCTTTCAGCTGTTGATATTTCAGGCAGAAGCTTTTTAGCATATACTGCTGACATTCCCACAGAAAAGGTCGGAGATTTTGATACAGAGCTTGTAAGAGAGTTTTTTGAAGCATTTGTAAGAAAGTCAGACATTACTCTTCATATCAAGCGTCTTGACGGCTATAATTCACACCACATTATTGAGGGTATGTTCAAGTCTGTTGCAAGAAGTATGAAAGCTGCAGTTGCTATTGATGAAAAAAATAAGGATAAAATTCCTTCAACAAAGGGAGTGCTTTAATGGTTGCAGTTATTGATTACGGTGTAGGAAATCTCTTTTCACTTCTTTCCTCACTTAAGGCAATCGGTGCTGAAGCAGTGATTACCAACGATGTTGAAACAATAAAAAAAGCCGACAGAATCATTCTTCCCGGTGTTGGTGCTTTTGAGGATGCTGCAAAAAAGCTTTTTGAAAGCGGACTTCACACTGTAATTATTGAAGAGGCAAAAAACGGCAAGCCGCTTATGGGTATCTGCCTTGGTATGCAGCTTTTGTTTGAAAGAAGCTTTGAATATGGCGAGCATAAGGGTCTTGGTCTCATAAAGGGTGATATACAGGGCTTTGACGGAAAAATCGATAAAAGTCTCAAGATTCCGCAGATAGGCTGGAATGCCCTTAAACTCGTAAAAAAAGACTGTCCCTTATGGAAATACATAAAAGAAGGGGACTATGTATATTTTGTTCATTCCTACTTTGCTGAGCTTTCTGATGCAACTGCATCAAGCAGTGAATACGGAATTGAATTTACTGCAGCTGTTTCAGACGGAAATGTTTACGGCTGTCAGTTTCATCCCGAAAAAAGCGGTGATGTTGGTCTTAACATTCTCCGTGGATTCTGTGAAGTATAAGGAGGGGATAATATGCTGATTTTACCTGCAATTGATTTATATGAACAAAAAGCAGTTCGCCTTTATAAGGGCGACTATGATAATATGACAGTGTATTCTGATAACCCTCTTGAGGTTGCAAGAGCTTTTCAGAATGCCGGTGCAACATTTATTCACCTTGTTGACCTTGAGGGTGCAAAATTCGGCACTACACCTAATCTTGATATAGTTAGAAAAATTGTTGAATACACTGACCTTGATGTAGAAATCGGTGGTGGCATCAGAGATGATGAAACCGTACAGAAATATATCGACATCGGTGTTAATCGTGTTATTCTCGGCACAGCTGCTGTAACCGACGATGCTTTTCTCAGAAGATGCGTTGAGAGGTACAAGGACAGCATCGCTGTTGGTGTAGACCTTAAGGACGGTTATGTTGCAATTAAGGGCTGGACAGAAAAATCTCAGCTTACAGCTGATGAATTCTTCTGTCATCTTTCAGAAATCGGTGTTAAAACAGTAATCTGCACTGATATTTCAAAGGACGGCGCAATGAAGGGTACTAACCGTGAGCTTTATAAGGAGCTTTCAGGTAAGTACAGCATGGATATAGTTGCTTCAGGCGGTGTTTCTGACCTTGAGGACATCAAAGCGCTTCGTGAAATGAACCTTTACGGTGCAATTGTTGGCAAGGCTTACTATATTGGTGCAATTAATCTTGAAGAAGCAATTGAGGTGGCGAAATGATTACAAAAAGAATTATTCCTTGCCTCGATGTAAAAAACGGCAGAGTTGTAAAGGGTACAAACTTTGAAGGGCTTCATGATGTTTCGTCACCGGTTGAGCTTGCTGAGCTTTATTCAGCCTGTGGCGCTGATGAGCTTGTATTTTATGATATTACAGCCTCTGCAGAGGGAAGAAAGCTTTTTACCGATGTGCTTACAGAGGTTGCTTCAAAGGTGTTTATACCTCTTACAGTTGGTGGCGGTATCAACACAGTTGAAGACTTTGACCGTGTGCTTAAGTGTGGCGCTGATAAGGTCAGCGTAAACTCAGGCGCAATAAGAAATCCCGACCTTATTAAAGAGGCTGCACGACTTTACGGTAATCAGTGTGTGGTTATTTCTGCTGATATCAAACGCGTTGACGGTGAATTCCGTGTGTTTGCTAAGGGTGGCAGAGAGGATACAGGTATGGAGGCAATAAGCTGGATAAAGCGCTGTGTTGAAAACGGTGCAGGCGAGGTTGTTGTTAATTCAATCGACACCGACGGTGTGAAAAAAGGCTTCGACCTTGAAATGCTGAAGGCTGTTGTTGAGGCGGTAAATGTACCTGTTATCGCTTCTGGCGGTGCAGGCTCAGCTGAGGATTTCCTTACTCTCTTTAACGAAATTCCCGATATTGACGCAGGTCTTGCTGCTTCAATTTTCCACTTTAGAGAGGTTGAAATTCCCGATCTTAAAAAGTATCTCAGAGAGAACAATATTAATGTGAGGTTATAATATGATAGATTTTGATATTGAAAAGCTTAAGTTTGACGATAAAGGCCTTATTCCTGCAGTTGTTGTTGATTCAATAACAAAGAAGGTTCTTACTGTTGCTTATATGAACAAGGAAAGCCTTAAAATTTCCATGGAAAAGGGTCTTACATGCTTCTATTCACGCTCAAGACAGGAGCTCTGGCTTAAAGGCGAAACAAGCGGCAACTATCAGCATATTGTTTCAATTACTGCTGACTGTGACTATGATGCACTTACAGTTGTTGTAGAAAAGGACGGTCCTGCTTGTCATAAGGGCACTGATTCATGCTTTACAAATGAAGTATGGCACAGCGAAAGCCTTAATGAATTTTCTCTTCAGAGCCTTTATGATCTTCTTGCTGACAGAAAAGCAACTCTTCCCGAAGGCTCATATACAACATATCTCTTCCAGAAGGGTGTTGACAAAATCCTTAAGAAGGTAGGCGAGGAGTGCACAGAGGTTATCATCGCTGCAAAGGCTGACGATAAAAAAGAGACAATTTATGAAATTGCTGACCTTGCATATCATGTAATGGTGCTTATGAATGAAATGGGCATTTCTGTCGAAGAGGTACATAAGGAGCTTGCTTCAAGACACGTAATTGACCATAAAGTAAAACAAGAGAAAATGACATCATAAGAATGAGTAAACGGGGCTGTTTGTATGACAGTCCCGTTGTTTTATATATAAATTTTGTGGTGCTTTTTAATTCTGTCCATAGCACCTTTTTCAAGTCTTGAAACCTGAGCTTGTGAAATTCCGATTTCTGTTGCAACCTCTGTCTGGGTCATTCCGTTCATAAATCTCAGAGAAAGAATTTTCTTTTCTCTTTCAGGTAGCTCGTTAATTGATTTTTTCAGAAGTATCTCATCAATCCAGTTTATATCGCTGTTGCTGTCGCCAATCTGATCCATAACATAAATTGTATCGCCTGCGTCACAGTAAACCGGCTCATAAAGTGAAACGGGGTCAACTATCGCTTCAAGAGCGAGAACAACAACCTCTTTTTTTACACCCATTTCCTTTGCAATTTCTACTACTGAAGGCTCTGATTGATTTTCGTTTGTTATTCTTTCTTTAATCTTCATAGCCTGATATGCTGTGTCACGGATTGAACGGCTGACCCTTATGGGATTATAGTCTCTTAAAAAGCGTCTTACTTCACCGATTATCATAGGAACGGCATAGGTTGAAAATTTAAGATTAAGGCTTATATCAAAGTTATCAATAGCCTTTATAAGCCCGATACAGCCCACCTGAAAAAGGTCATCAAGATTTTCACCACGACAGGTAAAGCGCTGAATTACGCTGAGAACCAGCCTTAAATTGCCTGTTATCAGCTCATCCCGTGCTTCAGTATTACCCTGACGGGCTTTAATAAGAAGCTGATTCTTTTCGCTTTCACTTAATACTTTCAGCTTTGAGGTATCAATTCCGCAGATTTCAACCTTGTTGTAGTACAAAATAATTACCCCCGAAAATCTTCCTGTTGTACTACAAGTATTGTCAGCGAATCTTAATTTAATAATTGAAATATTTTCCCATATATGTTATAATATATTAAATTGCGATGTGGAGGAACTAATATGAAGTATCAGATTAAGAAATTAAACATCAACAATTTCAGCGTGTTTGAGGAGAATAAGCTTGCTGCAAGAAGCTACTTTATTCCTTACAGTTCAAAAGAAAAGCTACTCCAGCAGAATGTGCTTACTGAAAGATATAACAGTGAGCTTGTTACGGTGCTTTCGGGTGAATGGAAGTTCAGATATTATGAAAAAATCTCCCGTCTGCCTGCTAATATTGACACTGATGTTATGAATTTTGACAGCGTAAATGTACCTTCAACATGGCAGAGAACAGGCTATCAGAGCCCTTGCTATCTCAATACTCGTTATGAGTTTCCTATGACACTTCCCGTTGTGCCTGATGAGATGTCTGTTGGTGTATACAGCACAAGCTTTACAATCAACAATGCAAAATCACATCCGGTTATTACCTTCCTTGGAGTTTGCTCTAGTCTTACTCTTTATGTTAACGGTAATTATGTGGGCTATAGTGAAGGTAGCCATAACAGTGCTGAATTTGACCTTGACGGCCTTGTTCACGAGGGTGAGAACGAGCTTCTTGCAGTTGTATCACGCTGGTGTAACGGCACTTATCTTGAATGTCAGGATATGTTCAGAGAAAACGGTATCTTCCGTGATGTATATGTAACTGAAAACCCTGAGTTTTATGTTTTTGACTACGATGTTAAAACCTTCAGAAAGGGTGACCGATACGGTCTTACTCTTTCAGTTAAGCCCTTGTGCTTTGATAGAGAGGACTGCACAATTTCTGCTGAAATTTCAAAGGACGGAAAGACAATTGCTGAGCTTGAAAAAAGTGCCGAAGCTAAAACTGTGTTCAATTTCTCAGAAATGAAGGTAAGCGAATGGAGTGCAGAAACACCTGAGCTTTATGACCTTATTATCACAGTAAAAGATAGCAAGCAGACCTATGAATATATAAGAGAGAGAATCGGCTTCAGAACCGTAAGAATTGACGGTGAAAAATTCCTCTTTAACGAAAAGCTTATTAAATTCAAGGGTGTTAATCACCACGATACTCACCATATCAACGGCTATGTAATGAGTGGCGAAGACCTTCTTAAGGATATTACTCTTATGAAGGAATTCAATGTAAACGCTGTCAGAATGTCACACTATCCTCCTGACCCCATTCTTATCAGACTTTGTGATGAATACGGCCTTTATGTAATTGATGAGGCTGATATTGAAACACACGGCACTCAGGTTGATCTTGATCTTAAATTTACTGCTAAGCCTAATCTTATCAGTAATGACAAGGAATGGCTTCCAAGAATGCGTGACAGAGTGCTCAGACTCTACCACAGAGATAAAAACCATCCCTCAATTACAATGTGGAGCCTCGGAAACGAGTCAGGCGGATGGAAAAACCAGGATGCTTGTTACGATATGCTTAAAAATCTTTCAGAGCTTCCAGTACACTATGAAGGTGTTATCCGTACACCGAGAGGCAGCTATGATGTGATTTCTGAAATGTATCAGCATCCTTATGTGGTTAAGAAAATCGGCGAGCATAAATTCCTTAAGCGTTATAAGAATAAGCCTTATTATCTTTGTGAATACTGCCACGCTATGGGCGTTGGTCCAGGAGCTCTTGAGGATTATTGGGAGATAATTTATGCTCACGATAACCTTACAGGTGGTTGCATCTGGGAATGGGCTGACCATTCTGTTTATGATGAAAACGCAAAGTATAAGTACACCTATGGCGGTGACCACGGTGAAGCTTACCATGACGATAATTTCTGCGTAGACGGTCTTTTCTATCCCAACAGAACACCGCATACAGGTGCTTATGAGATGAGAGAGGTTTACAGACCCATAAGATGTCAGAGAATGGGTTCTACTGATTACATATTCAAAAACACAAATGCTTTCCTTGCTGCTGATATTTATAATGTTAAATTTGAGCTTCTTAAGAATGGCGTTGTTGCTGAAACAGGCGATATAGCTCTTTCTGCAGCTGCGGGTGAAAGTGAAAAGGTAAGCCTTAACTATTCTGCAATTGACGAAAACAACGATTGGCACATCAACTTTGTTTATACTGACAAGAACGGCAATTACATTGCAAAAGAGCAGATTGCCCTTTACGAAAAGGTAAAGGAAATCGAAAAGGCTAACGGCAAGGTTAACTATGAAAAGAAGAGCGACAGAATTGTTGTTAAGTTTGATGGCGGTGAGGCTGTATTCTCAAAGGACAGCGGTGCTCTTATGAGCTATAAGCTCGACGGTAAGGAAATGCTCAGCGGCAGTAAGGGCTTTACCCCAAATGTTTACAGAGCTTATCTTGATAACGACCGTAATATCGTCAAGGGCTGGAAAAAGGCAGGCTATGATAAGCTTGAAAATGCTCTTAAATTTGAAGAGGTTAAGGAAAAAGATGGCGGCATTCAGATTGAATGTGAGGGTGCTCTTAAGGCTGACGGCAAGACTGTATTTGAAAGCGAAATCAAGTATACTGTTTATGCTGACGGTACAATCAAGGTTAAAACTGAGCTTGAAAGAAAGGGCTTTATCTTCAACAAGAAGGCTGATATTCCGAGATTCGGTCTTAATGTGCATCTTGATGAATCACTTAATAATGTAAAATACTTCGGTCTTGGCGATAAGGAAAACCTTCCTGACTTTGATGCTCAGAGCACAGTTGGTGTATATGAAGCAAAGGTAAGCGAGCTTAATGTTGATTACATCAAGCCTCAGGATAACGGTAACCACGGTAAGACAAGATTTGCAAGCTTTACCGATGAAAACGGCAAGGGTCTTGAGTTCTTTAACTGTAAGGATTACTTCTCATTCAGTGCACACCGTTATAGCGAAGAAACTCTCTGCAACAGCAGACACATCGAAGATATTAAGGATGATGGAATCATTTCAGTAAACATTGACGGCTTCATGCGCGGAACAGGTACAAACAGCTGCGGACCTGACACACTTGGTAAGTACAAAATCGATTTCAAGAAGGAGCTTGAATTCAGCTTCTATATTGTACCCAAAAAGTAAAATTTTGTGTAAGTCGCACATAAATCAATAACTATATTTGTATGAAAGAACTGCTATATTTTTCTTGAATATGGCAGTTCTTTGTGTTATAATCTAACTAACAATGTGCGATTTTATGCATATTACATTTTTATTAACGGAGGCTGAAAAGCAATGAAACAGTTAAACATCGGCATCATCGGTGCCGGACGTATCGGTAAGGTACACATGCAGTCAATTACATACAATGTGCCCACAGCAAAGGTTCTTGGTATTACAGACGTATTTAAAGACGGTCTTCAGGAGCTTGCTGACAAGTACGGCATTGAAAAGGTATATGCTGATTATAAAGAAATGCTCGCTGATAAGGATATCGATGCAGTTCTTGTATGCTCATCAACAGATACACACGCTGATATTTCAATTGAAGCAGCTAAGGCTGGCAAGCATGTTTTCTGCGAAAAGCCCGTTGATCTTACTCCTGAAAAGGTTCAGGCTGTTATCGACGCAGTTGCTGAAGCAGGCGTTAAGCTTCAGGTTGGTTTCAACAGACGTTTTGACCACAACTTCTCACACGTTCGTTCACTTATCAACGAAGGTAAGGTTGGTAACCTTGAGCTTATCAAGATCACTTCTCGTGACCCTGAGCCCCCACCAGCAGAATACGCTGCAGTTTCAGGCGGTATGTTCCTTGATATGACAATTCACGATTTCGATATGGCTCGTTTCCTTGCTGGTAGCGATGTAACAGAGGTTTATGCAAGCGCTACATGTCTTGTTGACCCTGCAATCGGTGAAGCTGGCGACGTTGATACAGCAATTATCAACCTTAAGTTTGAAAACGGTGCTCTCGGTGTTATTGACAACAGCCGTCGTGCTGCTTACGGTTACGACCAGAGAATCGAAGTATTCGGTTCAAAGGGTGCTGCAATGGCTGCAAACGACACACCCACAAATGTTACAATTATGAATGCTGAAGGCGTTACAACAGACAAGCCTCTCTATTTCTTCCTTGAAAGATATATGCAGTCATTCCGTGACGAAATGGTTCAGTTTGTTGATGCTGTTCTTAACGATAAAGAAACACCCACAACAGGTGTTGACGGTCTCAATTCAATCCTTGTTGCTCTTGCAGCTAAGAAGTCAGTTAAGGAAGGCAGACCCGTTAAGATTTCAGAAATTATGTAATTTCTTCCCTTAATTTTAACGAAGAAAGGATTAAACAACTATGAAACTTACTATGGCGCAAGCTCTTGTTAAGTTCCTTGACAATCAGTACATCAGCTTTGACGGAAAAGAAACAAAATTCGTTGACGGTATTTTCGGAATTTTCGGTCACGGTTGTGTAGTTGGTATCGGTCAGGCACTTGAACAGGGCGGACACAGCCTCAGATATTATCAGGGTCATAACGAGCAGGGTATGGCACATTCTGCAATTGCTTATGCAAAGCAGAACAAGCGCCGTAAGATTATTGCCTGTACTTCATCAATCGGCCCCGGTGCACTTAATATGGTAACTGCCTGCGGTACTGCAACTGCAAACAGAATTCCTCTTCTTGTGCTTCCCGGTGACACCTTTGCCTGCCGTCAGCCCGACCCTGTTCTTCAGCAGATTGAACAGTATGACAGCTGTGCAATTACTGCTAACGACGCATTCAAGGCAGTGTGCAAATATTGGGACAGAATTCAGCGTCCCGAACAGCTTATGACTGCTATGATTAATGCTATGAGAGTTCTTACAGACGCAGCTGATACAGGTGCAGTTTGTATTGCAATGCCTCAGGACGTTGAAGCTGAAGCTTTTGATTATCCCGATTATTTCCTTCAGAAGAGAGTTTGGTACATGGACAGAAAGGTACCCTCAGAAAGAGAAATCGAAGCAGCGGCTGAGCTTATTAAAAACGCAAAGAAGCCGATGATTGTTGTTGGTGGCGGTGTAACATATTCAGATTCTTACGAAGCAGTGCTTAAATTCGCTGAAAAGTATGATATTCCTATCGGCGAAACACAGGCAGGTAAGGGACAGATTCCCTTTGCTCATCCTCTTAATATGGGTGGTTGCGGTGTAACAGGTACAGCTTCAGCAAACTATATTGCCAAGAGAGCTGACCTTGTAATTGCAGTTGGTACAAGACTTACTGACTTTACAACCTGCTCAAAATGGGGCTTCCAGAATCCTGACGTTAAAATGCTTTCAATCAACGTTTGCTCATTCGATGCATTCAAGATGGACAGCACAGCTGTAATTGCTGACGCTAAGGAAAGTATTGAAGCAATTGGAGAAAAGCTTGGTGCTTATAAGTCAGAATGGAATGGCGAATATGCTAAGGCTCAGGCTGATTTCTTCGCTGAAATCGAAAGATGCTACAACGATGAGCCTGCTGAAGGTTTCTCACAGATGAGAGCACTCGGTATCATCAATGAGATTGTTGCTGATGATTCTGTTATTATTGGTTCATCAGGCTCACTTCCCGGTTGTCTTCAGAGAATCTGGAAATCAAAGGCTCCGAATACATACCACGTTGAATACGGTTTCTCATGCATGGGCTATGAAATCTGCGGTGCACTTGGTGCAAAGCTTGCTTGTTCTGACAAAGAGGTTTATTCAATGGTAGGTGACGGCAGCTTCCTTATGCTTCACAGTGAGCTCTATACAGCTATTCAGGAAGATAAGAAAATCAATGTTATGCTCTTTGACAACAGCGGTTGGGGCTGCATTGAAAATCTTCAGAATAATCAGGGTACTGATACATTCGGTACAAGATTTACAAGAAGAAACGAACAGAGCGGTCTTCTTGACGGTGAAATCATATATACTGATTATGCAAAAATTGCTGAAGGCTACGGCTGTAAAGCTTATCGCGTAACTAACGCAGAAGAGCTTTACGCAGCGCTTGAAGATTCAAAGAAACAGACTGTTTCAACTCTTTTTGATATCAAGGTAGCTCATAAGTCAATGACAGACGGCTATGATTCATGGTGGAGAGTTGGCGTTGCTGAGGTTTCAGAAAGCGAAACAGTTCAGAAGTGCTACGAAGAAATGAAAGAAAATATTGAAAAGGCACGTTTATATTAATTCTAAGGAGAAATAACAATGCTTAATAAAGAAAAAGTATACCTTGCCTGCGCTCCTATTGCGTGGACAAACGACGACCTTCCCGATCTCGGTGCTGAAAACACATTTGAACAGTGTGTAAGTGAAATGGCTCTTGCAGGCTTCACAGGCAGCGAAATCGGTAACAAATATCCCAAAGATGTTGAAACTCTTAAGCACAAGCTTGACGTAAGAGGTATGAGAATCTGTAATGCGTGGTTCTCCTCACTTCTTCTTTCAGAGGGTTATGATGCAACAATCGAAGCTTTCATCAAGCACAGAGATTTTCTTCGTGCTCTCGGTGCAAAGGTTATTGGTGCTTCAGAGCAGGGTAACAGCATTCAGGGTAAGGATGTAAGCATCTTCGGTGAAAAGCCCGTTTACACTGACGAACAGTGGGAGCTCATCAGAAAAGGCTTCAACAAGATGGGTGAGCTTGCAAAGGAAAAGGGTATGTACTTCACAGTACATCATCATATGGGTACAGGTGTTCAGACAGCTGAAGAAATTGACAAGCTTATGGAAATTACTGATCCCGACCTTGTTTACCTTCTTTTCGATACAGGTCATCTTTCATTCAGCGGTGAGGATGTTCTCGGTGTACTTAAAAAGTATGTAAACAGAGTCAAGCACGTTCACCTTAAGAGCATCCGTAAGGACGTAATCGAAGATGCAAAGGTTAAGGGATACAGCTTCCTTGACTCAGTAAGAGCAGGCTCATTTACTGTTCCCGGTGACGGTGACTTCGACTTCACTCCTGTTTTTGATATTCTTGACGAAGCAGGTTATGAAGGCTGGGTAGTTGTTGAAGCTGAGCAGGATCCTGCAAAGGCTAATCCCTATGAATATGCAGTTCTCGCAAGAAACTACATCAGAGAAAAGACAGGTCTTTAATATTAAAATATCACAGCGTATTTCTTGTACGCTGTGATTTCGCTTAGGAGTAATATATGAAAGATTTAAATTTTTATCACCTTACCGACCTTCATTACTATGCTAATGAACGCATCGGTTCAAGCGGTGAAGCTTATGATATAAAATGTCAGGTTGACCAGAAATGTATGGCTGAAAGCGGTGCAATTATTGACTCAGCCTTCAAAAGCATAATTGAAGATAAAGAAACAGAAATTGTGCTTATTTCAGGCGACCTTACCTTTGACGGTGAAGTTCAGAGCCACGATGCACTGAAAGAAAAGCTCAATAACCTTAAAGCTAACGGAAAAAGAGTTTTTATCACCTTCGCTACTCACGATTTCTTTATGGAAGCAAGAAAGTATACCGACGAAGAGGGCGTAACCTTCCTTCCGAAATATACCCGCGCTGAGCTTCGTGAGCATTATAATGATTTTGGTTACAGTGAAGCTATTGCAGAACACGCAAATTCCTACTCATATTGCGTTCAGTTAAGTGATGATGTCAGATTACTCTGTCTTAACGATGACGGCGATTTTGATGCTTTTTGCGGCTATTACAATGATCTTCTGTTCTGGATTAGGGATCAGGTTGAGGATGCAAAAAAGGCTGGCTGTGAAATCTTTGCAATGACCCATCATCCGCTTGTTGATCCTGCTCCTGTTTATCCCTTGTTCTCACATAAGGCTATGCTTGGCGGCTATGAGTTTACAGCGCCTTACCTTGCAGATTTAGGCATCCGTTATGTTTTTGACGGACATACACATATCCACGATATCAACTATATTGAATCAAAGAAGGGCAACAGACTTTATCAGATTAACACCGGTTCACTTACTGGTTATCCTCTCGCATACAGAAAGGTTAACTTCTCTGATAGGGGTATGGATATCAAGTCAATTCAGGTTGATAAAATTGATTGGGACCTTAAGGGTCAGGATGTTCTTGAATATGCAAAGGAACACTTTGTGTACATGATTAAGAGCGTGTTTGAATCAATTGAAAACGACTACGAAAAATTCCTTGTTCTTGCTCAGGGCTTCAGCGGTGAAGGCGATAAGCTGAGAAAGGTTCAGACGATTATGCAGAAAATCGGTACCTTTGCAAACAGACTTACTTTTGCAAAGCTCGGTAAAATCTGCTTCTGTTCAAAGGAAATTGATTCAGCAGTAGCTGATAAGAGAATTGTCGAATTTATCTGCGATGTAATCATCAATATGTACAGCGGTAAAGAGGTTTATTCACCCGATACACCTGAATATAAGAGCTTTATGGCTATTGCTGAAAAGCTTGGAAAATTTATCAAGCTTAAGGATTACAACGGTAATAAGGTAGAGCTTACTGATTTAATGTCACGCACCCTTTACAATGATGGCATTGACGCTTGGAATGTTCTTATTTAATAACTAACAAAAAAATGAAATGCAACAAAGTTGAGTAATCTTCTTTGTTGCATTTTTTATATTCAATTTTACTTAAGCTCGTTAATTTTTACAAAAACAGGGCGCTCAAAATTTGTAAGATTAGGGGAGTGGTAAGTAAGCATTAAATCGTCACCGTCTTTAAATACCATACCGTGACCACCGTCGCTTGTGATAAGAGGCTTCTGATGAGTGAAGATTCCACCGATTGTGCCTTCATCGAACTTTACAAGACACTGAGCGTATTTAGCACCAAGATGTGTTGACCAGAGTATATAAAGCTCACCGTTTTCTCTTCTGTGCATAAACGGTCCGTCTGTTATGTAGTGTTCACCAAGAAGTTTTTTCTTTACATAGAAGGGTGATGAACCGCTGAAAAGATATCTCGGCTCACCGATGCACTTTTTAAGGTCGGGTGAAAGCTCAACATATGAAATATTGCCGTCAATAATCTGTGTATGCTCACGGCAGAAAACACAGTAAGGTTTACCGTCTTCAATGTAAAGTGTACCATCAAGGCATTCCCATTCTGCAGGAGTTACAGGACCGTCACTATAGGGCTCGAAGGGTCCCTTAGGTGAAGTTGCTTTAAGAACAAAGGTACCTCTCAATTTGTTTTCACGTGTGAAAGTTGCGAACATATAATATGCCCCGTTATATTTGTGAACCTCGGGAGCCCAGTTAACCTCGATGTTCATTCTGTGCTCAATTGAATTGAAGCATTCGTGCGGTTCACTCCAATTTTCAAGGTCGGTTGAAGTGTAAACGTCAAAACCACCGACTTTTCTGCCAAAGTGCTTGGCTCTTGTGCCGTAAAGGTAATAAATTCCGTCTTCCTTGAGAATGAACGGATCTCTTATATTAATATCTGTTGCTTTCATATTTTTCTCCAATCTTTATAAAAATACGGCAGTCATGTGACCGCCGTATTGAATTATTTTTCCCATTTCATAATGGTTTTGCCGAACGCCTTCTTTGTGTCAAGGTCAAAGGCTTCCATAATATCCTTGATATTTCTTACGGGCTTTACAACGCCAACCATATGGCTGAGATACTCAACGATATCTGGATACTGCTCATACATATCAACAGTTTTCTGGAAGTCTTCACGACCACTTCTTGAGCTGCCGAACATACGAAGACCCTTTTCAAGCATCATTCTAGTATTAACAGGTACCGGATATTCACTTACACCGAGAATTGAAATTGTGCCTTCGGGATTGATGTAGTCAATAATCTGGTTGATTGCAACCTGAGAACCGTTACCGCCAACACATTCAAAAGCGTGGTCGATTTTAAGATCCTCGGGAATTTCAGTTGTAAGGAAGGTTTCATCAACGAATGTAAAGTCGCTGAGCTTCTTAGGAACAATACCGAAAACATAAATCTTTGCATCAGGGAAAAATTTTCTGAGGAAGATGCAGGTCATATAGCTGAGGTTGCCGTCGCCCCATACACCGATAACATTGCGTCTTGAGTGAGCGATCTTGTCAAAACGGGTAATTGCGTGAACGCTTACTGAAACAATTTCAGTAAATGAAGCTACCTCAGGATTAATATCATCTGGGAGCTTTACAAGACGGTCAGCGGGAATTGAGATATATTCCTGCATAAAGCCGTCAAAGCCACTTGCTCTGAATTTGCTTGAACGAAGGTAGTTTTCAGCAATAATGTCGTCAGTTTCTGTAGGTGTATTGGGCACCATAACAACCTTATCACCGGGCTTGAAGTTATCGTCTCTTGAGAATACAACCTCACCGACACCTTCGTGAATAAGCGCCATAGGAAGCTTCTGTGCAAGAACCTTAGCATCACGAGTACCCTGGTAGTATCTCTGGTCTGCGTTGCAGATTGAAAGATAGGTGGGTCTTACAATAATATCACCGCTGAAAATATCAATATCGCTGAATGCAATTTCAAATTTTCTCGGCTGAGTCAATCTGTATATTGTATTTAACATATTTTAAGTCCTTTCAGATTAAGCTTTTGATTATTTGCCTTCTTCAAGAAGAGTCATAGCAACTCTGAGGTCATACGGATAGGTGATTTTGATGTTGTGAACTTCGCCTTCAACAAGGTGAACATCGTGACCCTTCATACTGAAAATCTTACATGCGTCTGTAAGAATATCCTTTTCTTCCTCTGTAAGGCTGTAGTAAAGGTCCTTAAGAAGCTTTGCCTTGAA
>JBGVFK010000010.1:0-16020 GCA_045121075.1 Acutalibacteraceae bacterium | reverse complement strand
TGCCATAATAAAGTGCTGGAAGAAGCTTAAAATTGCACTGCCTGCGTAAACTACAAGAATTACTCTGAGAATATCCTCAATGGGACCAAAATCCATTACGCCGGTATTTATTTTGTTTTCAATCTGTACTGCAAGGACATCAATTACCTTACCAAGATAGTCAGGTCCGAGGATGCTGAGATATGAGCTTACTGCAGCGCAGATAACTGTGAAGATTACTGCAACGCCCTTGCCCTTAAGCAGACCTAAAAGCTTTCTTGCAGTTTTAAGGAGATTTTCGGGCTTATCCTTTGAATCGTTTTTATCTCTGTATGCTGCGTACTTGTCCTTATATTCAGGAAGCTGATTTTTCTTCTGCTTTTTCATTATTCAGCACCTCCCATCTGAGAGATATAAATCTGTCGGTACTGCTCACAGCTTTCCATAAGCTCCTCGTGTCTGCCGATACCAACTGTTTTTCCCTGGTCGAGGACAACTATCTTATCCGCGTCGAGGATTGTACCTATTCTCTGTGCAACAATAATGATTGTTGCGTCAATATTCTTTCTGATGTTAGCTCTTACGGCTGCGTCAGTTGCAAAGTCAAGAGCTGAAAAGCTGTCGTCAAAAATATAAACCTCAGCCTTTCTTGTAAGTGCTCTTGCAATTGAAAGGCGCTGCTTCTGACCGCCTGAAAGGTTATTTGCGTTCTGACTTATAAAGGACTGCATTCCGTCGCTAAGCTTATTTACAAACTCACTGCTACAGGAAATGTCAAGTGCTTTTCTCATCTGCTCTTCGGTTGCATTTTCGTCACCGAAACGAAGATTATCCTCAATGCTGCCGCTGAAAAGACAAGCCTTCTGAGGCACAAAACCGATTCTTGAGCGAAGGTCATCCTGGGCGTAATCTCTTACATCAACACCGTCAAAAAGCACCTGACCGCTTGTTGCGTCAAAGAATCTCGGCACCATTGCAATAAGGCTTGATTTACCGCTGCCGGTACCGCCGATAATTGCAGTTACCTTACCCTTTTCGGCAGTGAAGGAAATATTGTCAAGCACGGGAGCCTCTGCGTTTTCGTAAGCGAAGGTTACATTTCTGAATTCAACCGTACCCTTTTTGCTTTCATCTGCGGTTCTGGGTGCTTCGGGGTCAGTTACACTTGCAGTAAGGTCAAGCACCTCGCAGATTCTGAGAGCTGAAATTCTCGCTCTGGGAATAATAACAAACATAGCTGCAGCCATAACAACTGCAAAGATAATCATAAGCATATATGTAATGAACGCCTGAAGGTCACCGATTGCTGAAACAAGCTCAGTTCTCTGTGTTACAACATCAAGTGTATCAAGATTTTTTGTAGCAAGAATTACAAGAAGCTCAAGACCGCAGATAAGAAGAAGAGTAGCCACAGGAATAAGCACAGACATAATTCTGTTGAACTTAAGGGTAAGACCTGAGAAGTCCATATTCTTTTCTTCAAATTTTGCATCCTCAAATTCCTGCTTGTTGAAGGCTCTGATAACTCTGATACCGCTGAGCTTTTCTCTTATAAAGCGGTTGATTCCGTCAAGCATTTTCTGTCTTTTTCTGAACATAGGAATAACTGTTTTGATAACAATGCCTGCAATAATTGCAATAAGAGGAATCAGCGCAAAAATAACAAGGGCAAGGCGAGCATTAAGCACAAAGGTCATAACCACACCGCCAACGAGCATAATAGGTGCAGTTATAATCATACGAAGTCCCTGAAGCACAAAATCCTGCACAATTCTTACGTCGTTTGTGCAGCGTGTAATAAGTGAGGGTGTGCCGATTGTTTCAATGTCACCCTTTGAAAGAGTTTCAACCTTTACAAAAAGGCTTTTTCTGAGGGACTTACTGAAAAGTGCCGCTGTTTTGCTTGAAAAGAAGCTGTTGAAAACACTGATTACAACACTGACAGCAGAAATTGCCATCATAATAATTCCCATTTTTTTAATGTAATCAACATCACCGTTCATTATGCCGTTATTGATAATATCGGACATAAGAAGCGGCAGCACAAGTCCGCCCACCTGAGCAAGAATTGCAAAAAATGTTGCCAGAATTGCTGTACCTTTGATTTCCTTCAGTCGTTTCAGTAATCTTATCACTACAATTTCCTCCGCGATTTTCTCTCTTCTTTTTCGTCTTGATTTTTTTGCTAAGACATAAAAATTCATTTTAGTATATCAAAAACATATGAATATTTTGTAAAGAGAACCGAGGAATATAGGCAAGAAGTGGGTTTTCTGCTATAATTTAATAAACTTTAATGCAGACAGAGGGTGTTTTTATGAACAAAATGTTCCTTTCACTTGTCAATTCATATAAAGCAGACGGCTCATTCACAGGTAAGCTGCAGAAGCTTATAAGCGACACTGTTATTCCTTATCAGTACAAGGTGCTCTGCGATGAGGTTGAGGGTGCGGCTGAAAGCCACGTTATAAAAAACTTTGAGGATGCTTCAAGAGTGCTTAAGGGCGAAGAGCCTGCAGAAGGCTTCAGAGGTATGGTTTTTCAGGACAGCGATGCCGCAAAATGGCTTGAAGCTGTTTCTTACAGTCTTACAGTAAAGCCTGACAAGGAGCTTCAGGAAAAGGCAGATAAGCTTATAGACCTTATAGCTTCATCTCAGGACACTGACGGCTATCTCAACACATTCTACACTATCAAGGACAAGGATAAGCGATGGACAAATCTTCTTGAGGGTCACGAGCTTTACTGCTCAGGGCATATGATTGAGGCGGGCTGTGCTTACTTTGAAGCAACCGGCAAGAGAAATCTTCTTGAGGTTTGCGAGAAAAATGCCGACCACATTTACAATGTATTTATCGAAAACGGTCACGAGGGCTATCCAGGACACCCTGAAATTGAGCTTGCCCTTCTTCGTCTTTATGAGATCACCAAAAATGAAAAGTATCTTACCCTTGCAAATCACTTCATTGATGTCAGAGGTGTAGACAGCGATTTTTATATAAATGAGGTTAAAAGCAGAAGCTGGAGTGTATGGGGTGGAGACGGCAGAAACAAGCACTATCAGCAGAGCTATCTGCCCGCAAGAGAGCAGAAGGACGCTGTAGGCCACAGCGTAAGAGCAGTTTACCTTTACACGGCTATGGCTCACCTTGCTTCAGAGCAGGATGATAAGGAGCTTTTCAAAGCCTGCAAAACTCTTTGGAAAAGCATTACAGAAAAACGTATGTACCTTACGGGAGCTATCGGCTCAACCTGCCACGGTGAAGCATTTACTGAGGATTATGACCTGCCCTCAGACACCGCTTATGCAGAAACCTGCGCTTCAATCGGGCTTATGTTTTTTGCTGCGCGTATGCTTCAGAATGAAATCAAGGGCGAATATGCAGATATTATGGAAAAAGCTTTTTATAACACTGTGCTTGCAGGTATGGAAAGCGACGGAAAAAGATTTTTCTATGTAAATCCCCTTGAGGTTATTCCCGGTATTACGCAGAAAGCAGTTACTCATCATCACGTGCTCACTCAGAGGCCAGGCTGGTATACCTGTGCCTGCTGTCCGCCGAATGTTGCAAGGCTTGTAACCTCCATCGGTAAATACAGCTTCGGAGAAAAAGGCGACACTGCTTTCTGTCACCTTTATTCAGGCGGTAAGGTAAGCTTCAGAAACGGAATGAAGCTTACTGTTACAACAGCGTATCCCTACGATTTTTCAGTTAAGTTCAGTATTGAAGGCAAGGGAAATTTTGCAGTGCGTGTGCCCTCATGGAGCGAAAAAACAAACTTCACCTTAAACGGTAAAGCTGTTACTCCAGAATTAAAAGACGGCTATGCTTATTTCACTGTAGAAAATGAAACAAAAATAGTTATGGCTCTTGACGGCAGTGCAAAAATAATTTATCCCTCAGATAAAATTCCTACCCTCAGCGGTATGGGTGCAGTTATGCGAGGACCGCTTGTTTACTGCGCAGAGGGTAAGGATAACGCGGACGATGTGCTTTCTATTTATCTCAATGAAAATTCAGGCTTTACTGAAGAGAAAACAGACAGTCCTGTCCCCACAGTTATCCTCAAAGCAGATGGATTCAGAAGAGAAAAGGCTTCCTCACTTTATTCGTCAGAAAAGCCTACATTCAAAGAAGAAAAAATCACCCTTATTCCCTATTATCTCTGGGGCAACAGAGGTGAAACACAAATGAGAGTATGGCTGCCGTTAAAATAAGTTTACTATTGATTTTTATAAAATTTTATGTATAATATAATGTAATAAGATAGAGGTGCGTAAAACATCAGTAGCTTTACTCAGTTTCTCAAAAGACGTTAACAGTAAAGTGAAAGGGTTTTATGCCGAAGCAAGCCTTGTTTGAGAAGGGCTTTGCTGGGTGCTGAGATAACATCTCAGCAGCTGTCGCACAAGGCGGAGAGCTATCAGCTTATATTATAAGTTATGAGAGATTTTCCCTTTGTGAGAATCTCTCTTTAATTTTTAAAACGGAGGAAAAACAAAAATGCAGAAATCCAAAAGAAACATTGCAAAAATAATTCTTGCTTTTATGGTTATTTTTGCTCTCGCACTCCCCATGTCAGCTTTTGCTGCTGACGAAACAGCAGATACTGCTACTCTTATAGCAGGTGTTGCTACAGAACCTGCAGGTCAGGAAACTGTTTTCACACTTGGTGAAGGTGAAGATGCAGTTGACTACGACCTTGCAGACGGAGACAGTGCTCTCGAATATGTTGGCGGTTATGCTGATAACCTTGAAGCTGACCCTGATTTTAAGGCTCACCTTGAAACAGCTCTCGCTAAGGTTCGTGAATCAATCAGCCAGTATGCAACATTCTGGTCACTTCTTCCCCCCATCGTTGCTATCGCTCTTGCTCTTATTACAAAGGAAGTTTACTCATCACTTGTAATCGGTATTATTGTTGGCGGTCTTATTTACTCAGGCGGCAACTTTGAAACAACAATCACCCATGTAATTACTGACGGTTTCGTTGCTAACGTTGCAGACTCATACAATATGGGTATCATCATCTTCCTTATTCTCCTTGGTGCTCTTGTATCAATGATGAACAAGGCAGGCGGTTCAGCTGCTTTCGGCCGTTGGGCAACAAAGCACATCAAGTCAAGAGTAGGCGCTCAGCTTGCTACAATCGCTCTCGGCGTGCTTATTTTCATCGACGACTATTTCAACTGCCTTACAGTTGGTTCAGTTATGCGTCCCGTTGCTGACAGCCACAAGGTTTCAAGAGCTAAGCTTTCATACCTTATTGATGCTACAGCAGCTCCTGTTTGTATCATCGCTCCCATTTCATCATGGGCTGCAGCAGTTGCAGGCTTTGCAAGAAGTGCAGGCGCTGAAAACGGCATCAAGCTCTTCATTCAGGCTATCCCCTACAACTTCTACGCAATTCTCACTATCATTATGATGGTATTCCTTGCTCTTATGAAGTTCGATTACGGCCCCATGAAGACACACGAAAAGAATGCTGAAGAAAAGGGCGACCTTTTCACAAGCGGTACAAAGCAGGCTGTTGAAGAAATGGCTGCTAATCCCAAGGGCAAGGTTATCGACCTTGTATTCCCCATTATTGTTCTTATCGTTTGCTGTGTAATCGGTATGATTTACTCAGGCGGTTTCTTCAGCGGTGAAACATTTATTGATTCATTCTCAAACTCAGACGCTTCAGTAGGTCTTGCTTACGGTGCAGGTATTACAATCATTATCACAGTTATCTATTATCTTCTCAGAAGAGTTCTTAAGTTCAAGGATCTTATGGAATCACTTCCCGAAGGCTTCAAGGCTATGGTTCCCGCAATCATGATTCTTGCTTGTGCTTGGACACTTAAGGCTATGACAGACTCACTCGGCGCTAAGATCTTCATCGCTCAGCTTATTGAAAACAGCGCAAGCTCATTCCAGGCATTCCTTCCCGCAATCATCTTCGTAATCGCTGTTGGTCTTTCATTTGCAACAGGTACATCATGGGGTACATTCGGTATTCTTATTCCCATCGTACTCAGCGTATTCGGTGCAGGTCAGCCCATCACAATCGTTGCAATTTCAGCTTGTATGGCAGGTGCTGTTTGCGGTGACCACTGCTCACCCATTTCAGATACAACAATCATGGCTTCAGCCGGTGCACAGTGCGACCACATCAACCACGTTTCAACTCAGCTTCCCTATGCACTTACAGTTGCTGCCGTTTCAACAGTAAGCTATGTGCTTGCAGGCTTCATCCCCAACTGGTACATTGTTCTTCCCATCTCAATCGCTCTTATGATTGGTACTCTCTTTGTTATCAAGGGTGCTACAAAGAAGACAGGTACAGGACTTTCAAAATAATTAAACCTATATAACAAAGCAATCCCTCATCAGTTGATGAGGGATTTTGTTTATCAAATTACCCAAAGCAAAAAGACTGCCGTTTCGGGCAGTCTCTTTCTTCATATCATATATTTCTCATTTTAAAAGCCGATAGCTTATTACGTTTCCAATTGACAAGGCATATTATAGCACTTTAAAATAAACAGTGCAATAGCCAAACCTACCAAACAATTTTTCTTTCTTTTGTAACTATTTACCATTAAAAGGTCATTATCACCAATCCGAAGCTAAAAAACTATATACTTTTCACAAAAATTGTATTTCACCCCTATCTTCACAGCTTTCAGACTCAAAAAAACTTTTGTTCAAAACATAAAAAACTTTATAATATATAGAAAAATCATAAAAGATGTGATATAATTAAGGTTGTATTTAAAACCCAGACACAATAAATCAAAGGAGTGCTAAGTTAAAATGAGTTTTAAGGAGTTAATTATCAACGCAGGCTCTTCCTCACTGAAATATCAGGTGTTTGAAATGCCCGAAGCAAAGGTTCTTGCTAAAGGTATTTTCGAGCAGATAGGTACTGACTGCACATTCACACACAAAATCGATAAGGACGGCGAAGAGGTTAAGGTTCTTAACAAGAAGCCCGTTGATGCAAAGGACCACAACGATGCTATCACAATCCTTCTCGAAACACTTACAGACAAGGAAAACGGCGGCGTTCTTGATTCAATGAACGACATCGCAGCTGTTGGTCACAGAGTTCTTCACGGTGGTGAAAAGTTCAGCGGCAGCGTTCTTGTTGACGAAGCAGTTAAGGAAGCTATCAGAGAATGTATCCCTCTCGGCCCTCTTCACAACCCTGCTAACCTTACAGGTATTGAAGTTTGCGAAAGCATTATGAAGGGTATTCCTCAGGTTGCAGTATTCGATACAGCTTTCCATCAGACAATTCCCGAATGCGCATATATGTATGCTCTTCCCTATAAATACTACAAGAAGCACGGCATCAGAAAGTACGGCTTCCACGGCACAAGCCACAGATATGTAAGTGCAAGAACAACCGACTTCCTTATGAAGAAGTATCCCGGCAAGTACAATGCTGACGAGCTCAGAGTTGTAACCTGCCACCTCGGTAACGGTTCTTCCATTTCAGCTATCAAGGGCGGCAAGTGCTTCGACACAACAATGGGTCTTACTCCCCTTGAAGGTATCATGATGGGCACACGTTCAGGCTCAATTGACCCCGCTATCATCGCTGTTCTCTGCGAAAGAGAAGGTCTTACAGCTAAGGAAGTAGACAACATCCTTAACAAGAAGTCAGGTATGCTCGGTCTTACAGCTGAATATGACGAAAACTGGAACGAAATTCCCGGCACAGCAACAAGCGACAACAGAACAATTGAAGGTCGTTCAAGAAATGGCGACAAGAGAGCAATGATGGTTGAAGATATGCTCTGCCACCAGCTTGTTAAGTTAATCGGCGGCTTCGCTGCTGCTATGGGCGGTGTTGACGCAGTTGTATTCACAGGCGGTATCGGTGAAAACAACCCCCACTACCGTACAAGAGTTGCTGAAAAGCTCGGCTTCCTCGGCACAACAATCTGTGAAGAAGCAAACAGCGTAAGAGGTCAGGAAATTGAAATCTCAACAGAAGATTCAGCTCTCAAGCTTCTCGTAATTCCTACAGATGAAGAGCTTCTCATCGCTCAGGACACATACGAGCTTGCAAAATAAACTAGACTACTAATAGTAAACCCACCGTAATTTTACGGTGGGTTAATTTTATGCTTTAGATTTTTTCTTTTCATCAAGGAAAATCCAAGGTGCAAATTTATCAATAAGAGTAGTTGCCACTGCAACAAGCACAAGGTACGCTACAGCTGAAGCCACCTGAGTGCTCGCCTTTTCACGGAGAATTCCATCCATAAAGTGGTTATTGAAATAAAGGTAAGGCACTGCCCAAGCAGCTGCAACAGCCAGATATTTTCCTATCTTTATAAGTATAGTTTCGTTTCTGATAACATTACCGTTGATGTATGGGAAATACTTGTTAGCAAGCTTTGCAAGAGGTATCAGCATAAACAGACACACAATTGACGCAGGCACCACAAACAACATACTATCCTCATATTTTTCAAAAATCTCTTCAAACAAGAGCAGCACAGGCTTATGAATACCCATATAGAAAAGTGTATTCATACCTACAAACGAGAAAAGCTTACTTGTTTTAAGCCTCATAGCTATAAGTGCAAAGGCAACGCAGGTTGAAAAGCCACCCATAAGATAAAGGATATACTCCTCACCGAAGCTGTTACCGTGAGTTGACGGTGTGCCGTTATAGATATTTATGAAATAACCTGCTGCAAGAAGCACAGTGCAGACCACAATGCATCTGCCGTTACTCATTGAGTTGAAGGTTCTTTTTTTATCGAGGTAAATATCCATAAGGATTCTGCCGATGAAAATGCTGAGCATTACGTTGGGTACACCATTTATATGCCAGGGCATTGCAACATTCTGAGTGCAGATACTGATAAGGCTTAACAGTGTCAGAATTGCCGCCATATACCCTCTGTGACCCTTAGTTATACGAATAACAATCCACAACCCTATCTGTGCCACAAAGAGCATAAAAATATAATAAAGAGGATTTGAGGGTGTGCCGATAATTTTGTTGTTGCCGATAAGAATACCTTTCAGATAATCCACAACGGGCACTTCTTTATGGGCGCCTGCAAGATTCACTGCGTATCTTGTAAGAAAGCTTAGCATCTGTAACCAGAAGTACGGCACAAGAAGTCGCTTTACAAGTCCGAAAAAATAATCGCCAAACTGTGCTTTTCTGATTTTTTCAACATTCAGCGTTGCACCGGTTGTCATAAAGTAGATTGGCATATTAAAGGATACCAACCAGTTTCTCAAGGGCTTATACAAATTAAGATGACACAGAATAATTGTGTACATAGAAAAGCCTTTTAGAGTATCAATCCATTCTATTCTCTTTTTTTCAGCCATACTTTTTCCCTTCTTCAAAACGGAAGTAAAAGTATGATGCATATTGAAGGTTTATCTTCTTCTCTCTTCTTTAAGGAACATAAAGGGCAACAGCTTTGTGAATACTCTTTCGGTTACAACTACAATTACAACAAAAACTGCACCTGCAACAATTTTAAGAGTCATATTATCTGAAACAAGGTTTTCCACAAGGTAGCAATACGGAACTATACCGCTTGCAGCTACTGCAATATACTTGAAAATCTTAACGGGTGTTGTTTCTTCAAAAAGACTGTTGCCGCAGGTATAAGGCATAAATTTAACAAACAGCTTTGTAACAGGAACAAGACCGAAGAAGCACACAAGTGAACCCACAATAAGGAACACGGGATGATCCTCATACTTACCTGCAACAGCTTCAAACACCAGCAGTAAGGGCTTGTGAATACCCATATAGAAGAAGGTGTTTGCACCTATAAAGGTAAGTGTCTTGTTTTCGGGAAGAAGCATAACAAGCATAGCAATTGCAACACTTGAAGCCACTGCACACACAACAAAGATTATGAAATCCTCACCGTAATAGTTGCCGTGAATTGAAATTCTTCCGTTATAACGACTGAGAATATAACCAACAGCAAGAAGTACACCGCAGATTCCGAAATACACTCCCTTGTTCATTTTTGCAAGCTTTTCACTTACAGGAAGGTAGGCATCCATAAGAAGTCTGCCGATGAAGATGAGAAACATAGCTGTGGGCACAACATTAACGTGCCAGGGAATGTCGATTCTCTGAAGGCACACACTGCCAACGGATAAAACGCTGAGAATTACCCCTATAGAAGCCTTGTGACCCTTTGCAATACGAATTACAAACCACAGACCAACCTGCGCCAGAAACAGCAGCAGAACATAATAAAGAGGGTTTGAAGGTGCTCCGACAAGGTTGTTGTTACCTACGAAAATGCCAACAAGAAACTCTCTTACCTTAACCGGCTTGTCGTTTATAAAGGCAACAATTTGTCTCAGCACAAAGCTTATCATCTGCAGCCAGAGATACGGCACAAGCATCTTCTTTGCAAGGCGCAGGGTGTAATCCTTAAAGCTTGTTCTGTAAACTCTTTCAATGTTAAGGTTAAGCCCTGATATCATAAAGAACAAAGGCATATGGAAGGAATACATCCAGTTTTTAAGCCCTTTACCTATTGACATATGTCCAAGAATAACCGTATAGAAGGCAAGGCCTCGCAGCTGGTCAATCCAGACTATTCTCTTTTTTCCTGCCAAATTTCATCGTCCTTTCCTTTTTCACATACATTACACATTGTAACACAATCGAAAAGGAAAGTAAACTGTTACGGCTTAAGATTTGCTTTTCAAGTATATTAAGTTTTTGATGATAATGCTGAAAACGTTCCTTTTATGCATCATCTGTGGGTTATTATATTTCCCTAAAGTGTAGTAAATATGAAATACTGTAAAAAAATGGAAAAGACTGCACTTTTATTGTGCAGTCTTACTTGCTTTGAGTGTATATGTATTTTCCCAACTGTTGAGCACTTCAACAGTGCTGAAGCCTGCTTCAAGCAGTGCCTCAGTTTCGTGAGCGACAGTAAGTGGTGTGTCGTAATGATAAAACTCACTGTCGGTTATTCCCTGCTCAGCTTTAAGGCGGATAAGCTCATTCTGATAAAAGCTTTCGTATTCATCATCGGGAGCAAGGTAGTCCGTCAGGACAAAATAACCGCCATCTTTTAGAGAAGCACAGAGCTTTTTATAAAGCGGTAGCTTTGCCGCTTTTGTGAAGTGATGAAGAGATTCCACGGACACAGCCGCATCAAACTTGCTTTCACCGAAGGGTACATCGAAATATGAACCCTGAATTAAAGTGATTTCTTTATCGGTAAACTTTTCCTTGAGAGCATTCAGCATACCCTCTGAAAGGTCAATACCTGTTATTTTTGCCGTGGGATTAAGCTTAAAATACTCCTCAAGCTCAAGTCCTGTGCCACAGCCTAAGTCAAGCACAGATACTCCACTCTCCTTTGGCAGACAGTCTGCGGTAAAGGGATAAAATTCCTTTGCACCCTCAATATCGTTAATCATATGTTCATCGTAAAAATCAAGTCGGGCTTCAAAAAAGTCAGCCATTTGTTCGAGCATAGTATCACCTCGGGGTTAAGAATAGTTATGCAATTTAAGCTATTTGACGAATGACAATACAAGCCATCCGATACAATCTAATACTATTCCACCAACAAGTGCAATTATAGTTACCAAATGTCCTAAATACTGTTTTACTAATATCATAAAAATATTTAGAAGACCTATGCCTATTGAAATCGAACCCACGAAACCGAGAAAGCCACCAATCGCACCCAAGATATTATAAAAATTTGTAGAAGCCTCGTTAAGCGGAGCAATAAATAAAAAAGCAATAAAAGGACTCAGCAAAATAACAATGCCTACTATCGTATGTAAAGTATAGCATTTCCCGTATTTTTCTTTAAGTTCTTTTTCTTTTTTTGGAGAAAAAAACTCTTTCGCATTTTCGGGTATTTTCCAACATTCATTGAATTTCATAATATACACCTTTGATAAACCATATTTCCTTCTGATTCATATTATATCACACGGCTATGCTCAATGCAAGGCAAAGCCTTGTGCTTCATGGCAACTTGTTGCCGCTTCATGGAGCCGTAAGGCTCTGCTTCATATTTGCCATCGGCAAATGCTTCATTCAAAAAAAACAGCCCCCACGTTTGTGGAGACTGTTTCTGCGCAAATCCCATTCGGGAAAAATTATCTCTTTGAGAACTGGGGAGCACGACGAGCGCCTTTGAGACCGTACTTCTTTCTTTCCTTCATTCTCGGGTCACGAGTAAGGAAGCCAGCCTTCTTGAGAGCGGGACGAAGTTCTTCGTCATACTGAAGAAGAGCTCTTGAAAGACCGTGACGGATAGCACCAGCCTGGCCTGTTACACCGCCGCCTGCAACTCTGCAAACGATGTCGAACTTCTCTGTTGTACCTGTAAGGTTGAGAGGCTGACGAACGATGAGCTTAAGTGTTTCAAGACCGAAATAATCGTCGATATCTCTGTCGTTGATTGTGATCTTACCTGTACCAGCGTATACACGAACTCTGGCAACTGATTTCTTTCTTCTACCTGTGCCGTAGAAGAACGGTGTTGTTTCGTACATTCTTTTGTCCTCCCTTTCCTATTAAAGTTCAACTACTTCGGGCTTCTGAGCTGCGTGAGCGTGCTCTGCACCTGCGTATACACGAAGTCTTGTAAGTGCGTTTCTGCCGAGTGTGTTGTCGGGGATCATACCCTTGATAGCCTTTGTCATTGCGAACTCAGGCTTTGTCTTCATAAGTGTTGAGTACTTAACCTTCTTCATGTTACCGATGTAACCTGTGTGATGGTAGTACATTTTCTGATCAAGCTTCTTACCTGTAAGAACAACCTTATCAGCGTTGATGATGATTACGTGGTCGCCGCAGTCAGCGTTGGGTGTGAATGTGGGCTTGTGCTTACCTCTGAGAAGGTCAGCAGCCTTTGCTGCAACGTGGCCGAGAGTCTTGCCTTCTGCGTCGATGATATACCAGCTGCGAGTGATATCGCCAGCCTTGGGCATATAAGTTGACATAGCTTTTTCCTCCAATAGATTATTTTTAATGCTCGCATATATTATCATAAGACGAAAAAAATGTCAACCCCTTTTTATTAAAAATTTGATTTACATTTTACTTCCTTCGTTTTTCTCTGTTTTTCTTTGATTTTCATATGATTTGCTCGCTTATGATTTTTCATTTTTTATTATGAAAATGCCCTCTCCGTTTAAAGAGAGGGCATGAATACTATTAATAGTGAGCTGCACCGCAAGCACAAACAGGTGCTGTGCCGAGGAGTTTTAAGAAGATTCTGTACACGAAAGCGAGGATTCTGTTAAGGAAACCTGTTGCGTGACAGATGCAGTCGCAGCTTTCTGTATCCGGCTCTGCAGGTGTATCAGGCACTTCAGGCTCCGGTTCCGTTGTTTCATCGGGAACAAAAACAATTACATAAATGCTGAAGTGGTCTGTGTCAAACACAAGGTGACTGCCCTCACGGTAAGCATTCATATCTGTGAGTGTTCCGTCATCGTTCACACGGTAAACCTTATAAATACCATTCTTGCTCCAATCGTTGGGAAGCTTAACCTTAATTGTGCCGTTGGGCTGAACATGAACGCCTTCGCTATTCTTAAGGTTGATATCAAATGCTTTGAGAACTTCAACATTACCCTCGATGCCGTTTACAACCTTTTCTTCAACAAGAAGGAAGTTTTCACCTGTTATTTCTTCCACCTCAAAATCGGTATCAGGATCAACAGGTTCAATGATTTCAACATCTCCGTTTTCGGTTGATTCGAGGGGTTCTTCAATTCTTGCACTACACTCTGCAAATGTGCATTCACGGTATCTTACCATATTGTCGTAATCGTAATTCCATTCATCAGCGTAGAAATGACAACGGTCATAAGGCATACCATTTTCAATTGCATAATTTTCTGCTGAATAAGTCTTACTATCATCATGCACATAGAAAACGGCTTTGAACTTCACTCCTTCTTCAGGCGCTAAGAAATGTTTAAAAATTACGTTATATATTTCATCTGATTTTTCAAAATCACCATTATCTTCAGCTATACCTATCTGTCTGAAAAGTTCAGCAAGCTCAACAAAAGTCATTTCGCTTAATTCCCATTCAACACCAGTTAAATAAGGTTCATCGATTATTAGATTTTCGCCTAAGAAATATATTTTTTCAAGAGAAAACGAATCGATAAATGCCTGTGCTCCTATAAACTCTACTGTTTCTGGAATTGTAATTTCTTTCAATCCGCTTGATAACTGGAAAGCTCCCTCAGCAATCGTTTTAACTGATGAGGGTATTTCAATGTTTTGGAGATACAGATTGTTACCGAATGCTAACATTCCTATTTCTTTTGTTCCTTCTTTGATTTTATAGCTTTCAGCAGGATTTGCTTCAGGATATTTTATCAGAACTGAATTTAACTTGTCATAAAGAGCTCCATTTTCGTCGCTATAAAAATACGGATTTTCTTCATCCACTATTATTTCCACAAGATTTGTGCAAATCACAATCGAATCATATTCAATATTTTTAACATTTTTACCTAATCTAATCGATTTAAGGCTCCAACATTTACCGAAAGCATAACGACCTATAGTTTCAACACCATCGCCTACATCTGCTGTTTCAAGTAGTGTACATCTGTAAAAAGCATCTTCACCTAAGTATTTAACACTGTCAGGAATAATTACTGATTTTAAATTTCCGCATTCTGAAAAAGCTTGTTCTTCAATTATTTCTAAAGTATCAGGTAAATTTATATTCTCTAATGAATTGCAATCAGAAAACGCCGTGTTTCCTATTTTAAGTAACCCCTTACCAAAACTAATATCTTTCAATTCTGTACACTGAGCAAATGCATAATAGTTTATTTCAACAACTGTATCAGGTAAAACCAAACTTGTGATTTCAGCACATTGAAGAGCTCTTGGTTCAATAACAACAACAGGATAACCTTGAACATAAACGGGAATAACAAGATTCTTATTGATATCAGATGTATATCCGAGCAGCACTGCATTATTACCTATTATCTTATATATAAGTCCATCTACTGTTATTTCCTCAGTTGCTTTTCCTGTCAAAAGCTCAACAAACATATCATTACCGGAACAAATTATAATATCTGCTAAAGCTTCTTCTGAACCTTTGTATTCTACAATTTGTAATGCACTATTACTATAAAAATTAAAAGCGTTTGTTTTAATTAATTTGACACCCTTGCCTAAAACTACCTTTTTTACGCTTGAACAACCGCTGAAAGCACTGTTTTCTATTGTTGATACACCATCAGGTATTACGATCTCTTTTAAACTATAGCAAGATTCAAAGGCACCCGCACCTATAGAAACTAAATTATCAGGCAAAACGATATCAACCAAAGACGAACAACGAGAAAAAGCAATTTCACCAATTTCAACGAGACTATCTGGCAATTCAACACGCTGCAAAAGGCTTTCTCTATCGTAACCAGATGTAAAAGAAGCATTACCGATTCTTGTTACGCCTTCATTAACTTTAATTGAAACAACATCATAGTCGTACCAAGGAATTTTTCCTGGTGACCAACTACCTCCTCCACCATTACTTTCACCATAATCCTCCATCGCGCCTTCACCGCTGATAACGAGCTCACCGTCATCATAGAGTACATAAGTAACATTATCACCTTCTGCACCGCAATTACCTGAGATAACAACAGTTCTTTCCGCACTTGCACCAAACACAAAGCACACAGCCATAAGTACAACTGCAAGCATTATCAGAGCGATTTTCTTTGTTCTTTTCATTTTTTATTTCCTCCTTAAATATAAAAAGTGTGTCTCAAACGAGACACACTGCAAAAAATGTACCTCGTTTGTTGCGACACAATTTCTTTAACCTTACATCAGATACAGTTAAATAGAGAATACACTTCTGCCAAGTTTATTCTCTGATGTAAAGGATAAAATAATTATGAAATTGGTCGCAAAAATAGTCTACCACTTTTTGCCGTAAAAATCAATAGTGAAAAATAATTTGTAGGGACCGGCGTCCCCGACGGTCCGTTTATCTTTAACAAACACACTTTTCTG
>JBGVFK010000009.1:0-58253 GCA_045121075.1 Acutalibacteraceae bacterium | reverse complement strand
AATGAGCCCTTTTAAGGGCAGCAGATAACAATCTTACGCAGTTGGCAGTCGTACTTACGCGTTAACGCGTCTTGCGAAGAACATAGGGCTATGCCCGCATGTGAAAAACCACGCGTTTGACGCGTGGTTGTTTATTGTTTTTTACCAACCGGTCCAATAACCGTTCCACATCTTGTTTAAATCTTCGTCGTCTGCACCGAACATTGCTGCCGGAAGAATAACAAAGAAAAACAACCAAGGGGTAAGTAAAATTTTCCAAGGCCAAGCAAGTGCTTTAAGCATTACATCCTGCATAATCATTTTCTCCTTTCTTAATATTTTCTCCTCTATATGCGTCGCGTTCCCTAAAATGGAAACTATAGAGCTGATGGGGGCGACCCTTGCTGATAGCGAAAAGCCACCAGCAAGAATCTATATATCACAACCTGCAATTGCGTCGCGGCAAAAATTACAGTGTGATAGCAACATATTATTTTATACGGTTATGCATAAACAATTTCAATTGTTTCTGTGTCGTTGCCTGCAACACCGAGAGTAGCTGAAATCATAGCTGCCTTGCCTGTGGCTTTACCTTCAACTGTTGAAGTTACATTGTAGCTTACAAGTCTGCCCTCAGCGTCAACTTTAGCGGTGATTGTTGCGCCTTCGTAGTAAATGTCAGCTGAACTGATTTTAATAGGGCCAAGGTCAAGATTTTCAGGAATGACACCCATGCAGATGTAGTGGTGCTGAAGTGCACTTTCAACGAGTTCACCGTCAGCATATTTTACACCGTAGGTTCTTACGCCATCAAAAACTGCTTTTTCGCTTGCGAGAACAAAGTTATAGTCGATTGAGCCATCTTCATTTACAATCTTCTCAGCGGTGGTGAGACCTGCAGGATAAAGAGTTATAGTATCAAGCAAATAAGATGTTTCGCCCTTTTTGAGTGTTTCTGTATCTGTTGTTTCGCCTGTGAAGCCGTCTACAATATTCTGAACTACACTTTTAACTGCAGCAGGACAGTCATTAACTTTAATTTTAAGGTCTCTTGTTCTTGTAAGTGTTGCATCGTCAGGAATAGCAGCTGCGGTGTCGTTAACTATTCCCTGAAATTCCTCGATGATTGCTGCAGCTTCTGCATCGTCTTCAAGAGTGTCCTGTGTTTCATCGGGAACAAGGTCATCGTCAAAATCAAAATCGTAGTCGGGATAGCTGATATCAAAGCCTTCGTTTCTGTATCCCTTAAGCTCAACATTAAGACCCATATTTATCTTGCCGCTGCCTTCAACGGGCATAAGAATGTCAAGTGTGATGAGTCTGCCCTCTGCGTCAGCAGTTGCTTTTACTGTTGTGCCGGGATAGTAAATTGTTGCACGCTTGATTTTTACGGGATCAAAATTAAGATAGCTCATAATCATAACATCAGATACATCGTAGTTGTAGAAGTTGCCGTATGTGAGCTCACCGTTGGAATCAAGCAGATAATCGTCTTCACCGTCAAAGAAGGTTGCTTCATCAATGAGAAGGAATTCATAATCTGTTGTGCCGTCTTCGTTAACTGTCTTTGTTGCACTCTGAAGACCGTAAGGATTTACATATACATACTGCATACCCGGTGCATAATACTGCTCATACTCATACTCCGTAACTTCGTCAACAAGATAATTTTCAACAATGGGATTTGCAATGCCTGCAACAAGCTTTCCACCGGTGCAATCTACGATTTCAATGCCTACCTTTGCTGTCTTTGTGTAATTAATGGGCTTTTCGGGATAACAAAGAGCATAAGCCTTTTCGTTGAATTCTTCACAAATATAGTAAGCATTCTCATCTTCGCTGAGGTTTGTTGTGTCTGCTGAGGGAAGGTAATTCTTATCAATGTCGCTGAGTCCGAATATTTCCCTGAACTTCTTTCTGAGTTCCTTGAAGAAATTCTGAATGTTATATCTGATTTCTTCGATTCTTTCACGGATAATTGTGAAAATGTCCTTGTTTTCTTCCGCACCGTAGAAGCCATCGTACCAGCCACTACCGTAACCATCGGAGAAGCCGTCGGTATAACCGTCATTGTAGCCTGAATTATAACCGTCATCGTAGCCTTCATCATAGCTGCCTGTGGTTGTTTCAGGTGTTTCTGTTGTGCCCTCTGCACTTGCAAATGATACTGAGCCGAAAAGCATCATAAGCGCAAGAAGCAGAGCAGTAATTGTTCTGAAGTTTCTTTTTTTCATTTTCATTATCTCCTTTTCTGTATATATCATTCATCCCAGTGCCAAGCACCGCACTTGCACTGTTCATTGATACCGAATAAATTATATTTCTTTTGTGGGATATTCAACACTTTGTGCCTTTTTGTTGCATAAATAAAAAACGTCACAGCGCAGCAAGGCAGTTTCGAGCCTTCTGTTGCCGTGACGATATGATTTACTGTATTTTCGGTTCGCTTTTCCCTGTTTTATTTTCTCCCCTTAATGACAATAAAAAGTGCGCCCCAACAACGGAACGCACCGAAAAATGCATTCCTTTGCCGCGACGCAAAATTATTAAATACAGACCGTTCAGGGATATAATTTAATAAAAGGAATACATTTTTGCCAAAACAAATTCCCCTCTCGGTTTTACGGTATTTAATTTCACGTCGCGAAATTAGTTTACCATAAAATCAGGAAAAAATCAATAGTTAGGCAGAAAAAAGGCAGTCGTCAGACTGCCTTTAAGTTTTACGCTTCTTTTTTCTTAAGCTTTTTTGCAACTGCGTTGAAAGCCTTATCCACATAGGGATAAACAAGCTTTGCAATAAGCACACCGATAAGTGCATAGATAATACCTACAATTGCACCACCGATTACGTCTGTGCAGTAGTGAACTTCAACATAGATACGGCTGAAGCCCATAATTGCTGCAAAGATTGTTGTGGGGATACCAAGCTTTCTGTCGTGGCAGAGAAGTGCAATTGCCGCTGCGAAAGCTGATGATGTGTGACCTGAGGGGAACGAGTAGCTTGAGGGCTGATGGATGTTGAAGTAGGGATACTTGTAAACCTCATACCACCAGTCATAGGTTTCAGGGTCAAGGTTGAAGGGTCTGGGTCTTGCAATAAGCTCTTTAAGCACAATGTTGTTAAGAAGAAGCATTACTACAAGAGCAACGAGAATGCTAACACCTGCCTTGCGGTATTTCTTTGTGCAAAGAAGAACAAGACCAAGCACGATGAAAATGATGCCTTCATCGCCAAGAGTTGTAACTGTTGTCATGATTGCTGTAAGGAAGTGACTCTGGATGCTCTGTACCCATTCGAATACGGCAAGGTCAAATCCAAGCAAGCTGTCAAAAAATGCTGTCATTTTGATTCTTTCCTTTCTGTCTTCATTAATTTATATTTACCCCGCAGGGTTAAATATCTTTAGGATAATATTCAAACATACCCTTTGCTATGTCAAGCACACAGTACCTTCCGTCGCAGACTGCACCGGGATTTACAGCAAAGATGCCCGTTGAAGCATCACTGTAAAGATTTCTCTGATGGGTGTGTCCGTAAAGGGCAAGATTACCTCTTACAGAGGCAGTTTTATTAATCAGCTCTCTGAGGGTGCTTCTTACTCCGAAAGCATCTCCGTGACAAGCCATAATTGTCACACCGTCTATGTATTTATATGCTTCACGGTTTTCCTGAAAGTAAAAGTCGTTGTTACCTTTAACGCAGATAAACTTCTTTTCGGGATAGTGAGGCTTTACCTTTTCAATATCGGAAAGTCCGTCTCCGAGGAAAAACACAGTTTCGCATTCTGCTTCAGTGTCGAGTATTCTCCTCAGAAAATGCACTGCACCGTGAGAATCGGAAAGAACAAGAACCTTCATTCATATCCCCGCCTTTCCCTTCATAGAATTGAATACTTAGATATATTATCACAAGTCAGGTGGTTTTTCAATGGATAACGACACAATTTTTTCTAAAGAACAGATAGAAAATATAAAAACTGAGCTTGAAAGCACAAAAACAGACGGTGACCTCAACGCATTTCTGCAAAAGCACCTTGATAAAGAGCAGAGTGAACAGCTGAAAAAAGTGCTGTCTGACCCGCAGAAAATAAAGGATATACTATCCACTCCCCTTGCGAAAAGGTTTATGGAGAAATATACAAAGAAGGAGTAAGGCTATGGACTTTGGCTCACTTAACCTTGATAATCTTGGCGACATTATGTCATCCCTGACCGAAGAGGATATGGCAAAGCTGAGCTCTCTTGCTGATGAGCTTTTCACAAGTGAGCAGAAAGAAACAAAAAAGCCTCCTCAGGGCTCTGTAGGTGACCTCTTCTCAGGAATTGACCCTGCCACTATGAGCAAAATTGCAGGCATTCTTGCAAGGCTTAACTCAGCACCCACTGACCCACGCTGTGAGCTTATCACTTCTCTTAAGCCCCTTTTGAGCAAAGATAAACAACAGAAGGCTGACGAGGCAATAAAAATGCTGCAGCTGCTTTCACTTATTCCTATGCTTGGTGACACAATGTGAAAATGAAAGGTAACGATTTTTCACTTCTGATGCTTCTTATTATCCTTCTTATGAATGACAATGCTGACGAAACCCTTATTATGGCTCTGCTTTATATTCTCACTTGACAAAGGCAAAGCCTTTTAATATAATAAGGTGAATTCTATAAGGAGGATAAAAACAATGACATACAATTACAAGCCTCAGGGCGTTTGTGCAAGAGGTCTTACCTTCGACATCGAAGACGGCACAGTAAAGAATATTAAATTCAGCGGTGGCTGCTCAGGTAACACACAGGGTGTTGCTGCCCTTGCTGACGGTATGGAAGCAAACGAGCTTATTGAAAGACTCGCAGGTATCCGTTGCGGATTCAAAAACACATCCTGCCCCGACCAGCTTGCAAAAGCAGTTGCTAAAGCACTCCAAGAATAAAAAAGAGCCGAGGGGCTCTTTTTTTATTCTTTAAAGTTGAAAGTTAAAAGTGGAAAGTTGAAATAAGGTCGCACCTTTATTTCTGTTTAATCGGTCAGACATCGTCTGCGAAAGCAACTAGCAATAAAAAGGGTAATGAGTAAATTATATCCGCCTTTACAGATACAAATGATAAAAATAAAGTCCGCCAATTAAGCAAAGTTGCTTTGGCGGACTATTTGTTTAATTGTGAAATCAAGCTAAAACGGATAAATTCGGAGCGAAGCGACCCACATTTCAACTTTCAACTTTCCACTTTTAACTCTGAAAAAAAGCCTTACTTCGTAGGCTTTTTTTCGGGAAGCTGTGCAATAATAATTGCGGCAAACATAAGAATGCAGCCGATGCTTTCCTTTGCTGTGGGAATCTGATGAAGCACTATCATACCTGAGATTACTGCAAAAACAGATTCAAGGCTCATAATCATTGAAGCAACTGTGGGCTGATTCATTTTCTGCTGACCTAAAATCTGAAGAGTGTATGCAACACCGCTTGACATTATGCCTGAATAAGCAATTGAGGGTGCTGCAGCCTTAATAAGCTCAAGGCTTACCTCCTCATTTAAGAGCATAGGCACTGAAGCGATAATTCCACAAATAAAAAACTGCATTGCTGAAAGCTTTACACCGTCAACATGAGGTGAAACATAGTCGATTATGAGAATGTGCACTGCATAGCAGGCTGCGCAGAGAAGCACATATAAATCTGAGCTTTGGATACTGTTTTCTGTTACACAAAGAAGGTAAAGACCAACGAGTGAAAGTGCAACGCAAAACCAGATAAGCGGACGGATTTTCTTCTTAAGTGCAATTGAGAAAATCGGCACAAGAAGAATATAGAGCGCAGTTATAAAGCCTGCCTTACCCGGTGATGTACCCTTATCAAGACCCATCTGCTGAAGCACAGAAGCAAAGGTAAGGCACACACCGCAAGCAAGTCCCCCAAGAAGGAAGAATTTTTTACCCTTCTGATTTTCAGCGGGAGCTTCAGCTGTGTTTTTCTTTTTGAGTGCGTCCATTATGAAAATTACGGGAATAAGTGCAACACTACCGAGAAGGCTTCTGAGGGATATAAATGTAAAGGGGCCTACAAATTCTGCACCCGTTGTCTGAGCCACAAATGAGCTGCCCCAGACTATAGCGCAAATCATCAGCATTATGCTGCCGGTAAGATTGTTTTTCTTTTCTGTTGTCATTCTGAAAATCTCCTTAAAAGTTATGCAAATACAGGAATATACTTCCCGAGAAAGTCAAAAATTACACATACAAAGGGTGCAAAAATCAGCGCTGGGAAATAATTTGCAACCTTAATTTTTGCTATACCTATAAGGTTAAGACCGAGAGCAAAAATCATAAGTGAGCCTACGCAGGTAATTTCTGCAATTGCGGCTTCATTGAGCACTGTATCGAGAAGACCTGAAAGAAGCACAAGTCCGCCCTGAAAAACAAACACGAAAAGTGCCGCGCACATAACGCCTATACCAAGAGAGGCTGAAAGCATCATTGATGAAAAAAGGTCAAGAATACTTTTTGTAAAAATAGTCGTATTATCGCCCTTGAGTCCTGATTCAAGCGAGCCGATGATTGTCATTGCACCAACGCAGAAAACAAGGCTGGCAGTAACAAAGCCCTCTGCAACTGAGCTTTTTCCGTCATCTGTCTTTTTCATTTTCTTCTGCAGAAGGTCACCTGCAGAGTTAAGCTTTCCGTCAATATCAAGTGCCGTACCCACAAGTGCACCAAGCACCATTGAGATAATTGCAACGAGTACATTCTGACCCTTCAGCATACCTGAAACACCAATAAAAGCAGTGCACAGACCTATGCCTGTCATTACTGCATCGCTGTATTTTTTTGAAATGCCCTTTTTAAAAATAAGGCCTATTGTACTGCCGATGAGTACCGTAGCCACATTCACGAGAACACCTAACATTTTTTCACTTCCTAATATAAAAAGCTGAGTAACAGTATAGCACAAGATAAAACCAAAGACAATATTTTACGGAGAGTTTATTCAAAAACTCTCCGCAGTTTTTATACTGTTAAATCAACACAGATTCCATAGTGGTCTGAAAGATACATACCCTTTATCTGCTCATCAATAATTTTATAGCGTGACACCTCTGTGCCCTCAGAAACAAAGATAAAGTCAATGGGCTTTTTACCGAAAAGCACTCTGCCGTAATTGTGGTAGGTTCTGCCCTTGTCGCTTTCCTTTGCAATATACTTTGTATCTGAAAGAGCTTCTGTCATTTTATTGTAAGCATCGTTGCCCTCATCAGAATTGAAGTCGCCTGTACAGACAACTGTACCAAGCTTTTTAAGCTCTGCAATTTTCTCTGAAAGAACCTCAGCCTGCTGTACTCTCGCCTTTTCAAGAATGTGGTCAAGGTGAGTGTTTATGTGAGTATAAACCTTGCCGTTTTCCTTGTTTTTAAGCACTGCCCAGGTTGCAATTCTCGGAAGAGAAGAGCTCATAAACTTTGAGCCGAATTCCTCGGGAGTATCTGAAAGCCAGATAGTACCGCTATCAAGGCACTCATACTTTTCCTTAAGATAAAATACTGCACTGTACTCTGTGTCCTTGCTGTCGTCTCTTGCCTTACCGACAAAAGCATATCTGTCACCGAGATTATCTGAAAGTATTTTCATCCATTCTTCCGTTGCCTCCTGAACGCCGAAGGAGTCAGGTGCATACTGACCGAGAGCAGAAACAATAAGCTGAGAACGGGTTTTAACTGACCCCGGAGCATCGTCTCTGCATCTTACATTAAAGGAAATTACTCTTGTTTCGCCCTCATTTTTCTCGGGAACATTCTTGATTTCAAGGCTTCCCGGTGTCCACCAGCCTATAGCCATAAAAAATGAGAGAACAATAGAAGATACACATTTAATAAGTCCCATATTTTCACCTCAATAATTAATCAAAGCAAGGGGCATCTTATGACGACGCCCCTTTGTATTTCAGTTTTCGTATGCGGCAACAATTTTTCCTACATACATTCTGTGATAATCCTTAAGGGCATAGTTTTTGCCGTCAAGGCTTTTGTCAATAAAGCCCTTGGGATCAAGATCCTGATAGTAAAGCTTTTCGCATACAATTGTGAGTCTGCTTTCCTTAAAGCCCATGCTACCGTCTACAGCTTCAGGAGTAAGACCTGTTTCCTTAGCCTTATCGCAATCACGTCCGCTGTTTCTTCCGCAGAAGGTGAGAGCTTTTTTATATTCCTCACTGAAAAAGCTGAGAGTAAATCTGTTGTTTTTCTCTGTGAACTCATAGGTGTAGCGCTGAGGACGGATGAAGATAAAGCATACATCCTCATTCCACAATTCACCCATAGCACCCCAGGAAGCAGTCATTGTGTTATAGCTGTTTTCATCACCGGCAGTAATAAGACACCAGGAATCGTCAAACAGTGAAACTGCACTTTCCTTAAGGGTTTTGATATCAATTTTCTTCATAGCTGTACCTCAAAGTCTTTTTTATCAGTCTATGATTTCTCCGATAAGTTTATCCATCATAACAAGCATTCTGGGAAGATGGAAGGGACCTTTGAAGGTGCTGCCCTTACAAGCAGGTTCTGTGGGCTTACCGTCACGACGGAGATAGCCGTACCATTCACCGTAGGTTCTCTCTGAGAAGTAGGTTTTTACATATTCGAAGGTCTTTTCAAAGCAGTCGAAGAAGTAATCTTCCTTTGTATCTCTGTAAGCCATAAGAGAAGCGATTACGATTTCGTTGTGGGGCCACCAGAGCTTCATATCGTGCTCATAAGCTTCAGGAGGATTGCCGAGACAGTCGAAGAAGTAAAGAAGACCGCCGTATTCCTTATCCCAACCCTTGTCAAATGCCATACGGAAGATTTCTCTTGCTGTTTTATGAATATCTTCATTCTTCTGATAGTTAGCTTCCTCCATAAGGAACCAGCTGCATTCGATATCGTGACCGGGATTTACAACTCTGCCTGCTGAAACATCTGACATAAATTCGCCGTCCATTCCAACGCTTTCAAGTGTGCAGCCGATTTCAGGCTTGAAGTGATACTTAACAATTTCTTCAATGCATTCGTTGCTGTATCTGTCGTAGAGCTCCTTGTTTTCCGGGTCAACTCTGCGCATAATTGCAGTTGTGTTGAGGAAAATCATAGGATTGCCGAGAGCTCTGCCTGTTCTTGTTTCGGGAATTGTCTTTGCGCCAAGACCTGTGGGGTCTGCTGCACCGTGGTTAAGCTCATAGATAAGCTTATAAGCCTTTCTTGCTCTTTCAAGACATTCCTTATCGCCTGTTACACCGTAATATTCAGCGTTAGCGATACAGTAGAAGCCTTCAGAGAAGCAGTATCTTCTCTGACGAAGAGGCTTGCCGTCAGCAGTAACTGTAAAGTACATTCTATCACCGCATTCACGGTTGATGCAGTACTTTTCCATAAAGTCAAGACATGACTTTGAAGCCTGGAGCCATTCTTCCTTTACGCCGTAAACGTGGCAGAGGTGAGCGAAAATCCAACCGCAACGGCCCTGCATCCATACGCTCTTGTCTGTTGAGTAGATTTTACCCTCTTTGTCAAGACAGGTATAAACACCGCCGTTTTCCTTATCAAGACCGTTCTTGAGCCAGAAATTTGTACAGATTTCAAGCTCCTCCTTAGCCCATTTCTGAGCCTCAAGTAAATATTCTCTGTTCATAATTATGCTCCTAAAAATTCAGCTTTTGCTTCGTCAATCATCTTCTTAACTGCTGCAGCCTTGGGCTTGCCGTCTTCTGTAAGAGGCATAAGAGGAGCTCTTACTGAACCGATGTCGATACCCTGAAGACGAAGAACTTCCTTTGCTGCTGCGTACATATTGCAGCCACAGTCACACATAGCATAAATAATTGCATTAACCTTGTGCTGAAGTGCGTTTGCTGTTTTGATGTCGCCTGCCTTAAGAAGCTCGTCGAGCTTGAGGAAAAGCTCAGGCATAACACCGTATGTACCACCGATACCGCCTTCTGCACCAATTGTGCGACCTGCGATGAACTGTTCATCGGGACCGTTGAAGATTACAACATCGTCGCCGCCGATCATCTTGAAGGTCTGGATATCCTGAGTGGGCATTGATGAGTTCTTAACACCTACAACTCTGGGATTTTCGAGCATCTTCTTATAAAGAGGAAGAGTGAGGCTAACACCTGCAAGCTGAGGAATATTGTAAATTACAAAGTCTGTGTTGGGAGCTGCTGATGAAATATCGTTCCAGTACTTTGCAATTGCATCTTCGGGAAGTCTGAAGTAGATTGTGGGAATTGAAGCAATTGCATCAACGCCAAGGCTTTCAGCATGAGCAGCAAGCTCCATTGAATCTGCTGTATTGTTGCAAGCAACGTGAGCAATGATTGTCATCTTGTCGCCAACTGCTTCCATAACTGCTTCAAGGATAAGCTTTCTTTCTTCCTTGCTCTGATAAATGCATTCGCCTGATGAACCGCAAACATAAAGACCCTTTACACCCTTTTCAAGAAGGTATGTAGCAAAAGCCTTTGTTCTTTCTGCGCTTACTGAACCGTCATCATTGTAGCAAGCATAAAAAGCAGGAATAACGCCATGGTATTTTTCAAGATTTCTCATTGTAAAAAACTCCTTTTTTATTGGATTTAGTATAACAGATAGATTTTACCACATATTTTTCTCTGTGTCTATAAATTACAGTTAATTTCTGATGATAATACCTCAGTTTTCATCTGCACCACGGGTGTGACAGCCTTTATTTTTCAAAAAGCGCTTGAGAGAAGAGACGGGCGCCGATAGCACAAGCCTTTTCACTCAAAAGGCTTGTGCAGCCCGATAAAACATTTTGTGCCTTGTGTGGGGCACAAAATGTTTTATCGGGACACAGAATGATTTCATTCTGTAATCGGCGCCCCTTGCCCGTTACCTCTTTGCTGAAAGAAGAAAGCTGTCACACCTCAGCACCGCAACCAACCTTTGAAGACAAAAACGCTCAGAATCTGACATCCTGAGCGTTTTATTTTTTATTTACTTCTGACCGTAATAAGCATTAGGACCATGCTTACGCATATAGTGCTTATCAAGAAGATACTGCTCTATAGGCTTTGCTTCAGGATTGAGAAGCTCTGTTTTAAGCGCCATTTCGGCAGCTCTTTCCATTACAACTGCGTTGTGCACAGCCTCTTTTGCGTCCTTACCCCAGGCAAAAGGTCCGTGGCCTCTTACAACAACACCGGGTACTGCCTTCGGGTCTTTACCCGCAAAGGCCTCTATAATAACTGTACCTGTATTTTTTTCATAAGCTTCTTCTACCTCAGCTTCTGTAAGCTGTCTTGTTGTGGGAATGGGACCGTAGAAATAGTCAGCATGTGTTGTGCCGTATGCGGGAATGCTTCTGCCTGACTGCGCCCATGAGGTTGCCCATGAGGAATGTGTGTGAATTACACCGCCGATTTCAGGGAAAGCCTTGTAAAGCTCAATATGTGTCGGTGTGTCTGATGAAGGTCTGAGATTACCCTCAACAACGTTGCCTTCAAGGTCAACAACCACCATATGCTCCGCTTTCATTTCGTCATATTCAACACCGCTGGGCTTTATAACGATAAGACCGCTTTCTCTGTCAATTTCACTTACGTTACCCCATGTAAAAGTGACAAGGCCGTATTTAGGAAGGTCAAGATTTGCTTTTAATACTTTTTCTTTAAGCTGTTCTAACATTTTTATTTTTCCTTTCAGATTGATGTATTTTCAATTATGAATGTTGTTACACTGTTGGGTTCAAGAGTGGCTTTGAGATTTTTGCCATTGAGAGCGATATCTTTCTCATTTTGCCACTTTTTACCGCCCTTTGTATTACCTGAGGTTACAACGACCTCAGCCCTTTCTCCCACTGCCGAGAAGTCAGATAAGTCAAATTCTGCCCGTTTGCTTTTAGCCCTTGCGTTTACCGCTACAATTACAAGCTTTTTGTTTTCTATGTCATAAGCACCAAGGGTATCCTTGTCAATATGTATAAGGGTCATTCCCGGCCTTATGTAACGGCTAAACTGACCGCAGGCGTAATACTTCTGGGTAAGTATAATTTCCTGTTTGTCGTGGTCACAGCAGGTAAGTCCCCAGAAGCCCTTTGATTCATCGTAATCGCCCCAATCGGTGTTGCCGCCATAGCCGTCCTTACTTCTGTGAAGGTCAATTGTAAGCCACATTATCCACGCCGATGGTGAAAGCCCGTTAATATCCTTGATTATTTTTTTAGCAAACCACAAAGCACTCGCCATATCCCCTGCATTTTCACCTGCAGTACCTGACCAATCGGTTTCGCTCTGCCACAGATTAAAGCCCTCCTTCTTTCTCAGGTCGGAAAGAGTTTTCATTCTGTGCACCATATAGGTATGGGTGCTGATTCTGCCGAGAGCCTTTTTAGCTTCATCGGTATATTTTTTATATGCCGTAACCTGTCTGCTTGTGGAGGTTTCATCAGACCCTGCCACAATTATATGAGAAAGACCTTTTTTGTCAAAGGCTTTTCTTGTTTCAACAATCACATCTGACTGTCTTTTTCCGGGGTCAATATGACAGCCCTCTTGTTTTGGAGAATTCATATACCAGTAATTTGTATTAGGCTCATTCATCGGTGCTACACTTCTGATTCTTATACCTTTTTCGGTTTCTATATATTCTGAAACCTGTGCAAGGTATTCAGCAAACTCTGTAACACATTCTTCCTTGAGGTTGTTATCTGTAGCGCATTTTCCGCCTGAGGAACAACCGCTGACTGTCATAAAATACGGAGGTGAATTTGAAAAAACCTCAACCCAGACATCCTTTCCCGCTGCTTTATAGCAGTGCTCAAGAACATTCAGCTGATTTCTGTCGGCCTCATAATTCCAGGTCTTTTCGCCTGTTTCCTTGTTATAGTCAATATAACCGGGAATTGCAGAGTCTGAACGCTTTATGTGGTTATGTGTAGGGTCGTCACCGCCGCCGATATTGTAGCGCATTATGTTAAGACCAAGACCGTCTTCTGAAAAGAAAAGTCTTGCAGCCTTTTCACTGAGCTCGTCACTATAGCCTATACGGTGTCCCCACCAGCAGATGCTTGTTCCGAAGCCTTCGAAAACGCCCTCATTGGTCGTACTGAATTTTTTGGGTGTTACTTTCTTCATATTTCTCCACACACCTTTCGTGTTAGCTTTATTATACATCTATTCTAACATTTAAAATTACCAATTAGAATTAAAGTTTCAATATTATTTAATTTAATGTGATGAAATATTGACAAAGGTGCTTTATATTTAGTACAATATAAAATGGTAAATAATATTTTATTAAGAAAGGAAAAAAGTATGAAGTATATTTGGGAAAACCCCGAAATAATCAAAGAAAACAAAGAAGACGGTCACGTGCTTGCTCTTTGTTACGACAAGGCTGACAACGCCGCAAAAAGAAAAGATTCTCCCTATAAGCTTTCACTTAACGGAACCTGGAAGTTCCGCTGGCTTAAGGGCGTTGTTGAAATGCCTGAAAGATACAGAGAAAAGGACTATGACGATTCAACCTGGGAAGATATTCAGATTCCCGGTGTATGGCAGTTCCAGAAGGACTACACAAAGCCCTGGTACTATGCAAACTCATTCCCCAACTGCATTTCTGTTGACAAAGCAAAAATCCCCTCAATTGACCTTAAGGGTCAGGAGGTTGCTATGCACAGAACCTACTTTGAAGTTCCCGAAAACTGGGACGGAAGAGAAATCTTCCTTCACTTCGGTGCTGCAAAGGCAGGTCTTCGTGTTTTTGTAAACGGACAGTATGTGGGCTATTCACAGGGCTCATTCACCCCCCACGAATTTGACATCACAGACTTTATCGTGCCCGGCAAGAATACTCTTGCTGCTGAAGTTTTCCGTTACACAGACGGCACTTACCTTGAAGACCAGGATATGTGGTGGCTCTGCGGCATCTACCGTGAGGTTTATCTTTACAGTGAGCCCAAGACAACTGTTCGTGACTTCTTTGTAAGAACTGAGCTTGTAAACAATTACACTGACGCTGATCTCACCCTTGATCTTCTTATCAAGGATTACACAGACGGCGCAAAGAATGTTAAAATTGAAGCTTCTCTTGTAACTGACGGTGACCCGATTATCATCGGCAACACAGAGATTATCACAATCAGCGGCACAAACAGAATTACATTCAAAAAGCTTATCTTAAAGCCCAACCTCTGGTCAACTGAATTCCCTAACCTTTACACTCTTCTCATTAAGCTTGAATGTGACGGAAAGGTTACCTATAAGGCTATCCGTATGGGCTTCAGACAGACAGAAATTGTTGGCGAAAAAATTCTTATCAACGGCAAGCCTCTTCTTATCAGAGGTGTTAACCGTCACGACTTTGACCCCGACTTTGGTTGGGCTGTGCCCGACGAAAGATATATTCAGGACTTCAACATTATGAAGCAGAATAATATCAACTCAATCCGTACAAGCCATTACCCCAATGATCCTCGTTTCTACGACCTTTGCGACGAATACGGCTTCTATGTAATGGACGAATGTGACCTTGAAACCCACGGCGTAAGAAGAAAGAACGTTCCCGGTGACAATCCTATGTGGACAAAGGCTGTTGTTGACCGTATGGAAAGAATGGTTCTTCGTGACCGTAACCATCCTTGTGTATTTATGTGGAGTCTCGGTAACGAAGCAGGTGACGGCAGCAACTTTATGAGAATGAAGCAGGCTGCTCTTAAGCTTGACGACACAAGACAATTCCACTATGAGGGCGACTTTGACTTTACAAAGAGTGACGTAATCAGCCGTATGTATCCCACAGAGGATCAGGTTGAAAAGCTTGGTAAAAGAGAGCCGCTCACAATCACCTGGTTTGACAATATTGCAAACGCACTTGCTGCTGACAGTAAGCCAATTCCCAAGGAGCTTTTCACAAAGCCCGTTGTTTTCTGTGAATATGCTCACGCAATGGAAAACAGCCTCGGCAACTTCCAGGAGTATATGGATGCTTTCGAAAAGTATGACAATCTCTGCGGCGGTTACATCTGGGACTTCGTTGACCAGGCTATTCACAAGAAGGGCGAAAACGGTGAGGATATCTGGCTTTACGGCTCAGACTACGACGAAAAGAAAATCTGGATTGAACCTCCCTACAACACCTGCGCTATCACCGGCAGTAACGTTTATTTCAACGCAAACGGCATTATCGCTGCTGACAGAAAGGTACATCCCTCAATTCACGAGGTAAGAAAGGTTTACTGCGAAATTCAGGTTAAGGATATTGATAAGGCTAACGGCAAGTTCCTTCTTAAGAACAAGCAGATGTTCTCAGACCTTACAAAGTTTGACATTGCTTATCTCATCACATCAAACGGTGAAAAAATTGCTGAAGGTCTTCTTCCCAGAGAAGAATTTGAAACACTTGCTCCTCTTTCAGAAAAAGAGTTTACTCTTGACTACAAGGGTGCTGACAAAGAAAAGGGCGAAATCATTATCACCTTCTCATTCTTAAGACGCGAGGATTGCCGCTTTGCAAAGGCAGGCTATGAGCAGGGCTTTGATCAGTTCATTCTCAAGGCTGCTGAAAAGGAAGAAGAAAAGCAGTATGACGGAAAGGTTAAAATCATCGGTAAGGAAAAAGACTTCACAGTTTACGGTGACGACTTTGAATACAGCTTCAAGGGCGGTTTCCTTACTTCGCTTAAGAAGAACGGCAAGGATTATCTTATCGGCGCTCTCAAGCCCAACTACTACAGAGCTCTTACCGATAATGATATCGACTTCCTTAACTTCGTTCCTCCCCTTATCCCCTTCCATCCTCTCTATACATGGAGAAGATCAAGCAAGGGACTTAAGGCTACAAAGATTTTCGTTCACCTTTACAGCCACGGTGCTCTTGTTGAAACAACAGTATCTGCTCAGGCTATGAAGAATGTTAAGATTATCTACAATATTTATCCCGACGGTAAGATTGATGTTAAGCACGAGGGTGCTCCCATTATGGATATGGTTCGCTTCGGTACTGTTCTTACAATGCCAAGAGAATTTGACAATGTTAAGTGGTACGGCAAGGGCCCCCACGAAAACTATATTGACCGTCGTGTAGGCGCAAGAGTAGGTCTCTTCCAGATGAGTGTTACTGATATGGAGCATCACTACATGCGTCCTCAGGAAAACGGACACAGAACTGATGTTCGTTATATGGAAATCAGAAATGCTGAGGGTGAAGGTCTCAGATTCACTCAGAAGGGTGAGCTTCCCTTTGCAATTAACTGTCACCACTACTCAATCGATGACCTCGATAAGGCTACACATATTCACAAGCTCAGCCATAAGGATATGACTACAGTTTGTATCGACCTTATGCAGAGAGGTATCGGCGGTGACACACCGGGTAACGCAATGCTCCGTGAGCCCTACATTATGCACGCAAAGACAAAGTATTCATACGAATACAGCATTGAAGTTCTCTAATTTTTAATAACAGCAAAACCCACAGGTTCAACCTGTGGGTTTATTTTTTCGTTATAAAATCCACGACAAAAGCCCCCACCTCTTTTGAGATGGGGGCCAAAGTTTGTTTTCAGGATTCAGATTATCACTTCTGAATTAACCAAAGATACCGAAAATCTTAGCGAAGAATTCCTTGATCTTCTTGATGATCTTCTGGAACCAGTTGAGTGATTCTTCTGCTTCATCCTTAGCGTCTTCGTAATCCTCTTCAGGACCGACTGTTACATTCCAGATACCGGTCATCTGTTCCATTATACGAGCAATGCTGCCGTATACGTTAGTTGAACCGTTTGCGATATCGTTGAAGAGCTGCTTGAAGATTGTCTGGATGCTTGCAAAGTCTGCCTGGAATACCTGGTCAACAACTACTGCCAAGCCGAGAGCGTGGAAGAGAGCTGTTACGATGATATCGGGCACACCGTAAGCTGCACCAGTCTTGAAGAGCTGATCAATTGCATATCTTACTGTCTGTTCTGAACCAGCCTTGAGATCGAATACTTCTACGAGCCACTGAACGAGAGCTTCTCTGTTCTGAGCGTCGCCAAAGATTCTGAAGAGCCATGAGAATACGTATGTGAGAGTATCGCCCTTATCAGACAGGATGAATGTCTGAGTAGCCTTCTTCTCGTATTCTTCATATCCTGCGGGATAATTTTCGATGTACGGATGCGGGTCTGTCGGATTCTTGAATGAGCCAGCTGCAAGTGAACGTGATGTTGCAACTTCCTTCTTACCTGAGCCTACCTTAGCAAGCTTGTAGAAGTCAATTACAGGAATTCTGAAGCCGAGCTTAGCACCAAGAACAGGACCAAGAAGGTTACCTACATCGATGCCGTTGATAATCTTACCGAGATCAAGATCCTTAAGGATGTTGTCAAGACCCGGGATAATACCTGAGATAGCGTTGAGGAGACCGAATACGGGAGCCGCAACGTTTCTTACTGTGAGATACAGGCCTTCATTTGAAAGGAAGTATGCCACATTGGGAAGGATTGTAAGGAGTTCATCTACAGGCTTGCTGAGGAGCTTGTCAGCCCAAACAGCAATTCTGTTAAGAACATAACCGATAACCTGAGTTTCATCCTGTGCTACAAGAGCTTCGTACTGATCCTGAGTAAGAACATCAGCTGCAGTGAGACCGAATGCTTCAAGGAGAGGAATGATACCGTAATCATATCCGTTACCGCCACCGATTGTGATGAGGTCAAGGAGTCTGAGACCGGTGCCTTCGCCCATAAGGAGAAGCTTGAGTACGGGGTTGAGCGGTGTAAGAACACCAGCAAGAGCCTGTACAAACTGTGTAAGGTTACCGTTGTTGATACCCCAGTTTACATTTGCTTCCTGGAATGACTTAACTTCTGCCCATGATGACTTACCATTGAGCATATTAGCCATACCCTGGAGATAGCTTCTTGTTGAAGCAAGACGGCTGATTTCCTTGTAGAAGCCCTGAACTGTGAGATCAAGCTTAACTGTTTCGCCTGTCTTTTCACCGTTCTTAACTACTGCAATTTCAAGACCTGCAATTGCTTCAAGGATAGGTCCGATTGATTCGCCTGCAAGGAGACCTACGATAAGGTCGAGAAGCATATTAACTGTACCGTTTGAAACGAGCTTATGCTTATACTGCTTTTCGCCAACCTTACCTGTGAGTTCGATACCCATAAGGAGAGCCTTAAGGTTGTCACCAACACCTGCAAGCTTAAGGATGTCGTTGATGAGAGTATCAAGGTTTGCAGCGATGATGTCTGCATTGGTTTCTGTAAGGAAGCCATATGATCTGTAATCGAACTTCTGAAGGTCGATAGGTCTGTTCTGAACAGGAATGTAGCTTACAGTACCGTTACCGAGGAGACCTACGATAAGATCGAGGATGCTTGTGGGATCCTTGATGATATCCTGGATGAGACCTTCGAATGTGCCAAGATCAAGGTTAAGTGCTTTCTTGAGAGCTGCCCAGTTTTCTTCTGTAAGAATTGTCTTAAGAAGTACATAGAAGGTGTCACCAAGATCGCCCTTAAGGTTCTTATAGCCTGTACCGTTGTAGATATCAAATGCTGTTGACATCTTTGAATTTGTGAAGTCAGCGATGCCATCGTTATTGTCATCTGCTGCTGCAGTCTTAGCAATTGTTGTCCAGTTAAGGTCAATGTTGAGACCGAGAAGCTGACCGTTTATTGCAATACCGCTTATAAGGTTGTTGATGAGAGTTGAAAGGTCACCGCCATCAATCTGGAGAGTAAGACCAGCTTCAACGCCCGGATGAGCCTTGCCGAGGTATGTTTCAAGTACAGGATATGTTGTAGCGTCTGCTGCACCGATGTTACCGATGTTAATCTTGATAGCAATCGGGAAGATAGGATCTACAGCCTTGATGAGAACATTAATGGGAGCAATAAGGTTTTCAACAATTGTTCCGAGGTTGCCGTTAGCAAGCACATAGCTGAGGTTAGCGAGGATTTCAAGAACGCTCTTAATGGGAGCATTGAGAATTTCGTCAACTCTGCCGAAGAGTGCTGTAAGAACATAGTGAAGTGTGCTGCCGTTATGTCCTGCAACGTAAGCTTCATACTGAGCCTGGTTGTAGAGATTCTGTACGCCAAAGATTTCAAGGAGCGGGATAATTGCGTAGTTGTAGCCATTACCGCCACATACATTTACACCGTCAAGGATTGAGAGTGACTTACCGTCGAAGGTGTTGTATGCATCGTCTGCATCAAAGTCTGCTCTGTTCATACCACCCATGAGGATGAGCTCAAGGATGCAATCAAGAGGATTGAGAAGGTCACAGATGAGGTTGATGAAGTCTTCAACTTTTGTTACGCCCCATGCGTAGCTTGATGCTACGATTACGGGCTTGCCGTCCTCACCGAGAACAACATTACCTGCGTCATCCTTCTGTTCTTCGCTGTGTGCTGCCCATACTTCAGCCCAAGTTGTAGCTGAGCCGATGTAGTTCTTAAGCTGTGAACCGAAGTAACCTGTTGTGAATGCCTGAGGAGCAATGCTGAACTTACCATCTGCAGTGTTTTCAAGATTTGAGAGATCACCAACAAGATCTTCGATCATTGTAAGGGTATCTACAGGAAGACCTGCAAGAAGCTTAACAATTGCGCTTACGAGTGCGTTTGCGATGTCATCCTTAACGAAGAGCGGATATACGAGACTGCCAAGACCGGCAAATTCTGATTCGCTGCCACCGATAAGGTTAACAACTACGGGGATAAGAGCGTCAAGGCCCTTAAGTGTTTCGTTGAGCTGCTGATGAGCCTGCTCACCTGATGCATAGCTTACATCGATCTTTTCAAGATTGTTGTTATCATCTGTGTCAAGATCTGAGAACTCATAAGTCTTGTATGTTACAAGGTACTTGTTGAGAAGCATAAGAAGGAGATCGATAAGTTCGTCATCCTTACCTGCCAGTGAGGTTACTATGCTGTAAACCATGTTTTCTGACTCTGTGCCGTCTTCATTCTTTGTTGTGGGCTCAAGCTTGAGAGCTTCGCAAAGGATGTTGAGGAAGTCAGTTGTAAGTACTGTTGAAAGTACATAGAGGATAGCGTTACCGTTGTTTGTTGTCCACTCAGTTACATCTGCGCCAATTGCTGCGTTAGCAGGTGCCTTAACTGTAACAGCTGCCTTAGCAAGATTTACGAAGAAGTCCTTGGGAAGTGCATTTACAACGCCAACAGCTTCCTTTGTTTCGGGATCAACGATTTCAATCTCAGGAAGGAGTCCGTTGATGAGATCGATGAGGATTGCGCCGCCGTCGCCTGCAATATTGATGATGTTAGTGATGTTGAGTTTCTTACCGTTGGGAAGAGTTACGTCAACAAGGCTTTCAATAAGAGCGTCAAGCTGAGCTCTTGAAACTACGCCACTGAGTGAATCAACAATGCCAAATACGGGAGCAAGAAGGTTTTCAATAACTACTGCAACGTCATCATTTGCGATGAAGTAGCTGAGGTTACCTACAACTGTAAGAATTGTTGTAAGAGGAGCCTCTACAAGTGAGCCTACAAGGTCAACAAGGATTGCATCAAGAACATTCTTGATTGCATCGTTTGCGTTAGCAACGTCCTTACCCTTGATTTCTGACTTGTTAGTTCCGTTTACAAGCTCTTCAAGGCCGAGACCCTGATAAAGGAGAGGAATAAGAGCTGTTTCATAAGCGTTACCGCCCTTGAGCTGTACAGAAGCTGAACCGTCATCAGTTTCGATTGAAATTACGAGGTTTTCACCTGTAAGAAGGAATCCAAGAACTGAATCGAGAGGCTTGAGCATATCAAGGAGAGCGCCTGTCCATGCAGTCTTACCTGCTACATCTGTGAAAATGGGCTTGTAAGTTACAGTTGTCTTAGCTGTACCATCTTCATTGAGAACGGGTTCACCATTTTCGTCAAGAACAGGAGTTGTTTCCTTAATGTTGTTTGCTGCTACATCTGCCCATGTTTCGGCTGTGCCTACATAAGCGATAAACTGTGCGTTACCTGTTGCTGCTGCAAACGCCTGAGGAGCAAGGTTCACACCAAGAAGGCTACCGATTGTAGATACGAGATCTGCACTGAGACCCTCGAGGAGACCAATAAGTGCGCCGGTAATTGTGCTCATAAGAGCGTCTGTAAATACGAGATCGTTAAGGAGATAATCAACGATATCGCTGAGAGTTGCATTAGTCTTTGTTTCAAGATGTTTTGCAAGCTTGTTGATGAATGTGTAATCCTTTTCTTCTACGCCTGCCTTAGGAGCACCGAGAAGCTTAATAATTACGGGAGCACCCTTAACGAGTACTGCATCGAGGCTTGTTACAGCACCTTCAGCTGATTCAGCTCTAGCAAAGTCGAGTGAACCGAGACCCTTGAATACGTAGTCAAGAGCTGAAACGTCATATTCACCTGTGAAGATGAGGATAACAGCTGCTACTAAGCCCTTAATGCTTTCGTCGCTAGCGAGAACGCCGTCAACGAGATTCTTGAGTTCGCCCTGGAGGCTATCACCGAGGAGACCGCCTACGAGGTCTGCGATTGCTTCACAGTTATCTTCTGTGAGTACTGTGTCAAGGAGCGTTACGAGTGCATTTGCTGCATCGCCTTCAATGTTAACAAGGTTCTTAGCATCAGCATTTTCGATTGTGCCGAGGTCATAAACCTGCTTAGTACCTGTTGTAATAATCTTGCCTGAGTCGTCTCTTGCTGCCATCTTAGCTGCAAGTTCTACCCAGTTGAGGTTAAGTTCAAGACCGAGAGCCTTACCGTTCACCTTAATGCCTGCGAGAGCATCGTTGATGAACTTGCTGAGATCTGAGCCTGAAACGTTAACTGTGATACCTGCATCGATACCATCGTGTTCCTTACCGAGGTAGAGACCGATGATTTCTTCAGCTGCAAGATCGATGCTGATAGCGAGCGGGAAGAGATCGTCTACTTCTTCAATAAGAGTATTGAGAGGAGCGAGAAGGTTATCAGCGATTGTGTTGATACCGTCTGAACCGATGAAGTAGAAGAGGTTAGCAAGTCTTGAAAGTACTTCATTGAGAGGTGTTTCGAGGATTTCGTTAACTTCGCCAATGAGTGTTTCAAGGATGTACTTGAGTGATGAACCGTCAGCGAGTACCTTTTCATCATACTTAGCCTGTGAAAGCGGTGTTGCACCGAATGCTTCAAGGAGAGGAATGATTGCATAGTTGTAGCCGTAACCACCCTGGATTCTGATATCAGCACGAGCTGCTGATTCATCTTCAAGAGCGATGATGGGCTTACCGCTGAGGAGAATCTGGAATACTACATCGAGAGGCTGGAGAAGGTCGCATACGAGAGGAACAAGATCATTGAGATCATCAATGCCCCATTCGAAGTCGCTTGCCATCTTAGTCTTCTGCTTGCCGTCTTCACCGAGAACAGGTGTAAGGTTATAAGTTACAGCAGTTTCGCCTTCACCTACAACGATTGTCTTTTCGTCAGCGTCACGGTAAACAGTGATGATCTGTTCTTCAACAGCTTCTGTTGTTTCTGTAGCTTCTACAGCAGGAATTACGTAAGTATATTCGTACTTAGTATAGTTCTTTTCAACTTCTGCCCAAGTCTTAGCGTCACCGATGAATGCCTTAAGTGCTGAACCGAAGGCAACCTTATCGCTTTCACTCCAAAGAGTCGGGTTGAGAGTTGTAAGCTTAATGTTTGTAAGTTCGTTTACGTATGCAAGAATTGAATCGAGTTCAAGACCTGAAAGTACGGGAACGAGAGCGTTCATGATAAGGTTAGCAAGGTCAGCGTCTGCAATGAGACCGTTGATAAGACCGCTGAGAGTGTTACCACCTGCAACCATACCGATAATTGTATTAACGAGAGGATCAAGTGCTGCAATAGCATTTGATGTGTTTGCGTTATCAAGAACTGTCTCACCCTTCTCGTCCTTACCGAATGATTCGTAAGGAGCGATCTTGTCAGCAGGAATTGTGGGCTGTTCGAGCTTCTTATAAACTACATCGTAGTCGTTGAGAAGCTTAAGGAGAACGTCGATAAGATCATTTTCCTTATCAGCCATTGCAAGTACTGTTGCACCGATACCCTGACTGAGGTCAAGACCGATCTTCTTGAGGATTGTTTCAAAGAAGTCGTAATCGAGAACCATTGAAAGGATGTACATAAGAGCGTCAGCTGTGTTGATTGTCCAATTATCAACTTCCGCGCCAACTGTCTTAACTTCTGAACCATCCTTTGTGCTATCTTCAACAACATACTTAGCAAAGTCTACGAAGAAGTCATCGGGAAGGAGGTTGATTACCTGGAGAACCTTATAGTAAACAGTTGACTTTGTACCGTCTTCGTTTTCGATTTCTACAGGCCAGTATTCACCATCAGGATCAGCCTTAACCTGATCTTCTGTGTATACTACGATCTTGCTTTCGTACTTGGGTTCTGCTTCTGTACCAACGTTAACAGCAATCTTTTCGTATGCTCTGATACCGCCGATAAGGTCGTTGATGAGAGCTACAAGGTTACCGCCCTTGTTGTTACCGATTTCGATAATATCTGTAAGACCCATGCCGATGAGGCTTTCAAGGATACCGTCGAGCTGATCTCTTGAGATAAGTGATTCAGCGAGTTCAACAATACCAAGTACAGGAGCTACAAGGTTCTTGATAAGTGATTCAAGGTTGTCGTTTGCAAGGAAGTAGCTAAGGTTACCAACAACTGTGAGGATTGTGGTAAGCGGAGCTTCACAAATTGCATCTACAACACCCTTAGCATGAGCTGTTTCTTCACCTTCTTCTGTAGCGATCTTGTAATCGTAACCAAGAAGGATGTTTACGAGCTTGCCGATAGCATCTGTTGAGTTAACAGCTGTTGCGGGAACTTCAACGCCAAGCTGCTTAGCACCGAGAGCGTTAAGGAGAGGAACGATAGCATTTGCATAACCGTTTGCACCCCAGATTTCAACGCCTTCGATTTCGAACTTGAGGTTCTGTCCTGCGAAGAGGAAGTCAAGGATCGGGTTAAGAGGCTTGAGCATATCGAGAAGAGCGCTTACGAAGCTGTCTCTGTCTGTTACGCCCCATGTGAATGCGTCTTCGCCTTCACCGTAGCTGTAAGTCCATGTTGACTTGTCGCCGTCCTTAGTTTCTGTAGCATAAGCTGCACGTACGTCTGCCCATGTTACTGCCTTCTTGTCATCTTCTGTAGCATCAGCTGCGAATGCCTTAGCAACGTAGTTCTGAAGTGTTACATTGCCTGTTGCTGCTGCAAATTCATAAGGCATAAGCTTGATGGGAAGGATTGTAGCAATAATACCAGCGAGATCTGCTGTAATGAGATCTGCAAGAAGTGTATTGAGGATTTCCATGAGAGCTACGTAGTTATCAGCTGTGAATGCGAATTCTTCAAGGAGCCATTCTACGAGGTCTGCAAGGTTATCATCGTTGTCAAGGTTCATAGCCATCTTGTTAAGGAATGACCACTTTGTTTCATCTGTTTCTTCTGTATCACCGATAAGCTTAATTACTGACACAGCTTCACGAGCAATCATTGAATCGAACTTGCTGATCGCTGAGTCGATTTCGCTTGTCTTGTAGTCGAAGTCAAATTCACCAAGGTACTTGTAAGCGAAGCTGAATGCATAGCCTTCAAGTTCACTTTCGCCTGTAAGGAGAAGAACTACAACACCGATAAGCTTTTCAATTGCATCGGGATCTGAAAGGATATCGTCAAGAATGCCCTTGAGAGTAGCATCCATATCAGCAGGAAGGATACCTGTGATAAGGTTTCTGATAGCCTCAGTATTGTTATCTGTGAGGATTACCTGAAGAAGAGTTACGAATGTATCAACTACGTTGCCCTGGATGTTGTAATACTTGCCGTCAGCGTATCCGGTTGTACCTTCAACGTTTTCGTAAGCATTATAATCCATAGCTGATTCTGTCTTAGCAATTGCTGCACCGGTTGTATTCTGAGCATCAGCTGCTTCTGTCTTAGCCATCTTAGCTGCGATTTCGAGCCAGTTGAGGTCAAGAGAGAGACCAAGCTTAGTGCCGTTGATTTCAATACCGCTGAGAAGGTTGTTGAGGAGTTCTGCAAGAGCAGATGCCTGAACGTTCACGTGGATACCTGCATCGATACCTGAGTGAGCCTTACCAAGGTAGAGACCGATGATTTCTGCGCCTTCAACACCAACCTTACTTACATCAATATTGATAGCAAGCGGGAAGAGTTCATCAATTTCGTCAATAAGAGTATTAACGGGAGCGAGAAGGTTATCAGCAAGAGTGTTGATACTGTTGTTACCGATGAAGTAGAAGAGGTTAGCAAGTCTTGACATAAGCTGTGAAACAGGTGTCATAAGAATTTCTTCAACTTCAGCGAAGAGTACATCGAGAACGTATGCAAGGTGTGAACCATTAGCTTCTGAATATGCTTCATATTCAGCCTGAGTCTTGAGTTCAGTTGCACCGATAGCCTCGAGGAGAGGAATAATTGCGAAGTTGTATCCGTCGCCGCCGCGTACTGTGATCTGAGCCTTAGCGTCTTCAACTTCTGTTGTGTTATCTTCAGCAATAACGATGTTGCTGCCTGCAAGGAGAAGCTTAAATACTACATCGAGAGGCTTGAGAAGGTCTACTACGAATGTCTTGAGATCACTAAATGTCTTGATGTTCCATTCATATTCGCTAACCATCTTTGACTTCTGGATTCTCTTTGAAAGTTTTACTTCTACGTCAGCAGTTTCTTCGTTACCGTCAACGTCATATGCTAAGTAATCAGCCTTATCAAGGATGATTGTTGCGGGTTCTTCTGAACCTTCAACAGCATATGTGTATTCATATTCGTAAACAGGAGCGAGTGTGTATGTCTTAGCATCTTCACCTTCGCCAACTGTTACTGTGTAATTATCCTTACCAGCTTCAGGTCTGTAAACTGATGTTGCAGCTTCTGCGCCTTCTGCTGTGTAAGCATATTCATACTGAGTATAGTTCTTAGCAACTTCTGCCCATGTCTTAGCGTCACCGATGAAGTTTTCGAGAACTGTACCGTCCCAAGCTTCGGGAGCAAGCTTGATGTCGAGGTTGCTGAATTCCTTAACATAACCAAGGATTTCATCAATGTCAAGACCTGCAAGTACGGGAACGAGGAGATTCATGAGAAGGTTGCCGAGATCTGCACCTGCCACAAGGTTTTCTACAAGACCCTTGAGTGAGTCTGCATCCTTAACAAGGAGACCGATAAGAGCGGGTACAAGACCGTCAATAGCCTGAAGTGCCTGTGTAAGGTTATCGTCTGAAAGAGGATCCTTGGGAGTTACATCGATCTTTGTAATGTCAACCTGTGCATACTTGTTGTATACAAGTGAGTACTTGTTGAGGAGCATTGAGATGATGTTGATTACAAGGTCTTCATTACCACTGAGAGCGTAGATAAGGTCGCCGAGAACTGTGCCTTCTTCCATATTAGCAGCGCTTGCAATGAATGCAATAAATTCATCTGAGCATACTGTTGAAAGGAGATACATAAGAACGTCTGCCTTGTCAACTGACCACTTAGTTACGGGCTGCTTGCCTGTTTCATCAGCATCTTCAATCTTTTCGTAATTGATAGCATACTGGCTCATCTTCACGAAGAAGTCAGCGGGAATGGGCTGTGCAATTGTGATTGTACCGTCTTCGCCTACAAGTTCAACCTTGGGAAGAAGATCGTTAATCATTGCAACGAGCTTGCTGCCGTCTGTACCAGCGATACCAGTGATATCGTTGAGATCCATATTGATGAGACTCTTGAGAAGAGCGTTGATGTCATCCATTGTGATGCCTTCAACCTTATCTTCTCCGCCTTCAACTGCTGTTCTCTTTTCGAAGATTGAAAGGAGACCTGTTACAGGAGCGATGAGGTTATTGATAACGAGTGCAATACCGTTATTAGCGATGAAGTATGATGCTGAACCAAGTACTGTAAGGATTGTTGAGATGGGAGCAGCTTCAATGTCTTCTACGAGACCGAAGATACCATTTACAACTTCCTTAAGCATTTCGTTTGCATTTTCAAATTCGTCTGCATCTTCTTCGATGTCAATGTTCAATGCCTTTGCAAGAGGAACAATAGCGTTTACATAGCCGTTGCCACCCTTGAGATTGAATTCGTCAATGAGAATTCTAATGTTAGCACCCTTGAAGAGGAATGCAAGGAGGGGTTCTACTACTGCAGTAATTTCGTAAACGATGTTGAGGAAGTCAGCCTTACCTGAGATTTCCCATTTTTCGTTGAGAATTACCTTAGTGTTATGAACGCCTGCTTCGTTCTTAACTGCTTCAAGTGTGAATGTCTTGCCAGCATAGTCACCTGTTGTAGGTGTATGTTCTGTGCCGTCAAGGTTTGCATCTTCGAAGTGAGTTGTTACGTACTTAGCTTCAACAGCAGGTACATAATCTTCGTCACCTTCTTCGCCTACTGCATCCTTACCGGGTTCTACCATGTAACGGTATTCGTACCATGCATGAGCGTCAGCAAGTTCTGCCCATGTTGTAGCTGTGCCGATGAATGCTGCAAGCTTACCGCCGTTCTGAGCTGAGATAGCTGCAATGCCTGCGGGTGAAAGGTCGATATCAAGAATTTCCTTAACGATGTCAACGATAGTTGTAAATGTCTTTTCGTCGATGCCACCGAGGAGATTTACGATAGCAGCGAGGAGATAGTTCATCATCTTATCGTTGAATACGAGGTCGTTGAGGAGATAGTCAACAACTGCCTTGATGTTAGCTGTTTCAGCCTTGCCGTCTGCATCGAGAGCATTATAAATGTCTGCGATGAATGCAACAGGAGTTTCAAGGTCATTACCGAGGAGCTTGAGAAGTCCGGGAATGAGGTTGTTGATCATCTTATCGAACTTACCGATTGCGCTGTTAACTGCGCTCTGGCCACCGTTGAGTGCGCCACCCTTAATGCCGCTGTAATCATACTTTTCTTCGCCGAGGAAGTAGAATACCATTGCTTCGATAAGAGCATTTACGTCGTAGTTAGAAGCGAGAAGCTTGATAACTGCACCGATAAGTACGTCGGGGCTTTCGATAGCCTTATTGATGAGATCAGCAATTGCGGGATCAAGTGTTGTGAGGTCAAGCTTGAGCATCTGGAGAAGAGCGTCGATGTTCTCTGAAGTAATTACCATTGAAAGAAGAGTGATAATTGTTGCAGCAGCGTCGCCTTCGATGTTCTTACCGGGAGTACCTACACAGATATCCCACTTGGGATCTACCTTAGAATCGCTGTATACGATATCGCCCATTTCGTCAACCTTAGCTGACTTAGCTGCGATATCAGCGAACTTGATTTCGATATCGAAACCAGATACAAACTTAGCAAGAACCTTTGCAAGGAGAGCTTCGAGAGTATCGCAATCGAGGTCAAGTGTAAGACCAACTTCTTCACCCTTGAGAGCTACGTCGTTACCAAGAAGGATTTCTGCAACTGAGCCGCCATCCATGAGGGCCATGAGGTTAACATTGATAGCTACGGGAAGTACACCTTCGATAGCCTCGATTACTTCGCTGAGAGGAGCAATGAGGTTAGATACGAATGTTGTTACGCCATCCTTAGTGATTGTGTAAGCAAGGTTTGCAAAGAGACCGAGAACGAAGTCAAGCGGTGTGTCGAGGTTGTCGTTTACAGTGTGAAGAACTGTCTTCAGAATGTAACCGAGTGTGCCTTCGCTTGCGATTGTAGCTTCATATTCAGCCTGAGTCTTGATTTCTTCTGCGGGTACGCAGAGTGTTTCAAGAAGCGGGATAATAGCATAGTTGTAGCCGCTACCACCCATGATATTGATTTCCTTGAATGCGCCGAGTGAATCGCCGTATGTTGTGCCGTCGAATTCATATACGCCGCCAGCAAGGAGAAGTGAAAGTACGCCATCAAGAGGCTTAAGAAGATCTGTTACGATTTCAACAAGCTTGTCAGCCTTTTCGTTGAGTGATTCTTCTTCTGCGATGCCCCATGCGAAGTCTGATTCAACCTTAGTGTTGTGAGTAACTTCAACTTCACCTGTCTTAGTTACTGCATATTCAACTTCGCCTACTGTTGTCTTTTCGAGCTTAGCATCTGTTGAGAAGAACTTAACAACTTCAGCTTCCTTACCTTCTTCAGTTGCTTCTACTGTGTAAGTGTATTCGTACTCAGTTGTTGTAACCTTTTCGAGCTTGTATGTCTTAGCGTCTTCGCCTTCACCAACTGTGTAGTCAGTGCCGTCGAGAGCTGCGCTGTAATCCCATACAGTTTCGTACTTAGCTTCAACAGCAGGCACATAGCCTTCTTCACCTTCAACGCCTACAGCTGCCTTAGCTTCTTCTACCATGTAACGGTATTCGTACTTGGTGTAGAACTTAGCAACGTCAGCCCATGTGAGGTCAGCAACAGGAATTCTTTCTTCGCCTGTTACGTTACCGTCTGTATCCTTGATTTCTCTCTTAACATCAACAGCGTTGATGAAGTCACCGAGAACAGCACTTGCTGCATAAGCTGCAGGGCTGATGTCGATATCAAGGCCAACGATATCCTTAACATAGCCAAGGATGTCTGTGATTGTTGTCCATGTCTTATCGTCCATGCCGCCAAGGAGGCCAACAAGGAGACCAATGAGAGCATTAGCAATCTTATCTGTGTAGAGGTTGTCAGCTACAAGGCTTTCAAGTGAGCCAACACCGAGGAGTTCAAGAACCTTGGGAAGAAGCTTCTGAAGGTTGCTGAGAGCAAGCTGAACTTCTGTCTTTTCAACGCCATACTTAGCATAGTCAGTAAGAGTTGAAACGAGAGCTGTTGCAGGATCTTCAATAGCCTGGTATGTGATTACATACTTATTGAGAAGCTTGATGAGGATTTCAGATACATTCTTAGTTGCATCCGGACCCATTACATTGTCAATAATTGACTTGAGGATACCTTCCATTGCGGAAGTATCTACGAGACCGCCAACAAGACCGTCAGCAAGTGCGAACTGAAGGAGACCTGTAAGGGTGTACTTAGTATCGCCAACAATTGTTGTGATCTTGTTTTCTACAGCGGGATTAGCATCATTGATTGCGTTGCCGTCCTTATCAACGTAGATGTATTCACCGAGTGTTTCATCATACTTGATAAGAGCTGTTGATGCTGTTGATCTTACTGTATCAATTACCTTATAGTCGCCGAGGTAGCCTGCAAGCTTGAGGATCATATCCTTGTTGATGAGGCCGGGCTTCTTGATAAGATCGTTAATCATTGAGCAGAGACCCTTAACATCAACAACGTTTTCAAGTACGGGATTGCCGTCTACATATACAACATTGCCTTCTTCGTCAAGCTTTTCAACTGTCTTATAAGTATCTTCAAGCTTGAGCATCTTGAGGTCAAGAGGAAGACCAATTGTTTCTGAAAGCTTAATGCCGTTTGCACCGATGAGCGGTTCTGCAACAGCGATAAGACCGTTAACAAGCTGGAGAACTGAGTGAACTGCATTGTATACTCCGTCACTGCCAAGGAAGTAGAGGAGTGAGGGAAGGTATGTTGCAAGGTAAGTTACAGGATTTGCAACAAGGTTGTTAACGAAGCCGAATACTACGTTAACGATGTATGCGAGCATATCGTAAGCATTGTTGATTGCGCAGAATTCTGCTGCAGTCATAATGCCGTCTGTGTTGTCAGTACTGTATTTGCCGAATGCAGCGATACCACCGATTGCATCAAGAATGGGAACGAGGAGTTCTTCGTAACCGTTAACGCCCATAAGCTCTACATAACCGTTACCAAGTTCTTCGCCTGTTCTTGAATCGTCGATAATTGTTGTTTCTACACCGTCGGCATTGTATTCCTTCATGTTTACAGGTGTATACTCTGTCTTGCTGTGACCAACGAGAGTGAGAGTCTTGCCCTGAAGTACAAGCTGGAGTACAGGGAAGAGAGGTTCAACGATAACTGCAAGAGCCTTGATGAATGCATCCTTCTTGTCAGCTGCAGCATTTACACCCCAAGTGAGGTCAGCAACGTTCTTACCGTCAACTTCCTTATTGAATTCAGCCTTAACAACGCGGTTGTCACCGTTCATAACCTTAGTGAGAGCTACGTTGTACTTAACTTCCTTAGCCTCTTCGCCTTCACCTTCTGTCTTGGTGAGCTCGTATGTTGTAGCGTTTTCGTCAGCAAGGTAAACTGTTACCTTCTTATCTGAGCCGTCTTCGTTTACACCGTCAACATATTCGTAAGCGTAGAGAGGAGTTGTGTCGTTCTTAACTACGTCAGCCCATGTTGTAGCTGTGCCGATGATTGATTCAAGAGCTGCTACTGCTGTAGCCATTTCAGCCTTTTCACCGTAAGCCTTCTTAACTGTTGCAAGATAGCTCTGAGGATCAAGCTTGATGCCTGTGAGGCCGAAGTAGCCGATAATTGTGCCGATGAGGTCATTGCCGCCGATGAGGTTAACAATGAGAGCTGCAAGAGTATTTACAAGCTCATCTGACCATACAAGGTCGTCGAGGAGATATTCAACAACTTCGTAAAGGTCAGCTACATCTGCATCGTCTGCGATTGTAGCATAGTTATCGAAGATATCGTTGAGGATTGTGGGTTCTGCGCCTTCCTTGGGAGCAAGAAGCTGTGAAAGGATAGGTGCAATTGCGGGAAGTGCTTCCTCAATGATTGTATCGAGCTGGCCGGGAACCTTTTCTGCCTTATCCTTATCAACCTGAGTTTCAAGATTATCGAGGTGGCTGTGGTCGGGAGTAATGTATTCACCGTAAAGTTCGTTATAAGTAATTGTGTAATTTTCAAAGAGCGCTGTGATGATGTCAGCTACTACGAGACCGTTAAAGTTGCCTTCGATGAGGTTCTTGAGAATAACGCCGAGAATATTCTTTTCGTCGTTAATGTCAACCTTAGCAATCTTAGCGATTTCTGTAAGAAGTGACTCTGTGAGAACATTTTCAAGAAGGAATACTAATGAGTCAGCAATGTCAACCTTGAACCAATCAACAACGTAATGTGTTTCTACTATATCACCCATTGTTTCAGGATCATAAAGATCGTCCTTAATCTTGTACCAGTTGCCTTCAGCATCTGTGTAGAAGTAGTAGAAGTCTGCGTCTGAAGTCTGCTTATTAATTGTAATTGAATGTGCAGGATAATCTGCGAAGAATGTTTCTTCAAGAAGCTTGAAGTCTGCCTTTTCTTCTTCTGTAGCGTTTTCACCAAGAAGGAGAGGACCAACAAGATTGTTGATGATTCTTACAAGGTTTTCACCATATTCGCCGCAAATCTTGAGAATGTCTGTAAGTGCATATGCTTCGTATGTGTTGAACTTGGGAACTACTGTGCCGTCAACTTCTTCTGCTTCTACAACATAAGTATCTGCAAGAAGTTCACCATCACCTGCTGTGATGTAATATTCAACATCGTTATACTTAATCTTTTCGCCCTTGTCTGTAGCCTGTACTTTCTTACCGTCAACTTCTACGTAAACAGGTGACTTGTAGTCAACCTTTGTTTCGTGGTCGAGTTCTTCAGGCATGAAGTCGCCGAAGATACCGCTGAGAGTTGAACCGAGGAGATCGTCAAGGAGATCGCCTACGATAGGATCAGCGAGGTTGAGAAGTGCAAGTACGGGTGAAAGAAGGTTATTGAGAACTGTTTCAGGACCTGTACAGCTGATGAAGTATGAAAGTGAGGGAAGGAGTGTAAGGATGTACTCAAGAGGACCATCAGTGAGGGCTTCAATAATTGTGAAGATGCCGTCAGTGATAGCTGTAAGAGTAGTTGCTGAGCCCCTACCATTCATATATTCGCTTGTTGGCATAATTGTACCGAACTGGTCAACTGCAAGTGCCTGGAAGAGAGGTCTGATTACGTTGTCGTAACCGTTGTTGCCCTTGAATTCAAGGATACCTCTGTTTTCGTCGTCGGGAAGGATTGCGAGTGAATCACCGCGGAGAAGGAAGTTGAGAACGCCTTCGAGAGGAGTTACGATACCGCCAAGAATTTCAATAAATGCGTCCTTCTTGTTGTCGTAACTATTTTCATCGTCAATGCCCCATACGAATGCATCGCTGCCTGTAAGAGCGTTAACTGTTGTTGCACGAACAACTTCTGTGCCTGTTACTGCACCGTTTTCATCCTTAATTTCAACTGTCTTCTTAGCAGGAATGCCATTAGCTTCGTCAGCCCAGATGAGATTTCCGTCTACGCCTGTAGCCTGTTCAAAGCCATACCATGTCTTGCCTGTAGCGTCGTCAGTGTATTCTTCACCGAGGTCAGCCTTGCTATACATGTAGTTAGCTGTGTATGAGTAGAATGTCTTTTTACCGTTAGCTGTGAGATCGTATTCTACTTCGTCGATAACGATCTTGAGATCGTCGTCAGCTTCTGTTGCATAGTAATCTACAGTCTTGCCGTCCTTATCTGTGTAAGTGTAAGCAAACTTAGTTTCAGATGTTACATCGTTGTATGAGTATACATATACTCTGTAGTAGTCAGCAACGTCTGTCCATGTTACTGCTTCTACGCCCTTAACTACTTTGTTACCCTTTTCGTCAAGAGTAGCATTGCCCTTGTCGTCGAGAACATTTTCGTTCTTAGCAACATCAATTGCAGCCTTGAGATAAGCTTTAACAACATCTGATGAAGTTTCTGTCATGAAGCCGTAAGGAGTTACGTCGATACCAACGATATCCTTAACGAGAGGAAGAACTGTTGAAAGTGTGCCTTCAAGATTTTCACCACCGAGGAGACCTACAAGGAGACCCATAAGCTGGTTCATAGTCTGATCGTTGAATGCATATGCCTGGAGGAGTTCATGAACGAGATCCTTAAGGCTCTGTCCATGGTATCCGCCTATCTTGTCAAGGAGCATCTTGATGAACTCAACTTCCTCAAGCATAGGCATGAGTTCGGGAAGAACTGTGAGAATTGAGCCGTCAAGCTTCTTGATAGCTCTTCTGAGCTTACGCTGTGTAAGCTTTGTACCTTCAACGTAGGTTTCGTAAGCGTACTCAACCTTTTCGAATGAAAGGTAGTCCATAATCATGGTTTCAACATCGTATTCATTGAAGTACTTAAGAAGAACTACAAAGATTACGTATCTGTTTTCACCTGTTACTGCATCGAGGATAGTCTGAACTGTACCGTCGAGCTGCACACCGAATGCTGTGAGAAGGCTTGTGAGCATGTCACCGCCGAGAATTGTTTCAGAGATAATCTGAACAAGTGTGTCAGCACGGTTAGCATTTACGCCCCATACCTTACCGTGTTCAGCACCGTATGTGCGGATTGTGTCAACCTTTTCGATCTTACATGTCTTTTCGAGGATCCACTTGAAGATACCAATGATTTCACCATTGGTGTTATCCTTATCAAGACCGAGAACGATAGGTGTCTTATTGAGTTCGGGAACAGCTGTAAGAGTAAATTGCTTATCCTTGCCGTTGCCGTTTGTGGGAGTGTGTTTTGCACCGTCAAGGTTATCCTTATTGAAGTAAACTGTTACAAGTTCGTCTTCTGTTGCACCTTCAACCATTTCCTTGGTAATGGTGTACTGGTATGCATAAATCCATGCATTTGCATTGTCAAGGATACCCTGGAGAAGTGTTTCAAGGCCGTTTGCAGTGAGAAGTCTTGTGATAAGACCGTTGTCACCGTAGAAGCCGTCAACTTCTGCGAGGTTGTTGGGAGTCATAAGGTTGTCATTGATAAGGTCAGTGATGAGACCAACGATATCAAGAGCAACAAGCTTATCTTCTCTGCCTTCGATTGCAATTTCCTTAGCTGTGATATCGTTAACCATATCAACAAGTGTAAGGAGAGGAGCAACGAGCTGTTCAACAGCCTGTGCGAGACCGTCTGAGTAGATGAAGAATACAAGTTCGGGAACAAGGTCAACGATTGTCTGGATGGGAGTAGTAACTACCATTGAGATAAGACCGTCGATGTATTCAACAACCTTAGCTGTGAATGCAGCGTTATCAAGATCTGCGAATGCTGTCTTGTTAAGGAACTTATCCTTACCGATGTATTCATCTACGCCGAGCATTTCGAAGAGAGGAATAATGAATCTGTCATAACCGTCGCCGCCTGTTACGTGTACACCGTCAAGGAGTACAAGGTCAGCTTCAGTAAGAAGGAATCTGAGGATGGGAGCGAGCGGAGCAAGAATCTGTGATACGAGTGTGAGTACATCTTCATACTTTGTGATACCAAATGAGTTAGTACCTGTAAGCTTGAGCTCATACTGGTATTCATAAACGATCTTACCGTCAACAGTCTTAACAACATATGTGTCAGCAATAGCTTCTTCGCCTTCAGCTGCTGTACCTGCTGATGTGTACCATTCGTTACCGTACGCGTCAGTTACCTTTGTGCCGTTTGCATAAACGGGAATCTTAGCTTCGTTTTCGTCGAGTGCATATTCGGGAACGGGCTTACCGTCTTCGTCAAGAACGTAGAGGTTGAGTGTTCCTTCTTCATATGCGGGAGCTTCATAGCCTGCTTCCGGATTTTCAGGAGCTACGTACTTCTTGATTGTCTTAAGACCTTCATAAGCATCTGCCCATGTGTCGTAAGCTGCGAAGTATGTATTGAATGAAGCGTTAGCTTCCTTGAAGTCACGGAGTTCGATATCAACGCCGTCGATGATTGTGGGAAGAAGACCTACGATCATTGAAACAGTTGCGTTGCCACCAAGGAGACCAACGAGGAGTTCTACGAGCTGAGTTGCGAAGCCTGCTTCAACTGAAGTTGTGCCGTCTTCGTTTTCAACTGTCTTATCCATCATAAGGTCAGCAAGGAGGTTGTGAACCATTTCTTCAATGTTTGAACCGCGGAGCTTGATGTCGCCGAGAGCATCTTCGGGAAGCATGCCAAGAACTGCGGGAACAATCTTACCGATAAGAGCATCAATGTCTGCGGGAAGTGCTTCCATCTGAGCCTTATCAAGACCTGCTGCTTCGTAATCGATTGTGTTATTGGGATTGAGTGCATCTGCACCGCCTTCACCAAACTGCTTATTTGATACACGAGCATCTTCGTACTCTACATCGTACCATGAAAGGAGGTCGATAAGAAGTCTTTCGAGAGCTTCGGGATCTTCAAATACACCGTAGAGGAGAACAGTAAGGAGATAGTTACTGTCGTCTTCCTTAAGTGATGTCATAGCTTCCTTGCTGAAGTCGAACTTGAGAAGGCCGCCGATGAGATCACGGATACCGTCTGTGAATACGATATCGTTGAGAACCTTAATAAGAACTGATTCACGGTCAACAGTGTATTCTGTTGCTGCAGTTGTACCATCAATGTAACCGTCGTCTCTTGTTTCGTTGATTTTAACATTGGGAATTTCAGAGCCTACATCCCATGCAATTGATGCGAGATCAAGGAAGATAAATTCGGGGTTAACGATTGATGAGAGAGCTGTGCCGTTGATTGAAACGCCTTCAAGGAGTTCAACGATGATATCCTTGAATGTGTAGTTTGAGCTGTCACCACCGCTGAGGTCAAGTGCTTCGTCGGTTTCAGCGAGAGAAGCAATAGCTGCTTCAGCGCCTGAAGTTGTTGAATCAGCACCTTCTACTACGTTAAGGAGGTAAGCTGCTGCTGCACCGCCTGTTGTAGCCTGATCTGCGGGATCTGTGCTGTCTGATGTTTCGCCAGCCTTATCATTCATATCCTTGATGAGACCTCTGAGGAGATCCTTAACGAGACCGAGAAGGTCAATCTTGTAGATGTTTTCAATCATACCTGTGATTGTTGTAACAGGAACAAGAAGGTTAGCAAGGAGTGTATCAATACCGTTACTTTCGATGAAGCGAGTAAGGTAAGGAATGATTGTAAGGATAGTGTTAACGGGTCTAGCGCAGAGTGAATCAACAAGTGCAAAGAGTGCATCTGTGATTGTTGTGAGCATTACCTTTGCATCGTCGTCATCTGTGCCGAGAACACCATCAGCGCCATAAACAGCTGCCTTATATTCTGCATAATTTTCAATGTACTTATCTGCAGCAAGGTAGGTAGTGCCGTCAGTCTTCTTGAGAGCGGGAATACCGAGAGCGTTGATGAGAGGAAGAACGAAGCCTTCGTAGCCTTCTGAACCCTTGATTGAAATCTTATCAAAGATTGTAAGGTCACCTTCGCAGAAGAGAGCCGCGAAAATGGGAGCAAGAGGCTTAATGCAGTTCCAAAGCATATTAACAAAGTCGTCAGTATCCTTGAGACCCCATGAAGCGTTGATCTTAACTGCTGTCTTCTGTTTTTCTGTATCTTCCATTACAGCTTCAACGATGTGCTTAACTTCTTCGTTTTCTTCTGTTTCAGGATTGTCAACAACTTCAATCCATTCAGTCTTGCCAGCTTCCTTGAGCCACTTTTCAGCCTGTGTAAGTGTGCCGTCAGCAGCCTTAACTGAATAGTTGTAGAGATATTCTGTATAGAGCTTACCGTTTTCGTCTCTGTTTTCGCTACGTTCAACCTGCTTCTGAACCATGTCAGCGATAACGTCGATTTCTTCGCCGTCAACTGTAAGCTTGTTGAGACCTGCTACGTCGTCATAATATGTTGCTGTAACTTCACCCTTGTCGTTCTTAACAACATACTGATACTTAGAATTGTTCTTAACTACTTCGTCCCATGACTTAGCATCACCGATAACGTCAGCGAGCTCAGTAACATTAGTCTTGAAGTTCTGCGGTGTGAGGTCGTAGCCTGCGCCTGCAAGAATATCGAGAACGATATTTACGATCTGCTTTGAGCTTTCGCCACCGAGGAGACCGATAAGCATATCCATAATGCTGTTGAGGCCCTTATCGTCATAGAGATATGTTTCGAATACAGCGTCAACAAGCTTTTGGAGAGTAATTTCGTCAGCTCTTGTAAGACCGAAGAGCTTATTGAATGCGCCTTCGCCTTCCTTAGTAAGGGGTTCCTTAATAAGGTCGAGGTTGAGGATTGTACCAACGAGTGCGTCAAGGTTGTCGATAGTTGCAGAAGTCTTAACACGTGATATTTCTGTAACCTTTTCTTCGCCTTCAGCAAGAGTCTTGTTATGAGCAAGAACTTCTTCGTGTGATTCGTAGCCTGCGTCTTCATAGAATTCGAAGTGGTTTTCAGCTTCAATATCAATGAGGTCGATTGCTACGATTTCCTTCACTTCATAGCCTGTGAAGAGTGATACAAGGAGATCAACGAGAGCTTCGGGATTGTTGAATACGTTTGTGATAATTTCATCGAGAAGTTCAACTTCAGCAGCTTCGTTATCGTCTGTGATGTCGTAGCCGAGGAGTGAACCGATTACTTCTTTAAGTGTCTGGTTCTCGAATACAAAGTCAAGAAGGAACATAAGTACTTCTGCCTTGCTTACGAGAACAGTACCTGTTGATGAAACGTAAACGTAGTCAGCGTAGTTATTCTTGATGTAATCGTTAGCTACATCCTTATGTTCTCTTACGGGATCACCGAGAGCAGCGATAGCCTTAAGGAACTGCTTGAGAGTACCTGCACGGCAGTCTCTAGCCTGCTGACGCATTTCAGCGATCTGATCTGCTGTTGCGCCGCCGTTTGCTTCAAGCTCATCAGCCTGAGCCATAAGCTGCTTAGCCATGTGCTCATTTTCCTTATTGAGGAAGAGAACAAGACCGTACTTACCGCCGTAAGGATCGTCTTCACCTACAATACTTGAAAGGTCAAATTCAAGATTTGTAAGAAGTGAAAGAACTGAGTATGTGAGGTCAAGGTCATCGGGAACGTTTGTAACAAGGTTACCTGTTTCTTCGTCGATGTATACGAAACCACCGAGTGATTCCTGGAAGTTCTCCCAGTCACCTGTTGCAAAGTAGTCGATAAGACCTGCACCGATAGCGTTGATATCGAGGTCGATAACTTCGCTGAATCTGTTTGTAAGAGTTGTAACGGGTACAAGAATACCGTTAACGATTGATGCGAGACCGTCTGCATAGAGGAAATATGCGAGAGTGGGAAGCGCATTAGCGAGAGCTTCAACGGGATATGTACATACGATTTCAACAAAGTAGAATACATAGTTAATGATATTCTTAACTGCGATGCCAAGACCATTTACGTCGAGTGTACCATCATCATTATATGCATAACCCATATAGTCATCACTTGTCATAAGGTGAGTGATTACGTTACCTTCTGCGTCCTTTGTCTGAAGCTTTGAAAGCTTTTCAGTGCCGAGAAGAGTGATGATTGAGTCAAGACCAAATGCACGGAGTAAGGGAAGGATGTAGTCATCGTAACCGTTACCGCCTTCGATATTGAGAGCATCAAAGAGTCTGAGACCGTTACCTGCAAAGAGAGTTGCAATTACGTTTGCGAAGGGTTCAAGAACACTCCAAATAATGTTAACCATACGAACCTTCTTAAGTGTGAATGCATCTCTGCTTGGACTTTCGCCAACAAGTTCGTCAATACCCCATGACCAAGCACGAGCATCTGTATCTTCTGAGTACACAGCGCTGAGAGTATAGTAAATCTTGTTGCCTTCGTCGTCTATCTTACCGCTGTCAAGAACCTTGAGCTGCTGGTAATCTGAAGCGTATTCCTGTTCAATACCTTCAGCATCTGTGTATGTATAAACATACTTGCCGTTTTCGTCTTTAAGCTGAGGATATGCTGTTGAAAGAAGAGCTGTTTCGTAAACTACGTTACCGTCTTCGTCAACCTTGTCAATGTTCACTGCAGTAATTGTGTAAACTGTTTCGCCTTCTGTGTATGCTGTTTCGCCTGATTTTTCGAGCCAGAAAATCTTATCTTCGATTTCCTTGCCTTCTTCGTCGACTGCAACATACTTATATTCTGTTACGATAGCCTGTGAACCGTCTTCAAGAGTCTTAGTTGCTTCACGAGTTTCCTGAACCTTAACGGTTGCCTTCTTGGGAGTACCGTCATCGTTGAAGAGGAGTTCACCGTTTTCGTCGAATGCATAAGCATTTACGCTGTGGTTCTTATGAGCCTGAGCCCATGTGAGTTCAACTTCTGTACCGTCAACGAGCTTATACATATCAGGACCGGGATTTTCTGTTGCGGGAACAAGACTACCGTCATCATTCTTCATGAAGCCATATGTGAAGTAGCTATAAAGAGCTGAGGGCTTACCACTTTCGTCATAGAGGAAAGCGTTGAATGAGATGTCGAAGCCTGCGCTCTTGAGAGCCTGGCCGATAACTGCTGTTGTACCGCTTGAAGAACCAAGAAGTCCTGTAAGGAGGTTAGCAATTGTTGTAAGTGAGTCATCCTTAAGTAAGAGGTCTTCTACAAGTGTCTTAACGATACCCCAGATACCATCCTCAGGATTAAGCTCAGCAACAAAGTCACCTGTGAGAACACCGTTAGATGTAAGAGTTGCAAGAACTTCGGGAACTGCTGTACGGATTACATAGTCGAGATTATCGATAGTTGTATTTACTTCTGCTTCTGTGAATACATCTTTAACTGAATCCCAATCATAACCGTCGTGCTTGATGCCGTACTTGTCGTCGCTCATAGCATCGATCTGATCTTCTTGCTTGAGAAGTTCTTCGTCAATACGGTTGATGATTTCGTAGAAGTAGAATTCACCTTCGTCGGGAACATAGTCTGTAAGGATGTCGATAAGGATACTTGTAAGGTAGTCAACATATGCGCCGCCTTCAAGTACACCCTTTGTATCGGGCTTACAGAGGTTATTTTCAACCATGTTGATAACGTCGATAACTCTCTGGTTACCTTCAAGGTCGTCGGGATTCTTATTGAATACACCTTCAAGAAGATCACCGATAGCTGATACAACGTCCTTAGTAAGAAGTGATCTGATAAGTGTAATGAAGAACTTACCTGCATGACCTTCGAACTTAGTGAACTTATCTGTACCGTGACGGTTTGTTGTAGCGTTGCGGTTAACTGTTGATGAGTCAGCTGCAAGCTTACCGAAATCGAAGATTGAAATGCTTGTGCCGTTTTCTGCTGCATCGCCGCCTACGAGACCGCCAACGAGGTCGTTGATCATTGTTTCGAGGTTAAGAATGCCGTCGAGAAGCTCTGCGATATCAAGAGTAAGAATTCTTGAAAGGATAGGATCAACTATGTCAAGAATCTTAAGCACGGGAGCGATAAGGTTCTTAACTGCAATTGAGAAGTTACATGTCTGCTTACCGTCTGCACCAGTGAACTGGAAGAGGTTGTAAGCAACGTTGGGAAGACGTTCGAAGAGAACTGTAAGAGGAGCGTCAAGAATGCCTTCAACATAGCCTTCTTTGTCTTTTTCACCTACACCAACAAGAAGCTGCTTAATAGCTACCATAAGAGGCTTAAGCGGTGAGTTCTTAGTTTCAGCGAATCTCTTTGTGATTACTACGCCGTCCTTAGTGATTGTACCTGTTGAAAGACTATCAACGTTTACGTCGTTATTATTCGGATTCTTGATATAATTTGAAACTGGAGTATCTTTAGCTGCTGTGTATACAAAGTTATCGAATGCATTCTGGCTCATGCAAGCTGAATCAAGACCGATAGCTTCGAGAATAGCTACGATACCCTTTGAGTAGCCGTTTTCACCCTGAAGCTTAAGCTCGTCGAAGAGAATAATATCCTGACCTGAAAGGAGGAAGCCGAGAACAGGGTTGATGGGATAAAGAACGTCACAAATGAGTTCAAGGAAGAGATTGAACTTAGTTTCAACTGCTGTTGTAGATGTTACGTCGATCCACTTTGTGTTCTTGGGTGCACGGATGTCGCCCCAAGTCATGTTCTTGAGTTCTCCGTATACGCCTGTTGTTGAAAGGTTTGTCTTGCCTGTGAATCTTTCTACCTGTGACTTCATCCAAGCAGCAAGTTCAGTATTTGCACCTGAAGTTGTTGAGCTTGTGAAGCTTGAGTAAAAGCCTGCGGGTGAAAGGTCGAGGTTGAATTCGCCGAGAGCTGTTACAACCTTGTTGATAATGCCTTCGGGATCGCCGAGAAGACCACCGAGAAGACCTTCGTTAACTACGAAGCCTGTGATAGTGTCTTTGTCGTATTCGCCTGTTTCGTTGCCGTCCTTATCGAGGATCGGAGCATACTTAACCTGACGTACGATTTCTACGTTACCGTCTGCATCAACTGCAAGAGGCTTACCCTTTGAACCTGCAGTAATATAGTATTCTGTTGTTGTTGTCTTACCCTGACCGTCTGTGTAAGTGAACTCCATCTTCGTACCGTCAGTGTGAGCCTGGATAGCTGTACCTGCTTCGTCCTTAGCCTTTGTGGGAAGACCGTTACCGAAGAGAAGGTTCATAAGAAGGTCGATAAGCTCATTACCGATTGCTGTTTTAGCAACAATGTTTTCAAGAGTAAGCGCAGATGTATTGCCTGCCTTGATAGCCTTCTTAGCTTCTTCTACTACAGGACCGAAACCAAGGTCACGGATAGCGTCAACACCCATAAGTGTTTCTTCAAGAGCGATAAGAAGAGTGGGAACAAGGTTGTTGATAAGCTTGTCAGCGTTTGCAACTGCCTTGTCAGCCTTAGCGATAAGTTCAGCATCAGTGTAGGTGCCGTTCTTGAGTTCTTCAGCTGTGATATTTTCGTTACCTTCGCTGAGGTATTCTTTAAGAATTGTACCAACCTTGAACTGTGAGTTACCGTTACTGTCAAGGTAAGCTGTGAAGTTTTCGCCTTCAGCGTCCCACTTACCCCAAGCATCTGCGTCCTGAGCAAGGTCGTTGAACGCTGTAAAGTCTATTACGTAGTCGTTGAGAAGTGCGATGATAACAGCTACAAGTGTATCAGCCTGACCTTCAACGAGAGGAAGAATTGTGTCGAGAATGCTTGATGTTGTGCCGTCTTCGTTTACTGTGGGCTTAATGAGGCCGTTAAGAAGCGGAACAATCATATCAAGTGTGCCGTCATCAAGAAGCCAACGAAGGAGAGTAAGAATAGCTGCACCGGGCTCAGCATCAATGTGATAGTTTGTAACATTCTGATTGGCAACACCAGGAATGGTTGTGACCTCAAGAACACCTGAAGCCATAAAACGGTTTACAGGTATTGTAAGAGGCACCTGTGCATTGTCGCCGCCCTTCATAAATATCCATTCAAGGAAGGCATTGTTAAGATTTTCATCTTCGGGAGTTTTCGGATCGTCAACCTTCATCATTGCACTATAAAGTGCGGATGTAAGAAGACCAGGACTCTGAATGTAATAGGTCTTACCGTCAACAACCCATGTTGCCTTTTCGGTGTCACTTGTTACTGTTGTTGTATATTCTTGACCGGTTACTTTGTCAACAGCTAATTTCTTTTCAACCTTCATAAGGTACTTATAATCAACAGTTGAAGTTGTACCGTCATCATTTGTTACAGTATATGACTTAACAGGGTTAGTTACACGCTTACCACCGAGGAGTGCAGTAAGAAGACCTGTGATACCGCCTGACATTGCTTCCTGTGTAAGACCGAGACCTTCAAGAAGAGGCATAACGATATCTGAAAGTGAAAGTTTTGTAACGTCAAGGTTAATAGTAATACCAACGGGCTTGATTGTAGCCTTGATGTTAAGAATGATGTTTCTAAGCTTGGGCAGAAGCTGGTCATATTCAAGCATTGCAAAAAGGTTGGGAAGAAGCTCAGAAATTGTATCAACAGGAGCAACGAAGAGCTTGTTTTCCATCCAATAGATAACGGGCTCAAGAACATAAGTCCAGAGAGTTGTACCTGAATTGTAAATTGAGGAAACATTTACATTACCGTTACCCTGTGCCCAAGTCTGAGCAGCTGTACCGATATCGCTTGCGTTACGGTATCCGCCCGGATTTGTTGAGCTCTCATAGAAACCGTCAATACCGAGAAGTTTGTAAAGAGGTATAAAGAGTCTGTTGTAGAGAGAGTCACCTTCGTTGAGAGCATGGATAGCAACGTTAAGGTCAAGAATATCAGCTTCACCGAAGAGGTCAGATGTGTTCTTCTTTGTAAGAAGCTCAGCAAGAGGTACATGAAGACCACAGGTTGCAACTGCCATAGTGCGATAAAATTCAGCCCATGAACCAACGTGCCAGCAGGTCTTGCTGTTGAAGTAGTGATTCTTATTAGTGCAGTTTGCACCGTCATTACAGAAGGGAAGCTGCTCGGGATCACCTTCAGCCCAATAAAGAGGATTAAGAACCTGGTTCGGACCGATTACATCACCGGGCTTGTACTGTGACTTTTCAGCATTTGAAATGCTCTTTGCACCGCCACCGTTAGCGTAAGTAAATTCCTTCCAGTAAGATCTGGTTTCTCTGCCTGTGCCAACCTTGGTATCAAGAGGAGCCTTATCCAGAACTTTAAGAATCATTGTATAGTTATAGCCGGAGTAATCTTCCCAGCTGTTATAAGCGGTTTCGGAATAACCCTGGCCAAAAGCTTCACCGTTGAAGAACTTATACCAGTCAATGTTATAACCGCCACCGCCAAAGAGATTTGTATCCCATTTACCGATTATGCTGTTGTTGTCTTTTGTCAGGGCGTTATACCAACCGTCAATATAGTGGTGAGGCATAGTGGGAAGACCCGGAGTTGTAATTTCGGAAAGCCACTGCCACATATCCTTTGTACCAACCTTAACGTCAACAGGGGCACCAGCCATATTATAAACAGCACCGCCTACAACTTCACCAAGCATCTTGAAGAGAAGAGTCTGAACTGATCCGCCCCAGAGAAGGCTAACAACAGTATTAATAAGGAATTCTCTGATATTCTTACAATCCTCACCCTCATTACGTGTTGTTGTTGTTCCGTCGGGGTTTTTGAAGGTATATTTCTGCTTCCATACACCAAGAAAGCCTTCTACTTTACCTGTTTCTTCGTTATATTTACCTGTAAGGCTGTTAAGGAGAGTACCAAGGTCGTTGGAGATAAGAATCTTATCGAGGTCTTCAACAGCCTCATTCATAAGATTCTTAATGCCTGCAACATCGATATTAGAATTCTGAACAAGCTGAATATTGTTTACATAGCTACGAATATCATCAACACTGAGACCACTTACACAGCTTACCCATGCGTAACCAGAACCCTTCTCGTTACCGATAATGTAAGCGAGAATTTTCTTATCAGCTGTAAGACTGTCTGAATCATTATAGGCTTGCTGTCTGAGATTATTAAGACCTGCCTTAAATTCAAGAGCCTGCTTGTACATACCACCGTTAGTAGTTGCACTTGTACCGTAAACCTTAACGCCAAGGTTGTAAATTTCAGTTGTGCTAATTTCATCCGCTGACTTGTCTGCAATATATGCAGGTGAAGCGTCAAGGAATTCACATACCGTTGTATAGAAGCCTGCAGCTGATCTTGTAGCTTCAGCCTTAGCGATAATTGATTCAAAGTTATAGTAAGCTACCTTACCAGCTTCTGAGAAGTACTTATCAATAACTGAAAGTGATTCATAGTAGCTGAGAGCAGCCTGAGCCTTGAGTGTGTGGATGTAATCAGTGTATTTATCAAGACCGTCGGGGTAAATTTCAGCATAGATATCAGCAAGACCTGCATCTGTTGAAAGAGCAAGAGCCTTGTTGTAGTTAGCCATATACGCTGTATAGAGCTCGTTGATAGTCTGGAAGTTACGGCCTGTAAGGATAGTCTTTTCGATCATTGTATCCATAGCAGCCTTTTCTTCAAGATATGAATTACCGTAAACATCTCTTGAAACTGAAGCAACCTTACCGTCTACCTTATCGTAGATCTCTTTTGTGATTTCCTGGCCGTTGGGTGAAAGAACACCAACAAGGTCAGCAAAGTCAGCATATGCAAGAACATATGCATCAAAGAGACGGATAGCTTCGCTAGCTTCGAGGAGCCAAGCCTTAGCAGCAGCGTATTCAGCTGTTTCTTCCCACTTGAAGTCCTTGAGCTCTTCTTCAGTCATATCCTTTGTAAGGTCAGCTGATGACTTGAGAGCGTCAGCTCTTTCAGCAAGGCTTAAAAGACCGTCGATGATGTTATAGTTTTCACCGAGACCGAAACCTGAAGCATCAAATACGAGAGCAGCATAACTCTTACCGATTTCAACGTCAAGAGTTTCAAGGTAAGCTTCTACCTTGTAGCCTTCTTTACCGATAAAGTTTTCGCCTTCGTTGATGATTTCGAGAACGAGCGCACTTTCGTTGTTGAGCTCATTGATCTTAGTTTCGATTGAACCTCTGTGAGCGATAAGAGCGTAAACGTCCATTGCACTAATGTTAGTATTCATAAGTGCATTGAATGCATTCTTATATTCCTGAGCCTTAGGCGCAGCTTCTGCTCTAGCACCTGAGTTTTCAACCCATACTGCTGTCTGAGCATAGTACTTGCCTGTTACGGGCGCAACATAATGATCCCAAACCTGAGCTTCTGTGTAGCCGAGACCTGTGATTGCAAATGTTGTGTTGAAGAGTGCCCATACGTTTGACATAGCATTAAGTTCATCTGAAGAAAGAGTTTCCTTCTGGAACCATGCTACAAATGCATCGGCAGCAACGCACTGTTCAAGAACTGTCTTGATAGCAGCAACGTCTACACCTTCTTCAATGAAGTTTGTAACTGTGAAGCTGATATCGCTTGCACTTGAAAGTGTGTAGCCGGTAGCGAGCTCACCCTTGGGAGTGAACTTGAGCACTGCTGTTGAATATGTCTTATCTTCAATTGCTGCAACATTTTTGAATGCAAGAAGATCGAACCCTGTACCGATATTAAGGGTTACAGTTTCCTGTGTTGCGAAGGTGCCTGTTGCCTGTGAGCCAAACTTGTAGTAATCAAGAATAGCATTGTAGTCTTTAACAGGATGACCGTTCGTGCTTGCAAAACCTGAAGCATCTTTCTTGATGTCTTCAACAAGATCTACGTAAGTCTTATTCTTGGCAACTGTGCCCTTTGCATAAGACGCAATAGCTCTTGAGACTGCAAGCCAACCTCCGTTCAAAGTGTCACGCTTAACCTCCCATACGGAGCCGTTCTTGACAGGAACACCTGATGTGTCAGGGTTCTTGGCAGCTGTAGCCTTGTCAATGGCATCCATAAGGCTGTCATGGTGCATTACAATTGCACTGTAAATATCAGCGGTAGTGTCGGTAGCACCGAGTACGCTGAAGCATACAGAACAGCTGGATACTATCATAATAATAGCCAGCAAGCAACTTAACGCTTTTTTTCCAACTTTCATAAAATTTTCCTCCTTATATGAAAGAATTTATATGTGATTAATAGGTTTCCCTTATAAAAACCTTAATTTACCCTAAAAAAGGGTGCAAAAAGCCCATAGAGACACCTATAACTATAGGTAGTATATCATTTTAAGTCAACTTTTTCAATATAATTTTTAATAAATTATGTATTTCTGCATATTGCACATAGAGTTGCATACCTTTTTGTGAAGTTTAACTATTGAAAAAAAACAGGGTAAAATGCCCTGCTTTTCTACGTTTTTCCGCATCTCCCATTATATGGTATATCGCCATATTTTCACCACAATTTATAGGGCTCAAGGCCATTTTGTTAACAAGTCAGCAATATATGATCAATTTGCACAAAAATAAGACCCCTCTCCCGAAGGAGAGAGGTCAAAATCAGTTATTCTGATTAATAGAGGTTTGAGGGATCCTTACAGCACTTGAATTCACCTGTGAGTTTCTTGATGATTGTGTGGAAGAATCTGAAGATCTTACCCCAGAGATTATCACGGTGACAAGCACATCCGCAATTGCTGATGTTTAATCTGGGAATGCTGCCACTGATGCTACCGTCGTCGTTAACAGTAATTTCAGTCTGCTGATCGCCTGCGTACTTAACGCCTGTAATTACTACAGTATACTTACCGGGAGCTACAACAAATGCAACTACACCGCTTGAGTTTGTGATATCCTGAGCTACCCATTTTGAATCCTGATAAAGAGCAACTGTTGCACCGGATACACCGTTGCCATTCTGATCCTTTACAGTAATCTTGATTGTTACCATATCAGGCTTTTCAGTTGAGCTTCCACCTTCATAAGGAAGAACCTTAACATAGGTCTTCTTACATCTTGTACATTCCATTGTAACTGAACCATCTTTGTCTTCTGTGGGAAGAACCTTTGTTTCAATTAATTCAACATAATTGTGACCAAGAGGCTGAGATGTTGCAACTACATCGCTCTTATAAGCACACTTTGTACATGTGTAAACTGTGCCTTCGCCCTTTTCACATGTTGCAGATGTAATTGTTGATGTAGTTGTGTGAGCTTCTTTGCTGAACTGAGCTGTTACATAAACATCACCGAGGATATTTGATGTGCTGCCTGACCAACCGCTGAATGCGTAGTGGTAGCTATCATCATGTTTCTTGGTGGGAGTTGTGCCACTGTATGTTACGCTTGAGCCTGCCTGAACATCCTTGTATACCTTAATTACATTGTATGCATCATAAGCAAATGTAACTTTATAAGTTCTGATTGTCGGAGTGAAGATTGCAACGAGTTCCAAGTCGCTCTGTACTTTAACAGCGCTTGTATCAGCGATTACTTCACTTTCACCCTTGTAAGCCCAACCCTTGAATGTGTATGTGTACATTGAATCGGGAGCCTTTACGGGATCAGCGGGAAGAAGTGTTGAAAGAAGTGTGTTCCATACAACATTATAGCTGAATGTATAAGGTGAATTTGAATCTTCCTTATAGTAGCTGATCTTAAACTCAACGTTTTCGCTATCTGTTGCATTGCAAAGGCTACAAGTCTTCTCAAACTTACCTGTTTCTTTGTTGAACACAGCATCGCCCCAAGCGTGGCCGAGAGCCTTGTGTTCTTCGCCTGTTCCTTCTGCTTCATAGCTGTGACCACATTCACATGTGTAAAGAAGAAGAGCGTTTGAAGTACATGTGCGTTCCTGCTTAATTGTTACTGTGTAACTATGTGCAACTGAGTCAAAGTTAGGTGTTGTGTAGATGTTGCTTTCAACTGAAAGAAGCTGTTTTGCTCTGTTCCATTCCTTGAATGTGTAGTGATATTTTGAATCGTACTTCTTAGAGGGCGTGATAGGACAAGCACGAGCTGTTGTCTTAGCATCTACTAAGAATGTTTCAAGAATTTCGCTTGATGAAATAGCATATGTTACAGCATATTTTCTAGTTGTTTTTGTGTAAGTAGCGTAAAGGCTAATATTGCCTTCGATTGTGATTTCATCATCAACGAGCTGAAGCTTCTTAACTGTTTCGCCTGTTTCTTCGTCAACAACGTCAACGTAAACTGCCCAACCAGCAAAGTCATACTTGAATTCAACGTCCTGAGCCTTAGCGGGACCGTCAACGAGTGTTACATCGTCACCGTAGTGGAGGTAACCTGTCTTCTTGTATACAGCTGCACCGCCTTCTGTCCAGTAAGTGAGAGTATAGTTCTTATACTTTGATGTGAATACTGCTGAGTATGTTGCGTCACCCTTAACTTCGATGGGGAATTTAACTTCCTTGCCTTCAGCATCTACCCAGTGTGAGAAGGTGTATGTCTTTGTTGCATTTTCAAGCATAAATGCATCCCCAACTTCTTCAGCACTGATTGATTCACCAACATGCTTAGTAATAGTCTGTGTACCCTTGATCATTTCAGGAACATAACCAAACTCGTTGGGATTGCCTACAGAAGGAACTGTATAATAACCACCATTGAAGTCAAACATAATTGTTACTTCAGCAGGAGGTGCTGAAACTTCTCTTGCTTCAATCTTGCCACATCTTGAACACTTGTAATTCTGGTACCACTTACCGTCTTCTGCATCCTGATAAATTTCACCATCAAGTTTCCAAGCGTGACCGAGTTTTGCGATTTCAACAGCCTTGCCGTCGAAGCCTGTGATATTACCATCAGCATCCTTGATAGGTTCACCGATTTCAATATTGCATACGCTACACTTGAGAATCTTTGAACCAGCTTCTTCACATGTTGCTGCTTTGATTTCTTCGTATTCGCCTGCTTTATGACCAAGTGCATCAACAAATTCAACAAATACTACTTCACCGCAGTATCTACATGTCTTAGTCTTTTCACCCTTTGTTGTACATGTGGGTGCTGTTGTAATTGCTGCACGGTAGAACTTGTGACCGTTAACTGTATCTTCAGCAATTACTTCTGTAACTCTGCCGTTCTTACCGCAGACTGTACAATCCTTGTGCTTTTCACCAACTTCAATACATGTAGCAGCCTTATCGATTACCCATGCATCTTCTGTTGTTTCTTTACCGTCCTTATCGAGAGCCTTAGCATAGGTGTGTACACCTGTAGCCTTGAGATGCTTAATGTCATCAGCAGTTATGTTTGCCTTAGCAAGATCTTCTGCTATAGAAGTGGGAGTAAGAACAAGTTTTTCACCACAGTTGTTTTCGCAAATGTATGTTCTTGAACCGTCTTCAGTACATGTAGCAGCCTTATCTGTCCAATAATTTTCGTTAGCACCGAACATGTGACCCTTAGCTGCAAATTCTACAACGTTTATCTTATCACCGCAAAGAGTACACATGCTGTAGCTTGAACCACCGTTTAAGCATGTGGGAGCAATCAGATAAGTTTTGTAGCTGTGATTACCCTTAATTTCAAAGGTCTTAATTGACTTGTTACCATTCTTGTCGATAACTGTTACTGTGTGAAGACCCTTTTCTGTTGCCTTGAATGATGCAACAAATGTGCCGTTAGCTGAAGTTGTACCGGGATTTGTAAAAGCTTCAACTTCTTTACCGTCAAGGTAAATCTGGAGACCGTCTGCATCGTCAGAAATTCTTACGCTTGCTTCACTGCAGAACTTTGTACCGCTACCTTCACCTGTTACAGTGATTTCAGCAGCCTTTGTACCGTAGCGAATTGTACCTGAGCTGAATACGCAGCTGTTGCTTAAACCGCTAACTTCACGGTCTGAAATCTTGATATAGATAATGTAATCATTACCATCTTCAAGCCCAAGGTTTGAAACAACGCCTGTTGCGTTAGCCTTATAAGTTGCAAGAATAGCCTTAACTTCGTTTTCGATTTCAAGCTTTGTAGCATTGCCGGGTGTATTCATGTTGATATAATCATTCATGCTGTAACCCTTTGAAAGAAGAACGTCGTTGAGAACGTCGTTAGCTACTGCTTCGTAATCGTAAACTGTTGTCCAGTCTGAATCAAGAATTGTTGCTGTATCAGTAATAACTACTTCTGAAACATAGTAAGCAATTTTACCTACGCCTCTTGAAAGCTCAGCTTCGGGATTCTGCTTTGAACGGCTACCGAGGTCATTACCGTTAACGATAAGCTTGGTTTCGGGACCAACGTATGTAATCTCGCTATAATCAATAGCATCGCCATTATTCCATGAAGCTGAACCTACATAAATCTTACCAGTGGGAGCAGCTGTATCTTCGATAATATCAAGAGCAACCTTATCCTCACGATATTCACAAGCCTCGTTTGTACACTTCATATTAGCGTAACCAACTTCTGTACATGTGGGATAACTAATAATGGACTCGATATCCATTGTATGATCTTCTGCAGTATACACGGGCTTAACTGAGATGTTATCTACTACAGTCTTAACCTCTGCACCTGTATCAACATTTACCCAGCCGGTAATTGCAAAGTGTTTGGTCTCATTATGCTTTTTATATACTTTTGATTCAAAAGCTGAACCGTCGAAATCTGCACCGTATTTGAATTCTTTTACAGCACCCTCGATGGGTGTGCCGTTTTCATCACAGAAAGTTACTTTAAGAACGTTTTCTTCCTGTACAAATACGGGATAGAAGTAGAGAGCTTCTGCGGGCATCTTCATACCACGCTGGAAGATGATCTGATTGCCATCCTTATCAATAATGTCGTTACCGATTTCATTACACTGTACCCAGTGAGAGAATACCCACTTGAAGCCTGTTTCCGGATCGTTATAATTAACGGGATCCTTAATAGTAGCCTGCTGAATCTTAGCGTTATACTTATAGTTACTTGATGAAATAACTGCCTTAGCATCATTGAGCCATGTTACTGTATAGTACTTATAGCTTCTTCTGTAGGTTGCTGTGTAAGTTGCATCACCGTAACAAACCTTTGAAACGTCGGGAGACCAAGCTCTGAAGCTGTATTCGAATTCATCGTCAGCGTCCTTTTCGGGATCAGCAGGAATTTCAATTTCAGTTGCATAGTGATATGTCTTTTCTGAAATTACTGAACCGTCGTCGTTAAGGAACTTAACTGTGTAGTTCTTATAATTTGTTTCAAACTGAGCGTAGAGGCTGATGTGACCGCTGAATGTATCTGTGCCGGGAACAACTTCGTTACCGTTGCCGTCAGCCCAACCTGTGAATGTGTATGTACCTACAGCATCCTCTTCCTTTGTGGGAAAAACGTTTTTGCCTGTTTCTTCATCAATGTTTGAATACTCAGGAATTGCTTCGCCTACAAAGAGACCGTTTTCCTTACCGTTAAGTGAATAGATAAGGCTACCGTCATAGTTATAGAAGCTTACATTAGCGTACTTCTTTTCAGTATACTGAGCATGGTAATCAGCATCGGCTGTTGCTGTTGTATTAACTGCAGGTGACCAACCAGCAAAAGTATAGAGAGCAGTGTCTGTGTCGATTGTGTAAGGAATGTCAAAACCTTCACCGTCACCAACTGTGGGAGCTTCTACATCACTATTATGGGTATAGCTGTTTACTTCGTTAATAAGTTTTCCGTCCTTATCATAGAAGTTGATTGTGTATATAGCAGGAATACCAGCATCGTATACAGCTGTAAGAGTTACATCTGCATCATTAACTACTGTAGAACCGCTCCAGCTTTCGATAGTATATCTGGAACCATCGGCTGTGTAGTTATCCTTGATTGATTCGGGAACTGTAATTGTGTCACCCCAATGGTAACCATCAACTGTGAGAGTTTCGTCTGTACCGCCGTCAATCTTGTAGCTGAATGTTACGCTGTATTCACGAGCTGTTGTTCTGAATACGGGAACATAAGTAGCGTCACCCTTAACGATAAATTCAGCAGCATCCTTTGATGTGTATGAAAGCTTAACGCCATCTTCATCACAATCATTTGCATCAACAGCAAAGTAGTTTACGTTAGCGAGCTTCTTAGCCCAACCGATGAATTCGTATTTGTACTTCTCGTCTTCATCCTTTGAAGCGCTTGAGGGAACGCCTGTTACAGCGTCTCTATAATTATAGTCGCTCTTTGATGCAGTAACATTACCAGCACCGTCTTCAAATGAAACAGTGTATTTCTTAGCGTCAGCCTTTGTATAAACAGCCTGGAAGGTTACGTCGCCCTTAAGTACTGTATCTTCGTCGCCATCCATAACGCCTTCTTCGTAAGCTTCGATAATTTTCCAACCTGCGAATGTGTAGGTTGTGTCGCCATCCTTATAGATAGGAGCGTTGCTTGAATCGAACTGAATATTTGTGCCGCTATAAGCTTCCTTAACCTTTGCGTTAAGAGCTTTAAGACCGTTATACATATTGGTTGCAGTGAGGTAGTTGTTGTAACGACCTTCAACTTTACCGATAAGCTGGTTGTCAGCTGTCATGAATGTCGCAGTGATAGGCTTAGCCTGCCATGCAGCATACCATGTACAGTCACCGACTGCATCAACAGTTGTTTCGCTGTCTTTATAGAGTGTACCGCTGAATGAAGGGGTAAGACCTGTAGCGTCGCTATTCTGTACTGAATAGAAGCCCTTGAAATCAAAGCCGGCTTTTGCTCTGTAAGCAGGTGATTTACCGATAATGCCACCATACTTGATACCACTTGTAACAACAGTATCTTTAGCATCACTCTCAGACACACCGATTTTACCGCCGTTTGCATCAAATGTGATGTCATAAGTCGGGAAACTTAAAACAACATTTGTTATGCCTTTCTTCGCATCAGAATTAACATTCCAGTCAATATATAACTTCGCATTGTCTTTACCATAGAAAAGCGTTTGGATAGAAGGCTTTACAGCAACTGTTGCATTATCACCGTTATCAGTAATTGATGCATGAGAACCGATAGTTATACCCTCATCAGCTCGAAGTGTGAATGTAATATCTTTTGGACCTGTCCAGTTAACGCCATACTGATCCTTTAATCCACTGACAGCAACTGTTGTTTTCTGCTCAGTTGCTGTGCCTAATTTTGTCATATAAAGGTCAGTGGGTGAAACGGTTGCTGACGCTGCATCAAGCTTTGGTCTAGGCCAATTCCACTCAAAGCCACTGTGATCACCACCACCACTAACCGAGCCACTCTTACCATCTGCATTTGCATCATTCTGGGTGTTAGGGTACCAGTTTGCGCCAATACCACCAGAACCACTACCTCTTGTAAGTCCTACATTGCCTTTCCAAACTGTCGTGTCATTAATCTTAATAGACTTTATATCTACGTCAAAAGTACATGAAAGCCAGTGTTCCTCAAAAGCTTCGACATAAATTCTTGATGGCCAACCGTCATAGGTTGCTGAAAATGTGCCGGTGTTGTTCTCATCCACAAGACTTGTAAACTTAGACTGAGAACTTTGCGTTGCACTGCTACTTGTACCATTACCAGATCTCGTCCATGCTTCTAAACGCATTTCAGCAGGTCTTTTATCGCCAGTACCACTATTTACCCAATACTCAACAGTAACTGTATAATTGTTAGGTGCACCTGCCTCAGCCTTCTGAGGAGCTACCCACACCCAGCATGAGAGCATCATAAGCACTGCTAAAAACAGTGATAAGCTTTTCTTAAATTGTTTTTTCATTAAGATCTTCCTCCTTAATAAAAATCAGATTCGTTTTTTAATTTGATGGTCTGCCGTTAGGACGGCTTTATTAACCATCGAAACGAAACTTATTCGTGCCGTCTGTCTTTTTGCCCTTTGGCACAGTCCCTGACCTGACCGTTTATTGCTTTTTGGGCGCAATAAGGCATACAGACACTTTTAGTTAGTATCAGTATATCATTTTGAAATCAACAAAGTCAAGTCGAAGCTTAAAAGATTTTAATGAAATCTTAATTTTTGGCTCTTCTGTGCAAAAAGAATATTTTGTTTTGTGTAAAATGACGGAACACCGTCGGTGCAGGATAATTAAATACCACTGCAAACTGCCCTGCTCCCATACCCGATTCTGCAAATGGCTTTACCCTTTGCCGTAAAGTTATTTTCTTTACAATTCTTAACCTTTTCCACAACTTATTGTGCAATGTGGAAAACTATTCAGCGGTGTGGAAAACTTTGTGGAAAACTCTGAAAACTATATGTTGTGCTTTCAGTTTTCGACATTTTTATATGTAGTGTGTGTAAAATTCTGCACTTTACACTTTATTGCGGCTTTGTTCTGCACAAATCTACATATATATAATAGTATACGTAAATGAAAAACAGAACTGCAGGTCAGATAACCGCAGTTCTGCTGTGTTTCAGCTGTTAATTATCAGTTTTTAAGCATTTCTGTTGCCTCAGTTTTTTCTGAACGGTACAAGTATACCGCATAAGCTGTGCTGATTAATGCAATTGCTATTCCTGAAAGCATATGATCACTTAAAGTAAGTGCAACTTCATCAGAAAACGCACTGAGCGAATTGAATACACCGTGAAAAACAATACACACGATAAGGCTTTGTGATCTGAGATAAATCATAACAAGCATAAATCCCGTTGCAATTGCATAAACCACCTGAAGAAGATTGGGCACAAGCTCAGCACCCGAGCCATTAAAAAGGTTGATAATGTGACCCATTCCAAAGGTAATACTTGAAATAATCACCGCAGATTTTACGCCGTCCTTCGCCAATGCATTGAAAAGAAGCCCACGGAAAATTACTTCCTCAAGAAAGCCTACAAGAAGCATTGTAAGGATATAAAGCACAGTTTCAACGACTGAAAAGTTGAGCTTCACACCGAACCAGAGATTTGCCGTTAAGAGAATTATCAGAGGCAGGTAGTGTAGCATTTTTCTTGCAGGCACCGTTGGTTTGATTAAGCCGTACTTCTTCATCATCCCGTTTTGTTTTTTATATATAAATAGTATAAGGGAAAGTGCTGCTGCGATGGGCAAGGTTATAGCTTTTTCTATGCCGATTTTTATTGAAATACTGTCTCCAAGCGACAGCAAAACACAGTAAAGTACAATCCAGACGATGGCGAATGTGAGCTCGCTTTTCTCATAGAGTTTTTTCATATACTTAGCCCTCCGCAGCGATATACTTCTTCGCCCAGTTGAACAGTGTCTCTGACATATTCTGAAAATCCACTTCTCCGTCATTTTTAAAGTGCATTAAAGTCTCTGCGATAATCTTATTTTCATTCGACAGTAACTGCAACAACTCTTTCTGACTGCTTATATACTTCCCTGTTTCTCTGAAGCATATTGCCTGAAGCACAAAAGATGCGGATTTATAAAGACCTTTCAGAATTTCGTCACTCTTTTCGTAGAGCATATTATGTACTGTACCGTGGTAAATATTGCAAGCTCCGATTTTGATCGCTCTGTCAATGGCTTCAGCATCAATAAGGCTAAGTAGTTCATCAAGAGTGCCATATATAGGTTTTGTATCATAATAAAACTGAAAGAGGTCCGACACCTCCCATTTCATAAGCTCTGCTTTGCCTGCAAGAAAACCGCAGATAAGCTCTCTATGAGGCATTGTGTCAAGCATTGTATTGTATCTGCTTATATCGTCAGCATTCAGCTCGTCAAGTATCACAACAAGATCAATATCACTTGTCTCTGTAGCTTCGCCTCGAGCATAACTTCCCTGCAAACCAAGGAAAAATATGCGGTTACCAAAGGTTTCGATAAGCTTTTGTTGAAATTTCGGCAGCCATAGGATAAGGTCTATCATTGCTATCACTCCTTTTTTATATTATACCATATCTTTTGCAATACTCAAGTACAATATTTTTGAAATGCTCGTGCTTAAAATTGTTCTTAATTTCGCTGACATCAATGTACATACCCTGCATAAGATTCTGTATAATTGCTTCGCTAAAAAAAGCTTCAAAAACATAATCTTCTGAAAAGGCTTGCTCTATATCAGTATTTAGCTTTCCATTTATACCCTCAACTGCTGCACGATAGATTATGTTTTCTTTACCCAGCTTTTCACCCGTTTTCTTCAGAGATAGCAGACCTTCTTTCATATCTGAAACACTGATTTTTCCTTTATACTCTACTTGCCTATCACCACCAAGCAGAATGTTATCAATGCTTGTTTCAAGCACCTTTGCAAGGTCAGGCAGCACAGTAATATCAGGAAGTGTTTCTCCTCTCTCCCATTTACTTACCGCCTGAAATGAAACACCTACACGCTCACCGAGTTCACTCTGTGTAAGACCTTTGTTTTTTCTGTAGACAGAAATCTGTTCTGCAATTTTTCTTGTATTCATAAAAATACCTCCTGTTGTTACTGATTACAGTATAACAAGAGGCCTGAGGAATGTAAATAACCGTGTAGGTTAGATTTGTTTGAAATTATTCTACATGAATATATCTATGATATGAAAAATCAAGGCGAAAGCCTTGCATGTAATCCGTCGCAAGACGGAATGTAATCACACCGTGGGTGTGGATGTAATCCTTTCACAGAAAGGTATGTAATCAATCCGAAGGGAATGAAGTTTCTTTGATGCCATACAGCTAAAGCTGATTACATACGCCTGATGGCGGTTACATGCCAATCCTTCGGATTGGATAAAAAATAAAGCACCTGCTACTGCAGATGCTTTATTTTTTTGGCGCCTAAAACAGGACTCGAACTTGTGACCTTACTCTTGCGGTGCCCAAAGTTCATGACGGCTTGGAGCGCCTATGAACTTTGACCGCTGCGCCATCCTCACCTCGCTTCTTCTCGCACTGCGAGCGCTTCGGTGACGATGCAGTTAACAGCTCGCGACGCGGCTGTTAACCAGAAAGCTACATATTTGATTTCTATGTGAAACATAAAAAAAATACGGACACCCTTTTGGGTATCCGTATTTTTTGGCGCCTCAAACAGGACTCGAACCTGTGACACCGCGGTTAACAGCCGCGTGCTCTACCGACTGAGCTATTAGGGCATTTTAAACGTTTAGCCTGAGCTAAACTATATATAATCAGCAAAACGCTGATGTTAGCAAATCAGCCGGACTATGGAGTCCGGCTTTTTGTGTTGGCGTCGTCCTATCTTCCCGGGCGGTGACCCACCAAGTATTTTCGGCACGATTGAGCTTAACTACCGTGTTCGGAATGGGAACGGGTGGACCCTCAATGTCATAAACACCAACTCGTTATGCACAAGTAGCACATAACCTTAAATTCAAAGCCGTAGCATTTGAAATGGTGACCCGTAGCGGATTCGAACCGCTGTTGCCGGCG
>JBGVFK010000008.1:0-3568 GCA_045121075.1 Acutalibacteraceae bacterium | reverse complement strand
TACAAGCTTTGGTTTTTTGAGTATTTTAATATTGAGCGTAATTTTCAGTTGGACATTTATAAAAAGCAGAAACATATTGGTTCCAATTGCCTTGCATACATACTGGAATTTGCTTATAGATTTGTTTTTTTGATATATACCACCAACGAGCAGATTTCAATCTGCTCGTCTTTCTTTGTATTATGCAGTAAAAATTTTTACATGCTCTGCTCTTGTTTCAATCGCTCTTTCTCCGCCTGAATTTCGGCTTTCATTTCTTTTATAAGCTCTGCGAGGATTGTTTCACATTCTTCTCTTGTTTGGGCGTAAATGTTCCTTGAAACTCGTTTACCGTTTGGCAGTCTGGTGTTCGAATCACCTCACTCCGACCATAACACCATAGGTGTGTTGATACGAAAAGGTTGCAAGTTGTATTGTGACCTTTTCTTTTTTATATTATTATCTCTATTGTGTAAGCTTTGCAATTCAAATTGTTGATTATTGTTTTTTCATGTGTTATACTGTCATTATCACACGAAAAGAAGATGATAAAATGAATGCTAATCAGAGATCACTTGCCAAAAAAGCTCAGGAAGAAACACTCAATACATTAAAACAGATTGATGATAATGTGTGGATTATGAACTATAAATGTTCATACGGTCTTGATGGCATTTTAGAACAAGGTACAAAAGGAATTATGGATGCTGTTAAGTTTTTACAGAAAGAAGTTAAATTTCCTAATCTTGTGCCAAATCCTGACAAAGACGGTTTTGCTTGTTCTACATACAATGCAAAAACACCTGACGGTGACTATATTTTAGGTAGAAACTTCGACTACAAGGCTGCACCTTGTCTTGTGTGCTGGACTGCACCTGAAAATGGCTACAAGAGTATGTCCGTTGTTGACACAACATTCTTTATCCACGGAACAAAATATTTCCCTATGTCAAAGGCTAAAAACCATCTTCGTGCTTTAGCTTCCCCTTACACATCGATGGACGGAATAAATGAAAAGGGATTTTCAATTGCTGTGCTTGAAATCAAATCGAAGGCAACAAAACAGAATACAGGCAAAAAGCCTATAATCACAACAGTTGCAATACGTGCTGCTCTTGACAAATGTGCTACTGTACAAGAAGGTATTGAGCTTTTCGCATCGTACGATATGCAGGATTTATTAGGTATTAACTATCACTATCAACTTGCTGATGCTCAGGGTAACAGTGCAATTATCGAATATGTTGATAACAAAATGGTTGTAATCAGTCAGGAAGAGGGTAAAGAAAACCTTATGCTCACAAACTACTTCCTTACTCCTGGTGGTGATAATCACGATGGTCGTGGTTATGACCGTTACGAAAAAATCGAAACAACTCTTAACGCAAATAATGGTACACTCACAGAAGATGAGGCTATGAAGCTTCTTTCAGAAGTTACTCTTTTTTATAAGCACAAGACACTTAAGCATCAGGTTATTACTCTTTGGAGTTCAGTATATAACTGCAATGAAAAATCAATGCTCATGTGTGCAGGTATGGATTATAACACTAAATATAAATTCTATGTTGACAAGCCTTGCGAAGTAATTAAGGTTAAATAATAACAAATCAAAAAAATTCCCTCGTGTGAGGGAATTTTTCTTTTGTACAAATTATGCTTCTTTGATTACATATCTATAAAAATCAACTGCAGGAGCAAGTGTAGAAATATCAACATTCTCATCTATAGCGTGGATACTGTCAAGTTGTTGGTCATTAATGAGAAATGGCACAAAACGAATACAGTTATCACTAACTCTATTGAAATATCTGCTATCTGTTGCAGCATTCATAATATATGGAACAGGTTTGTAATCAGGGAAAACTGTATTAACTGCTTTTTCAATAAAATTGAACGCCTCTCCCATGTAATCAGTAATTCCCGATTCTATTCCGTCGTCAGTAATCACTGTTTCAATATCATATTTCTTTGCAAGCGCTGTAATAGCATCTATACTTGCTTTCTTGCCCTGATGATGTGAAGCACGCATATTGCCGATTACCCAAGCCTCTTGTGGAATAACATTTGAGCCATCACTGCCTTTGCTCATTGTGAATGCAAGAGTTGTACGAAGAAGTGCTGCACCTGATGGTGAAATCATTGGCATAACCTTTTTAAGTACAGGCTCAAAAACATTTACATTTCCACAAGCTACTTTCATAACGCCACTCATTGTAGGTGCAAAACGAGAAAGAGTTTCTTTAACCGTGTCGGACATTTTAACCTCAAAGCATTCTGCCTTTTCTGCCTCACAAATAAACTGAGCAAGTCGTGCAATAGGAGTATTTTTACCTGGAGCTGATGCATGACCACCATTTGACTTTGCGATAAATTTAAGGTCAATACAAGCCTTTTCACCAACACCAATCATAGCAAAAGTGCCTTTAGCTCCACCGATTGGGTCATATTTAATCATGCCACCTTCATCAAGCACAAAATGGAGTTCTATGTTGCGTTCTTGTAATATGCGGGAAATAGCATCGCAACCTGCACCATCTGTTTCTTCATTACAAGAACTTACAAAAAATGTATCTCTCTTTGGTGTAAATCCCTCTTCAATCAACTCTTCTGCAGCTTGAAGCATCATTGCAAGACCACCCTTTGTGTCAAGAGTCCCTCTACCCCATACTCTGCCATCTTCAATTTCACCTGAAAATGCAGGGTGAGTCCACTCGCCACTTGCCTCAACAACATCGTGGTGATTCATAAGCATAATTGGTTTTAAAGAAGAGTCTGTTCCTTTCCATTTAAGCAAAAGACTGCCCTCAAATTCTTCACATTCAACTGTATTGAAAACATTAGGAAAAGTCTCACGAAGTACTTTGTGAAATTCTAAGAATTTTGTAATATCCTGACTCTCTCTCGATGAAATAGTTTCAATCTTAATAAGTTTAGAAAGCATTTCAGCATATTGCATTGAACGATTGTCACCCATTTTTTTACATCTCCTGAAAAATAATGTAAATTATACCACATATTCAAGATAAAATAAAGTCCAGTTTATCAGTTCGACTCCTGTCATGACCACCACCTCAGTACCTCGGTATTGATACACGAGAAATCCCTTGAAATATAGGGGTTTCTTCATTTTCCAAGCAAAATTAGTGCTCTTTTTAGGGCACTTTTTTTGTTTTCAAAATTTCTCAAAAAATCAAATCGTAAACGGAGTATACCATATCGTAAACGGTGTACACAAAAAGGGACATCCGACCACTTATAACACTTCTAAAAACTGTTGCTTTTTGTTTTGTGTGAATGGTATAATTATCTTGACAAATAAGAATTTGTAGGTGTGAATGATGAAAACTTTATATATGGTTGGTGGCACTATGGGAGTTGGAAAAACAACTGTGTGCCAACAGCTCAAACAGGATTTACCGAATAGTGTATTTCTTGACGGAGATTGGTGTTGGGATGCAAGTCCGTTCCAAGTAACCGATGAAACAAAAGCAATGGTGACAAATAATATTTGTTATGTACTCAATAATTTTCTGAAGTGTTCTGCATACGAGAATATCATTTTTTGTTGGGTGATGCACGAGCAGAG
>JBGVFK010000007.1:0-6507 GCA_045121075.1 Acutalibacteraceae bacterium | reverse complement strand
CTTCACACTCCACACTGAAATTAAACCTGCAGACCATTTCCGGTCTGCAGGTTTTTTTATCTCTCAATATATCTTTCACAGAATCTGTACGCATCCTCAAAGCACTCTCTGCTCTTTTTGAAAATGGGCATTGTTGTCCAGGCGTGCTGAGCGCTGATGTCGTCAACCTTGAAAAGTCGGTAGGGGATGTTGTACTCTCTTAAATCGTTCACCATATCGAAGGTGTCAAACTTAAGGTTATCCCTCGTTGCCCAGGCCATATACATTGGCGGAAAGTTTTCTCTTACCTTCGGTGAAGAAAGTCTTGCGTCATCAGTTTTAAGCCACTGCTTAAGCTCAGGAAGGTCCATACCGAAAAAGCTCTTACACATAATTTTTATGTCGGGAAATCTTGACTGACCCTTTTCTTCGTCAAGGAATCTGCTGAAGTTGTAACCGCCTGAAAGCCCCACAAGAGCCTTGATTTTAATTTTGTCACGACTATTGAAGGTAAGCCCCATTTCGGCATATTCTGAAAAATCGCAAGCAGCCGACGCAACCTGAGAAATAAAGTAGCCACCGGCACTTTCACCTGAGAGCACGATGTTGTCTAAATCGAGGTTCCATTCCTCAGCCTTGTCTGCTATGAAATCAATTGCCGAAAAGCAGTCCTGAATAGGCTCAGGAAAGGTCTTCTGTGGAGCATAGCCGTAGCTTACGCAAGCGGTAAAATAGCCCTTTTCAGCCCACAGAGCAACATATCTGTTACGCATTTCGGTTATACCCGAAAGCCAGCCGCCACCGTGAATATAAACAAAAACGGGCTTCTTCTGATTCTCCGTACCCTTTTTGCAGTAGGTGTTGATGTACTGCATATTGTCCTTGCCGTAGGGGATTTTTCTTTCATAAATAAGATCTTCAGGTGTGGGTCTAACCGTAAGAGCATAAACAAGACCCTCAGTAAAGTTGTACCAGCCCTGAGCTGCAAGGCTTCGCATATAAAGCTTTTTATTCATATTAATCTCTCCTTATTTTCTCTATCTATAATTATACTCTTTATTCTTTCAAGGTCAATTATTATTTTTCACAAAATTTTTTAAAAACTATTGACAAATGAGGTTTAATGCGTTAAACTTCAATTGTAAGGTTTAACAGATTAAACCAAAAAGGAGTGATGAATATGGATACACCTAAAATTTTTGAAAGTGAATACCGTTTCTGTATGATTCTCTGGGAAAACGAGCCCGTGGGCAGTACAGAGCTTGTGAAGCTGGCTAAGGAGCAGTTAGGTTGGAGTAAGGCCACAACCTATACTGTAATCAGAAGACTTTCTGAAAGGGGAGTGCTCAGAAATGAAAACGCAGTTGTAACCTCTCTTATTTCAAGAGAAGAGGCACAGATTGCCGAAATTGATGAGCTTATGGAAAAGCGCTTCGGTGGTTCACTTCCTCAGTTTATTGCAGCCTTCACCAAGCATCAGAAATTATCAGATAAGCAGATTGAGGAAATTATGAAAATAATTGAAAAGTGAGGTGACGGAAATGTTTGATTTAACAACTCTGTTTATAAAGATATTCAACCTGAGCCTCAGTGCAGGGTGGATTGTGCTGTTTGTTGTGCTTTTAAGACTTCTTCTCAGAAAAGCACCTAAGTGGATTAACTGTTTGTGGTGGCTGCTTGTTGGTGTAAGACTTGTTTTTCCTTTTTCAATTGAAAGTATTTTCAGCCTTATTCCTTCATCTGAGGTTGTGTCACCCGACATAATTTATTCTCAGACCCCTTCAATAAGTACGGGAATACCTGCTCTTAATACTGTGGTAAATCCTATTATAACTGAGAGCTTTGCACCAAGCTTTGAAAACAGCGTGAATCCCTTACAGGTTGTGGCAATAATCGGCTCATATCTGTGGCTTATAGGTCTTGCAGTAATGCTTATCTATACCGTTGTTTGCTATGTAGTGCTCAGAAGAAAAATGCGAACTGCCGTGAAATCCGAGGGCAATATTTTTGAAAGTGAAAACGTAGATTCACCCTTTATTCTCGGCATAATAAAACCGAAAATTTATCTTCCCTTCGGTCTTTCTGCAGAAAATAGAAATCATATTATAGCTCACGAAAAAGCACACCTTAAAAGAAAAGACCACCTGATTAAGCCCATAGCTTTTCTGATTCTTTCAGTGTATTGGTTTAATCCTCTTATGTGGCTTTCTTATGTGCTTCTTTGCAGAGATATTGAGCTTGCCTGTGACGAAAAGGCTGTTAAAGATCTTCAGCACGAGGAAAGAAAGGAATACTCCCTTGCACTTCTAAATAACAGTGCCCACAGAAGAATGATTGCGGCTTGTCCTCTTGCCTTTGGTGAGGTGGGTGTAAAGCAGAGAATCAAGTCTGTAATGAATTATAAAAAGCCTGCCTTCTGGGTGATTGTTGTGGCACTTATTGCCTCAGTTGTGGCTTCGGTTTGTCTTCTTACAAATCCCGTAAGTGCAGACGAAATCAAAGAGGGCTATTACCTTGAAAAAGATACCGTTTACAGCGAAAGAGTAACCGACTATGTTACTGAAAATATGTACGGAGTAGGCTTTACAGAAACACCCTACCTGTATGTTATTGAAAACGGAATAACCATGGATGTCGGTGAGCTGCAGAAAAGCGACCTCGATAACGAAAGACTGAAAAGCTTTATATTTATGTATGAAGCACCTGATCTTGAAAAAATAACCGCTGCCTATGTTGTGAGAAATTGGGACAGTGAAAGCCAAATAGAAAACTGCACTCTTCATTATCTTGTGAAAACAGAAAATGACCAGTATTATATGATTAAAGCCTTTGCACCTACACTGTGGCTTGATGCCGTTATAAATGAAGATGGTGAAGCAGAAATAGGTGAGGTTGGTCAGATAACTGTAAAAAATATAAGAAGGCTAAGTTATCTTGGTGAAGATTATAAAGCTAACATTGTTACTACAGAAAGATCTTCCGAAGTATCAGAGCGTGATTCGGCAATCAGAGTTGCCCTTATAAATCAGCTTCCTGCACCTGACGGCTCTCTTAGTGACGGTCTGCCGTTCACAACTGTAAGCATTCATGTTCCCGGCGTGGAGACAGTGAGCGGAACAAAGAAAGAGCATGAAGGCACATTATCCCATATTGTATATGAAACCTATGCAGTTTATTTTGCAAGATACAGATACACCTATGAAAACGGTCAGCTTTCCGAATACGGTGAAGCAAGCAGAGCTATTCTTGAATTTGAAATTTGGGAAGACGGAACTTATGCACTTAAAGAATGCACAGAGTTCAATAAAAATAATGCAGAAGCATTTGAAAAACGCTTCAAGGAGCTTACAGACAGCGAAGAGGATGATCCTGAGAGAGTTACCGATACGCTGACCTACGAATGCAGAGTGAATGCAATGAATCACTTTGATGTTGCCTTCTGGACTTATTCACCTATGCTCAGCGCTACATGGTATTACGCTTGTCCCATAACCTTCAGCCTTGATTATGACAAAGCAGAGCTGTCCTGCACTGAGGGCACAATGGTTAAGGAAAAGAACCTCGAGCGCAATGAAGAAGCCACCGAAATGACCTATGAAAATGGTGATACACCTATATGGTGTCCGTTTATACCGGGTAATGACAGCTCTGAAGAAGCTGATGAAGCCGAAATAAGCTTTACCCTTTACAAGAACGGCAAAAAGGTTCATAAGGGTAAAATCAATATGGCAAGACAGAAGGATTTTTCAACAGCTCTCGGCGAGATTTATGTTCTTGATATATCTGAAGGTGACCTGATGCTTTCCGAAGGTCCTACAGTGCGATACGGTGTATGGGCAAATGAAATCAGATTTTACAAAGAGCGTGTGCTTGAAACTAATCCCGACCGTGTGATTATTGAAAACCATTATCTTACTTCTACAGAAATTCAGAGACTTAAGGCTATTATGGATAATGCAGATTGGCTGAATGCTGAATATATCGGCAGAAAAGAGCTCTGGCTTGATGGCAAATTCCTGCTTGAGGATGATCCCGTATTCTTCAGTGATGAAAGTAATGTGCTTTATATGTATCCCTATTATACCGAAATCAGCGGTGAGGATATGGATTTCATTATGAGCCTTCAGGGCGGAAGAGAATACACTTGTGAAATGTGCGGACTTTATTCAAAGCTTACCCTCACTTTATCATCAAAGTTTTTTGAATTTTCAAGCCATCCGCTTTCATCGGCAATTTATTATGGTTACTACGAAGAAACTGAGAAAGCTATAGTGCTTAAAGACGAAGAAACCGAAAGCATTTTCACTTTTAAAAAATCAAATGGCAAGCTTATCTTTGATGAGAAAAATTCGTCGCCTCTGCCCGAGTATAACGGTGTGGAAAACCTTGAAGACGGCGCAGTGTTTATGCAGTAACAAACAAGGTCAGGGAAACCTGACCTTGAATTTTTTTACCTTTTGTTATATCATATACTCACTAAAATCAAAGGCGGTACATTATGAAAAGCTTCAAGGCGGTTTTTGCGGCAATCAATTCAAAATACATCCACTCCTCACTTTCGGTGTGGTATCTTTTTGCGTCCTCGAAAAAGCTCTGTAGTAACGAGATAGAGCTGGCCGTTGTTGAGGGTACAATCAACGAGAAAGAGTATGCTATCATTGACCGACTTCTTGCCGAAAAGCCCCACCTTATCGCTTTTTCATCTTATATATGGAACATTAAAGCTGTGCTGTCCGTCGCTGAAAAAATCAAAAAGGATAACCCCGACATCATAATTCTCTTAGGCGGTCCTGAGGTCAGCTTCAATCAGAAAGAGGTGCTTTCTGAAAATCCCTTTGTAGACTTCATCTCCTCAGGTGAGGGCGAAATTAGTGTGCCTTATCTTATAAACGCCCTCGCTGATAACACCCACACAGACATAAAGGGCATCTCTTACCGAAAAGGGGAGAGTATCATAATAAATGAGGGTGAAGTGCTTTCGGCCTGCGATATTCCGTCACCCTACTGTGAGGAGTATTTTGCCTCACTGAAAAACAGAATCGCTTACATTGAAAGCAGCCGTGGCTGTCCCTTTAATTGTGCCTTCTGCCTTTCGGGTAAAGAGGGCAAGGTGCGACTTTTCGACCTCAGTATGGTAAAAGAGAATATGCTGAGTCTCGTCAATCACGGAGCTAAAACGGTAAAATTCGTTGACCGTACCTTTAACTGCAACAAGGCTCACGCAAGAGAAATTCTCCTTTTCATCAAAGAAAACTACGGTAAAGCTATTCCCGATGATGTGTGCTTTCATTTTGAAATAGCTGCCGATATTATGTCTGAGGAACTTTTACTTATTATTGCCGATCTTCCCAAGGGCAGCGTGCAGTTTGAAATTGGCATACAGTCCTTTAACGAAAATACCCTCAGAAAAATCAACCGTAAAACTGATCTCCTTAAGGTTACGGAAAATGTAAAGAGGCTTCTTTCCTTCGGCAACTGTCATATTCATATTGACCTTATTGCCGGTCTGCCTGAGGAGGATATGGATAGCTTCCGCAATTCCTTCAACAAGGCTTACGAACTCGGTGCAGATATGCTGCAGCTTGGCTTTCTTAAAATTCTTCACGGCTCACCTATGGGCGAAAACAGTGAGCTTTACCCTTGTGAATATTCATCAGAGCCACCCTATGAGGTGACTTCAACACCCTTCATAAGTGAAGCTGAGCTTAAGACTTTACACAAATGCGAAAACGAGCTTGAACGTCTTTATAACAGCGGAAGATTCAGCCGTACACTCAGCTATGTGCTTTCGGAAACGGGCATTGAGCCCTTCTGTTTATTCATCAGAATGGGTGATTTCCTTATTAATAAGGGTGAAGAGGGCAGTATACCGCTTGATAAATATACCAACCTTGCTTTTGAGTTTTTCTCGTGCCTTGACGGCATTGACAAGGCTGTGCTTCGTGACAGAATGATTCTCGACAGAATCACCACCAACAATTCCGATGTGATTCCCGAAAGCCTTAAGGTAAAAGACGAAATGCTGGGCAGAATGAAAAAGCATTTTATGAAGCTCTACCCACCCGAAAAGGGTGAAAAGAGAACGGTTGCGATTCTTTATACGGAGAACAAGGCTGTGCTTGTGAGATACAACGGAAATGCAAAATGCTATATATCAGAGTTAAAAGTTGAAAGTTAAAAGTTGAAATGTGGGGAGCAGAGCTCCGATTGTATACTGACGAAACTTTAAGGTAAATCGTAGGGGCGGCCATTGGCCGTCCGCCTGACCAACGCAACCAAATAAAAAATACACTACTGTAGGGACACGGCTTGCCGTGTCCGCTTTCCCACCTCTCCGTCACTTCGTGCCACTTTTGCTTCCAGAAACGGGCACCCTTTTGTCTGCGATGCAGACATTTCCCCTAATAGGGGAATTACCTTTCAGGCGAGGCAAGCTGACGAAAACTGAAAATGAGTTGTAGGGGCCGGCGTCCTCGACGGTCCGCCTGACCTACACAACAAAATAAAAAACTACCGTTGCATACACAC
>JBGVFK010000006.1:0-5983 GCA_045121075.1 Acutalibacteraceae bacterium | reverse complement strand
AAAACAATAAACAACCACGCGTCAAACGCGTGGTTTTTCACATGCGGGCATAGCCCTATGTTCTTCGCAAGACGCGTTAACGCGTAAGTACGACTGCCAACTGCGTAAGATTGTTATCTGCTGCCCTTAAAAGGGCTCATTCCAGATATCATCAACTGGTCACCGAGTTGATCTTCCTTTAATTGGTTGGCAATATATTCGGCAATTCGGCTTTCGTTCTTTCCTACTGTATCAACATAATATCCCTTACACCAAAATTCTCTATTTCGGTACTTGTATTTTAGTTCGCCGAATTGTTCATACAGCATTGTACTACTTTTTCCTTTTAAATATCCCATGAAACTTGATACTGATATTTTAGGTGGAATTTCCACTAACATATGTATATGGTCAGGACATACTTCTGCTTCTATTATCTTTACACCTTTCCATTCACATAACTGTCTTAATATTTTTCCTATTGCAGCCTTATGCTGCCCATAAAATACCTTTCTTCGATATTTCGGTGCAAATACTATATGATATTTGCAATTCCATTTAGTATGTGATAAACTATTTATATCGTTCAATCCCATTTGAATGACCTCCTTTATATTATTAATTGCAGTTGGCAGACCGCAATTTCATTATAATATAAGGAGGATTTTTTGTTCAACTATATAATTTTTCCCGAACCACGCGTCTAACGCGTGGTTTTACATTACAAAAAAACGGCAGTCGGACGACTGCCGTTTTTCTTATGCAATTAACTTTACACCTTAAAAATAGTTGTTGTTCTGAACTTTTCACCAGCTTTGAATGTGCACTGCGGGAAATTGGGCTGGTTGGGTGTGTCGGGATAGAACTGAGTTTCAAGGCAGAAGCCGTAGTGCTGCTGAAGAACCATACCGCCCTTGCCTGTTTCTGTTCCGTCAAGGAAGTTACCTGTGTAAAGCTGAACACCGGGAAGGTCGCTCATAACCTCAAGCTTTCTTCCGCTCTTTTCGTCTGTAACCTTTGCTATTGTACGGAGCTTTCCTGCTTCACCGTTTACGCAGAAGTTGTGGTCGTAGCCACGGCACATAATAAGCTGTTCGTCGTCTGCCTTAATGTCCTTGCCGATTTTCTTAGGTGTTCTGAAATCGAAGGCAGTACCCTCAACGCTTCTGATTTCACCTGTGGGAATGCTGTCAGCATCTGTGGGAGTGAAATAATCGCAGTTGAGCATAAGCTCGTGGTCAAGCACATTGCCGTTTTCAATGCCGAGATTGAAGTATGCGTGGTTTGTGAAGTTGAGAATTGTGTCCTTGTCAGAAACAGCCTCATAGTTTATTTCAAGCTCGTTGTGGTCGTTGAGTGAATATACAACAGTAACCTTTACATTGCCGGGAAAGCCTTCCTGACCGTCGGGGCTGTCGTAGCTGAATTCAACTGCGCAGTCGTCAATGATAATAGCCTTCCAGAGTGCACTGTTGTACTCTCCGCCACCGTGAAGACAAGTCTTGCCCTTTTCGTTCTGTGTAACCTGATATTCGGTGCCGTTTACGCTGAACTTACCGCCGCAGAGTCTGTTTGCATACTGACCGATAATGTTACCTGTGTATGTGCCTGAAGCGATGTGGTCGGCAACCTTGTCGAAGCCCATAATGATGTCACCCATTTTGCCTTCCTTGTCGGGGCAATTGAATGACTGAAGGGTTGCACCTCTTGTGATGATGCCGGCTGAAATGCCGTTGTTGTTTTCAATTGTGTAAAGATAAACCTCTCTGCCGTCAGGCATAGTGTCAAAAAGTGTTTTTGTTACGCTCATGATTTTCACCTCTAAAAATTTACTGATTGTATTTTAGCACAGAAAGTGCCGGTTGTAAAGTTATAACGAGAGTTCTTTTATCTTCTCTCTCAGCGCCTGAAAATCAGACAGTGCCAAAGGCTTGTTTGCCTCGTTTCTGAGAAGTGCTGACGGATGGAATGTGCCCATAAAAAGTATTCCACCCTTTTCAAAAAACTGACCGTGCTGAGTTGTTACCCTGAAATCAGGTGAGATAAGCCTCTGTGCCGCAATTCTGCCGAGACAGACGATAATCTTCGGTTGAATGATTTTTACCTGTCTGCGCAGATGCTCAATGCACGCGTCCTGCTCTTCGGGCTTGGGGTCGCGATTCTGAGGTGGTCTGCATTTTACAATGTTTGCAATGTAGATGTTGTCGTTTCTGCTGAGGTCAACAATCTCAAGATATTTATCAAGAAGTTGACCGCTTTTACCTACAAACGGCTCACCTTCCTTATCCTCCTGCTCACCAGGTCCTTCGCCCACAAACATCACCCTTGCTTCGGGATTACCTATACCGAAAACCATATTTCTTCTGCCTGAGTGCAGGGGACATTTTGTACAGCCTAAGCATTCATTTTTAAGTGAATCAAGCTCCAAAGACATAAAATCACCCTCTGAATTCATATTTACATAATAATCATACATATAATAGGGGAGAAAACGTTTAACAAATTATTAAAATTTATGCAAAAGCTTTGTTGTATATTGCTTTTTCATAAATAAAATGCTATTATACAAAGCGATTTTTAATGGGAGGTATATTTTCATGAAAAGAATCTTTAGTAAAATTGTTTTTCCTGTATTTTTAGTTATCATTATGACATTCAGCGGAATTGTGTCCGTTGCAGCAGACGATTACGAGCTTACAATTACTTCTGACAGCCTTGGTGTTGCTGTTGCCGACAGTGCTCAGCTTACTGCAGAGGTTGAAGGTCTCAGAAGTCAGCCCGAAATCATATGGACATCATCAGACGAAAGCGTTGCAAAGGTAGACGCTGAGGGTGTAGTAACCGGTATTAAAGAGGGCGAAGCTGAAATCACAGCAACAGCAGTTGTAGCAGGTGAAGAGGTTTCAACTACATATCCCGTAAGAGTAGAAAGCGAAGGCAAGTTTGTAAACACACTTCTCTCAAAGGTTCCCGTTATCACATACAGATTTTCTAAGGAATACGGCGGCTTCTACTATAACGACGACAAGTTCTGCTGGCAGAAGTTTGTAGGCTTCTCAAGATTTTATGACTACATGGCTCCTATCAGCGATATGGAATATGACCTTATGAGAGCGTTTTATACTTATGACGGTCAGGACTTTATGATGGAACTCTGGAAGGGTCACTACGGTGGCTTTATCGGTTGCGAAATCGGTCTCTATCACAGAGATGCTCAGGGCCTCGGTAAGGGCACATTTGACTTATATGAGACTGCAAACAAGAAGTATTGGCCCGTTATGGATATGGCTTTCTATCGTCAGCAGAATGAGGGCGATGCTCCCGAGGATTATGTTCTTGAATTCAAGCGTGAGGTTGATGAATACTGGTGGTGCACAGGCTTTATTCCCGGTAAGCTCAGAGAATTAAGACCTGCAGACGAGCTCAGAGTTGAAGCAACACTTACATTCGTTACTGAAGAAATGGCTGACTGCACAGCAAAGGCTATGGAAGAAATCGGCTTTGTTGCTTGCGATACAGCAGAAAACTTACCTCTTGATGCTTTCTATCAGGATGGTGCATCAATTACATTCAGATGGCAGAATCTTACAGAGTCACAGATTATGCCCGGTTTCTTCGGTGAAATTCTCAGCAAGATTGTTGCTGCTATCGGTGCTTTCTTCAGCGAAATGGCAGGACCTCTTGTAGATAAAATACTCAATTCATAACTAAAAGGGTACTTTCAGAAGTACCCTTTTTGATTTTTTTAAAAATATGTTATGAAAAATAAAAATCAAGGTTGCAATTAAAACGATTTTGGTGTAAAATATTTTAGTTAATTTAATTATATTGTTATGGAGGATTATAAAATGAACAGACCCGTTTTAATCGAAACATCAGCAAGACATATCCACGTAAGCCGCAGAGTGCTTGACATTCTCTTCGGTGAAGGCTACGAGCTTACAAAGAAAAAGGATCTTTCACAGCCCGGTCAGTACGCTTGTGAAGAAAGAGTTCAGGTAATCGGACCCAAGGGCTCATTCCCTGGTGTATCAATTCTCGGACCCGTACGTCCCGAAACTCAGGTTGAGCTTTCAGCAGGCGATGCTCGTTCAATCGGTGTTAAGGCTCCCATCCGTGAATCAGGCGATCTCGCAGGCAGCGGTGCTTGCAAGCTTGTTGGTCCTAAGGGTGAGGTTGAACTCAACGATGGTGTAATCGTAGCTAAGAGACACATTCACATGACTCCTGCAGATGCTGAAAAGTACAACCTTCAGGATAAGGATATCGTTTCAGTTAAGGTTGATACAGACGGCAGAAGCCTTATCTTCGGTGATGTAATCGTAAGAGTTAACGCTGCTTATGCACTTGCTATGCACATTGACACAGACGAATCAAATGCTGCTTCATGCGTAATGGGCATGGAAGGCGACATTATCTAAGCTTATGTCAAACCATTTTTTTGCAATGCACTCACGAATGAAATATATCAATCGTTGGGCGCTTATGCGAAACACACATACAGAAAATATCAGTGAGCACAGTAACGATGTTGCAGTGCTTTCACACGCCCTTTGTGTAATCGGCAACAGCCGTCTCGGTAAAAATCTGAACGCTGAAAGAGCTGCCTTCCTCGGTCTTTATCACGATATGACAGAGATAATAACAGGTGATATGCCAACACCCGTAAAGTACCACAGCGAGGAAATGCGAAAGGCATACGCAGTGGTTGAGGATAACGCAGGCAAAAAGCTTCTTTCAATGCTTCCCGAGGATATGAGAGGCACTTATGAGGGTGCATTCTTCAAGAAGGATGAGGATGAATATCTCTGGCAGATTGTCAAGGCTGCGGACAAGCTTTCAGCACTTATAAAGTGTATTGAAGAGACCAAGGCAGGCAACGGTGAATTCGGAAAGGCTCTTGAAAGCACCGAAAAATCACTTGAAGAAATGAATCTTCCTGAGGTAGAAATCTTCCTTCAGGAATTCATCGGCAGCTTCTATCTCTCACTTGACGAGCAGAATAGTTGATATTACACAAAAAACAAGCGGATATTTTAGTCACTATTGCACCCTTTTTGCTTTTGTTTACTCAGTTTTTGGTGAGAATAACAAATATTTTGAAAAGAATAAAAAATCTTTTCAAAAATGTTGAAAAAATATCCAATTTAGGGTAATATATATAAGGCAAATTTGGTAATACAAAAAAGTATTTTTTTGGAGGTAAATAATTATGTCAGTAAAAGTTGCTATTAACGGTTTTGGCCGTATCGGTCGTCTTGCATTCAGACAGATGTTTGGTGCAGAAGGTTACGAAGTTGTTGCTATCAACGACCTCACAAGCCCCAAGATGCTCGCTCACCTTCTCAAGTATGACACTGCTCAGGGCAGATACGACGGTCACGAAGTAGTTGCAGGCGAAAACTCAATCACAGTTGACGGTAAGGAAATCATCATCTACGCTAATCCCAACCCCGCAGAACTTCCCTGGGGCGAAATCGGTGTTGACGTAGTTCTTGAATGCACAGGTTTCTTCTGCTCAAAGGCAAAGGCTCAGGCTCACATCGACGCTGGTGCTAAGAAAGTTGTTATTTCAGCTCCCGCTGGTAACGACCTTCCCACAATCGTTTACTCAGTTAACGAAGGTACTCTTACTGCTGAAGATACAATCATTTCAGCTGCATCATGCACAACAAACTGCCTTGCTCCCATGGCTAAGGCTCTCAACGATTACGCTGCTATCCAGAGCGGTATCATGACAACTGTTCACGCTTACACAGGTGACCAGATGGTTCTTGACGGTCCTCACAGAAAGGGTGACCTCAGAAGAGCTCGTGCAGCTGCTGCTAACATCGTTCCAAACAGCACAGGTGCTGCAAAAGCTATCGGTCTGGTAATCCCAGAACTGAACGGCAAATTAATCGGCGCTGCTCAGCGTGTCCCAACACCAACAGGTTCTACAACAATCTTAACAGCAGTTGTAGAAGGAAAAGTAACAGTTGATGAAATCAACGCAGCTATGAAA
>JBGVFK010000005.1:0-108798 GCA_045121075.1 Acutalibacteraceae bacterium | reverse complement strand
TAGCTTTCGATCAGTGTCTGCTGTTTCTGTATCAACAGTAAATGAGGTGGGCTCAACATGCTTTAAGTTTTTACTTTTGGGCTTGTTAAGCTTACGCTCTTTTCCGTCGCAAAGCAGAACACGTTTTTCATCAAAGCCTGCAACCATGAGAAGGTTACCTTTATCGTGACCTTTCAATGATTTAACAATCTGTCCTTTTTTAAGCTCCATAGCTTTCACCTTACGGTCTTGTCAGAATGACGGGACCGTCCTTTGTGATTGCAACGGTGTGCTCAAAGTGTGCCGATAATTTGCTGTCCTGAGTTTTAACAGTCCAGCCATCGGGAAGAACCTTGATTTTTGCAGTGCCTTGGTTTATCATCGGCTCAATAGCGATTGTCATGCCCGGTAACAGGCGAACGCCTCGGCCGGCTGTGCCGTAGTTCGGCACACTGGGATCTTCATGTAATTCCTTGCCTATTCCGTGACCTGTGTATTCACGCACTACAGAATAGCCTCTGCTTTCGCAGTAAGTCTGAACAGCTGACGCTACATCGCCGAGCTTGCCGCCGGGAACAGCCATTTTAATTGCCTCATAAAGGCTCTCTCTGGTTGTATCCATCAGCCGCTTTGCTTCTTCGGATATTTCACCGCAGGCAAAAGTGGCAGCATTGTCACCGTTGTATCCGCCGATTTTTGCACCTAAGTCAATTGAAACGATATCGCCTGACTTAAGAATGCGTTTTTTGCTTGGAATTCCGTGAATGACCTCATCATTTATGGAAATGCACGCAGTAGCCGGAAATCCGTACAGATTAAGGAAGTTGGGTTCAGCACCCTGACTCTTAATATAATTGTATGCAATCTGGTCAATTTCCCAGGTAGAGATACCCGGTCTGACCGCTTCTCCGGCCACCTGAAGTGCTCCTGCCGATATTCTGCAGGCTTCTCTCATGAGAGCCAGCTCACGACTGGTTTTGAGCACTATCATGCTTATTCCTCCAATGCCTTCAGAACAAGTGCTGAAGTGTCAGCCACTTCTTCCTGTCCTTCAACAATGTAAAGTTTGTTCTTCTTAGCGTAGAAATCCTTAAGGGGTTCGGTCTGCTCATGGTAAACATTGAGTCTTTCCTTAACCGTGTCGGGATGGTCGTCAGCTCTGAGAACAAGCTGTTCACCACATGAATCACAAGTGTTCTCTTTCTGAGGCTTCTTGTATTCAAGGTGGTATGAGTTGCCGCAAGCCGGGCAAACTCTTCTTCCTGACATTCTCACAACGATCTTTTCGTCGGGAACCTCGATATCGATAACCTTATCAATTTCGATGCCCATTTCGTCGAGAGCTTCTGCCTGAGGAATTGTTCTGGGGAAGCCGTCAAGGATGAAGCCGTTTTTACAGTCATCCTCGCTGAGGCGTTCCTTTATAATGCCGATAACTACGTCATCGGGAACGAGCTGTCCGTTGTTGATAAATTCCTTTGCTTTGAGGCCCATTTCTGTTTCAGCCTTGAGAGCTGCACGGATAATGTTGCCTGTTGAAATTGCAGGAATTGAAAGGCGGTCGCAGATGAATTCTGCCTGTGTGCCTTTACCTGCACCGGGAGCACCTAAAAGAATTAACTTCATGGTTATTATCTCCTTTACTTAAAATTTATCAATCAAGGAAGCCCTTGTAGTGTCTCATCATCATCTGGCTTTCAAGCTGCTTAACTGTTTCAAGTGCAACACCTACTACGATGATAAGTGATGTACCGCCGAGTGAAAGCATCATGGGTGAGCCGATGAGGTTTGTGAAGAGAGTAATGATGTTGGGGAAGAGAGCTACAACTGAAAGGAGAAGAGCACCGAGGAGAGTGATTCTGCCAAGGATCTTCTTGATGTAATCAGCTGTGGGCTTGCCGGGACGAAGACCGGGAACCATACCGCTGTTCTTTCTGATGTTGTTAGCCATTTCAACAGGATTGTACTGAATGCTTGCATAGAAGTAAGCAAAGAAGAGTATAAGTACAAAATACATTACTGAGTAGAACCAGTGGCTTGTTGTAAACACACCGAAGAACTTTTCCCAGAATGTGCCTGTGATCTTATCTTCGCTGATGAACATCTGAACCGTGGGAGGTACAGAAAGAATTGATGAAGCGAAGATAACAGGAAGAACGCCTGACATATTAACCTTGATGGGAATATGTGTGCTCTGTCCGCCGTACATCTTACGGCCTACAACTCTCTTAGCATACTGAACGGGAATTCTTCTTTCTGCGTTGTCCATCCATACGATGAAACCGATCATTGCAAGAAGAATGATTGCTACGATAGGAACAAGTGCATAGTAAGCGCCGCCCTGCATAAGGTGTGCCCAGAGTGTGTAGATGATTGTGGGGATTCTTGAAACAATACCAGCGAAAAGGATGATTGAGATACCGTTACCGATACCCTTTTCGTTAACCTGTTCGCCAAGCCACATTACGAAGCATGAACCTGCTGTAAGACAGAGGATAACTGCAAGGCCCTGAAGCACAGCAGCGATACCTGTGAACTGATCTCCGTTTGCATCTGTTACGATGTAATTCTGAGATCTGAGGTAAATGAAGTATGCTGTTGACTGTAAAAGTGCAAGAGCAACTGTTGTGTAACGTGTGATTGTTGCAATCTTCTTTCTGCCTTCTTCACCTTCTTTTGAAAGCTTTTCAAGGTAGGGAATAGCAACTGAAAGAAGCTGAATGATAATTGAACTGTTGATGTAAGGTGTGATTGACAGTGCAAAAATTGTACCGTATGTGAAAGCATCACCTGTCATCATTGCGAGATAGTTCATAAATGTTTCGCCGGTGGGATCTACAATACCGTCACCGGTGATGTTTGTGAAAGGTACCGGGATTGCAGCACCGATTCTGAAAATCAATACTATAAGTGCAGTGAAGAGCATCTTCTTACGAAGATCTGCAACCTTCCAAGCATTTATAAAAGTACTAATCATGTTCAGATCACCTCGGTCTTTCCGCCTGCTGCTTCAATCTTCTGCTTTGCAGATTCGCTGAAAGCGTTAGCCTGAACTGTGAGAGCCTTGCTAAGCTCACCGTGACCGAGAACTTTTACACCGTCAAGAACCTTTTTAACAAGACCCTTTTCGATGAGTGAATCAATTGTTACTGTTTCGCCAGCTTCGTAAGCCTTATCAAGAGCTGCTACATTTACGATTGCCATTTCTGTACCGAAAATGTTGTTGAAGCCTCTCTTGGGAAGTCTTCTCTGAAGGGGCATCTGACCGCCTTCAAAGCCGGGACGCATGCCTCTGCCGGCACGTGCCTTCTGGCCCTTATGACCCTTACCGGCTGTTTTACCCTGACCTGATGCAGGACCACGACCGATACGCTTGCGAGCCTTAGTTGAGCCAGCTGCGGGTGAAAGTTCGTGCAATTTCATATTCGCACCTCCTCTATTATGCTTCAGTGGTCTCGATAAGGTGAGAAATCTTCTTTACCTTACCCTGAGTCTGAGGATTGTTCGGCTGAACTGATACATCCCCGATTTTCTTAAGACCAAGTGAGTTGGCGGTAGCAATCTGAGCCTTCTTTGAACCGATAAGGCTTTTTACGAGCTTTACCTTAATATCTGCCATCTTGTACGCCCTCCTTAACCTAAGATTTCTTTTGCGCTCTTTCCGCGTACTTCTGCAACTTCTTCGATGTTGCGAAGCTTTGAAAGACCGTCGATTGTTGCTCTTACAACGTTACAAGGATTGTTTGAACGGAGAGCCTTTGTACGGATATCCTTAATGCCTACTGTTTCAACAACAGCACGAACCGGACCGCCGGCGATAACACCGGTACCGGGAGCTGCGGGCTTAAGGAGAACTACGCCTGCGCCGAACTTACCGATAATTTCGTGGGGAATTGTTGTACCCTTAAGTGAAACCTTCATAAGATTCTTCTTAGCGTCTTCAATACCCTTACGGATTGCGTCAGGAACTTCACCTGACTTACCAAGACCGAATCCGATAATGCCGTTACCGTCACCAACAACAACGAGAGCTGAGAACTTGAAAATTCTACCACCCTTAACTGTCTTTGATACACGGTTGATAGCTACAACACGTTCGGTAAGTTCATAAGCTGATGCGTCAATTTTTGTCATAATTAATTTCCTCCTTGCTTAGAACTTCAGGCCGCCGGCACGAGCGCCTTCTGCAAGCTCCTGTACACGACCGTGATAGATGTAACCGCTTCTGTCGAATACGCATTCTTCAATGCCTTTTTCAGCAGCGCGTTTTGCTAATGTTTCGCCCACCTTGTGAGCTGCTTCTTTGTTACCGCCGTACTCAGTGAAATCTTTCTCAACTGATGATGCTGACGCAAGGGTAACACCGTTTACGTCGTCGATTAACTGAGCGTAGATGTGGCTGAGTGAACGGTAAACATTAAGACGAGGACAAGCTGCTGTACCGCTAATCTTAGCACGTACTCTCTTTTGTCTCTTCTTTCTTGCTTTATTGCTATCTTGCTTAGAAACCATTTTAATGTCACTCCTTTACCAATCTTATTTACCCTTACCGGCTTTACCTTCTTTGCGGCGGATATATTCGTCAACATACTTGATACCCTTGCCCTTGTAAGGTTCGGGAAGTCTCTTTTCACGAACTTCTGCTGCAAACTGGCCAACCTTTTCCTTATCAGCACCTGTTACGATGATCTTATTGGGAGCGGGAACTTCAACAGTGATACCTTCGGGCTGAGGCATTACAACGTCGTGTGAGTAACCGATCTTCATAACGAGATCCTTACCCTTCATTTCAGCACGATAACCGATACCGTTGATTTCAAGCTCTTTCTTGTAGCCGTTAGCTACGCCTTCAATCATGTTTGCGATAAGTGTACGAGTAAGACCATGAAGTGATCTGTTTTCCTTCTGATCGTTAGGACGAGTAACTGTGATTACGTTACCTTCCATAGCGATTGTCATGTTGCTGTGCATAGTCTTGGTAAGTGTGCCCTTGGGGCCCTTAACTGTAACTGTGCTGCCGTCAACTTTGACTTCAACTCCTGCGGGAATTGTAATGGGAGCTCTACCTATTCTTGACATACCAGCACCTCCTTACCAGATGAATGCAAGAACTTCACCGCCGACATTTGCCTTGCGTGCGTCCTTGTCAGTCATGATACCCTTGGGTGTTGAAAGGATTGCGATACCGAGACCCTTCATTACCTTAGGCATATCTTCACAGTTTGTGTAAATTCTTAAGCCGGGCTTTGATACTCTTCTGAGACCGGTGATAACCTGAGTCTTACCGGGGCCATACTTAAGCTGTACTTCCATGATACCCTGCTTACCGTCTTCTTCAACGGTGAAGCCTTTGATGTATCCTTCATCAACAAGAATCTGAGCAATTGCCTTCTTCATGTTGGATGCAGGAATCTTTACTGAGTCGTGTTTTGCTGCGTTTGCGTTACGAATTCTCGTGAGCATATCAGCTATTGCGTCTGTTACTTGCATTATTCCTTTACCTCCTTAAAATTTTGCAATTGCTTACCAGCTTGCTTTCTTTACGCCAGGAATCTGTCCTGCGTGAGCCAGCTCTCTGAAGCAGATACGGCAAATTCCGTATTTACGGAGATAAGCGTGGGGTCTGCCGCAGATCTTACATCTGTTGTATGCTCTTGTTGAATACTTAGCAGCTCTCTGCTGCTTAACTTTCATAGCGGTTTTAGCCATTTTAACTTACCTCCTCAATTATTTCTCGAAGGGAGCGCCCATAAGTGAAAGGAGCTCTCTTGCTTCTTCGTCTGTGTTGGCTGTGGTTACGAAGCAGATGTCCATACCACGAACCTTGTCGATCTTATCGTAGTCGAATTCAGGGAAAATAAGCTGTTCCTTGATACCAACTGAGTAGTTACCTCTGCCGTCGAAAGCGTTGGGATTGATACCTCTGAAGTCACGAACTCTGGGGAGAGCGAGATTGAAGAATCTGTCGATAAATTCATACATCTTTTCGCCTCTGAGTGTAACCTTAGCACCGATTACCATGCCTTCACGGAGTTTAAAGTTAGCTACTGACTTCTTTGCCTTGCAAAGAACGGGCTGCTGACCTGTAATCTGTCTGAGATCTGAAACTACAGCGTCAAGAACCTTTGAGTTAGCGATTGCTTCGCCGCAAGCTACGTTGATAACAACCTTGTCAAGCTTAGGGATTTGCATAACGCTCTTGTAGCCAAACTTCTTCATCATCTGAGGTGCAACCTCATTGACATAGAGTTCTTTTAATCTTGCCATTGTCATGTTCCTCCCTTATTATTCAAACTTAGCGCCGCAGTCACTCTTCTTGCAAACGCGCATCTTCTTGCCGTTTTCAATTACGTGACCAACTCTTGTGGGTCTGCCGCACTTGGGGCAAACGAGCTGAACCTTGCAAGCATAAAGAGCTGCTTCAGCTTCGATGATGCCGCCTGCTTCACCCATCTTGCGGGGCTTAACGTGCTTTTTAACAACGTTAACTTTTTCAACGATAACCTTGCCTTCTGCAGGGCTAACTGCCATTACTTTACCTCTGGCACCACGATCTTTACCGTTGATAACTACGACCTGGTCGCCTGTTTTAACATGAACTTTACTCATCGTGACACCTCCTTAAAGTACTTCGGGAGCGAGTGAGAGAATCTTCATATAATCCTTATCACGAAGCTCTCTTGCTACCGGTCCAAAGATACGAGTACCCTTGGGGTTTTTATCTTCTTTGATGATTACGGCTGCATTTTCGTCGAAACGAATGTATGTGCCGTCATCACGGCGAACGCCTGTTGCAGTACGTACAACTACTGCCTTAACAACGTCGCCCTTCTTAACAACTCCGCCAGGTGCTGCTTTCTTAACTGAAGCAACAATGACGTCGCCGATGTTAGCATATCTTCTACCTGTGCCGCCGAGAACACGAATGCACATGATTTCTTTTGCACCTGTGTTGTCAGCAACCTTGAGATAAGTCTGCTGCTGGATCATTGTGTTTGGCCTCCTTTAGCTGCACCAATTATTTGGCTTTTTCGATAATTTCTACTACGCGCCATCTCTTATCCTTTGAAAGAGGGCGAGTTTCCATAACGAGAACACGGTCACCGATGCCACATTCGTTGTTTTCATCGTGTGCCTTAACCTTTACTGTACGGTTAACGATCTTCTTATAAAGAGGATGTCTTACCTTGTCCTTGATTGTAACGACTACAGTCTTGTCCATCTTATCGCTTGATACGATGCCTACCTGAGTCTTTCTGAGATTTCTTTCGCTCATTGTTCAGTCCTCCTTCTTAAGAATTTGAGCCGTGAAGTTCGATATCACGCTGAACTGTCTTGATTCTTGCGATATCCTTCTTAACAGCACTGATTCTCATGGGGTTGTCAAGCTGATTAACAGCCTGCTGGAAGCGAAGATTGAAAAGCTCCTTCTTAAGTTCAGCGAGCTTAGCATCCATCTCTGCGGCGGACAGTTTTCTGATTTCACTTGCTTTCATTACTGTACACCTTCCTTTTCCTGTTCTGCTTTAGTTACGAACTTGCACTTGACGGGAAGCTTGTTAGCTGCAAGACGCATAGCCTCACGAGCAACTTCTTCATCAACGCCCTTAATTTCGAACATAACTCTGCCCGGCTTAACAACAGCTACCCAATATTCGGGTGAACCTTTACCTGAACCCATTCGAGTTTCAGCAGGCTTCTGTGTGATAGGCTTGTCGGGGAAAATCTTGATCCATACCTGACCGCCACGCTTGATGTAACGAGTCATAGCGATACGGGCTGCTTCGATCTGTCTTGAAGTGATCCATGAAGGTTCGAGAGCTACAAGACCGAAATCACCGTAAGTTACTTTGTTGCCCTTATGAGCTGCGCCCTTAAGACGGCCACGCTGAACCTTACGTCTTTTAACACGCTTAGGTAATAACATTATTTAGCTCCTCCTTCTCTGTTTTCCTTGCGGGGTCTGCGACGAGCGGGTCTTTCACGCTTCTCATTGTTGTTTGAAACCTGAAGAACTTCGCCTGTGTAGATCCATACCTTTACGCCGATACGGCCGTAAGTTGTTTTTGCTTCTGCGAAACCGTAGTCAATGTCAGCACGGATTGTCTGAAGAGGAATTGTACCCTCTTTGTATGTTTCGCTTCTTGCGATTTCAGCGCCGCCTACACGACCTGAAACCTGGCACTTGATACCCTTAGCACCGAGCTTCATTGCACGGCCGATAGCCTGCTTGAGAGCACGACGGAAAGAAATTCTTCTTTCGAGCTGTGATGCAATGCTTTCTGCAACGAGCTGAGCGTTTACATCGGGGTTCTTGATTTCGATAATGTTGAGAGAAACTTCCTTGCCGATCTTCTTTTCAAGAGTAGCCTTGAGCTTCTCGATTTCTGCACCGCCACGGCCGATAACCATACCGGGCTTTGCAACGTGAATGTTGATACGAACACGCTTAGCTGTTCTTTCAATCTCTACCTTGGGAACTCCGGCGGGAGCAAGAGTTTCGAGGAGATATTCACGAAGTTCGTAGTCTTCTACAAGGGTGTCGCCGAAGTCTGCCTTCTTAGCATACCAACGGGATTCCCAGTCTTTGATTACACCGATTCTGAGACCGGTGGGATTAATTTTCTGGCCCATGATTTAACCTCCTCCTTACTTATTCCATTTCCTTGAGTACAAGGGTAATGTGAGATGTCTTTTTGTTGATGCGGAATGCTCTGCCCTGTGCTCTGGGTCTGATTCTCTTAAGAGTGGGACCCTGGCCAACGTAGCATTCAGCTACATAGAGCTTTGACATATCCATATCTTTGTTTTCTGCATTAGCCATAGCTGACTTTAAAAGCTTACCTACAACCTCACACGCAGCCTTAGGCGTGTATTTGAGAATTGCTGCTGCTTTTTCTGCAGGCTGATTTCTGATAAGGTCAAGAACGATCTTTACCTTACGGGGCGCAATGCGCACAAAAGTAACTTTTGCTGTTGCTTCCACTTTAATACACTCCTTTCGACTTATTTACCGTTGTTTGAGGTTTTTGAACCGGCATGACCTCTGAAGGTACGTGTCGGAGCAAATTCGCCGAGCTTGTGACCGATCATGTCTTCTGTTACATAAACGGGAACGTGCTTACGTCCGTCATGTACTGCGAATGTGTGGCCAACGAATTCGGGGAAGATTGTGGAGCTGCGGCTCCATGTCTTAAGAACGATTTTCTCGCCCTTTTCATTCATCTTAACGACTCTGTCGTAGAGTTTAGCGTCTACGTAGAATCCTTTTTTAGTGCTTCTGCTCATTATTCTTAGCTCCTTTCATCGACCTTATTTGTCGTTACGACGCTTAACAATAAGCTTGTCTGAACGATTCTTCTTAGCACGAGTCTTGTAGCCGAGAGCAGGCTTGCCCCAAGGTGTAACAGGGCCGGGACGACCGATGGGTGATTTACCTTCACCACCACCGTGAGGATGGTCGCAGGGGTTCATTACTGAACCACGAACTGTAGGTCTGATACCCATGTGGCGGGTACGGCCAGCCTTACCGATCTTCACGTTTTCGTGATCTTCATTGCCTACAACGCCTACTGTTGCCATACAACCTTCGGGAACCTTACGAAGTTCGCCTGAAGGAAGTCTGAGAAGAGCGTAGCCGCCTTCCTTAGCCATAAGCTGAGCTGAGTTACCAGCTGCTCTTGCAAGCTGACCGCCTCTGCCGGGATAAAGCTCTACGTTGTGTACAACTGTACCGGTGGGGATGTCTACAAGTGCAAGTGCGTTACCAACCTTGATATCTGCTGAAGGACCTGCTTCAACGATATCGCCAACCTTAAGGCCCTGGGGAGCGATGATGTATCTCTTCTCGCCATCTTCGTACTGAAGAAGAGCGATGTGAGCTGATCTGTTGGGATCGTACTCAAGTGTGGCAACTGTTGCCTTTACATCGAACTTATCTCTCTTGAAGTCGATAATACGATACTTTCTTCTGTTTCCGCCGCCTCTGTGACGAACGGTGATGCGACCGTAGCTGTTACGACCGCTCTTTTTGTTGAGAGGAGCAAGAAGGCTTCTCTCGGGACCGCACTTTGAAAGAGCGGAATAGTCTGTAACTGACATATTACGTGTGCCGTTTGTTACAGGCTTTAATACACGAATTGACATTTTGTTCACACTCCTAAACTGGTTTAGCGGAGGATTGTCATAACCTCCATACATTGCCGTCGGATTTGAATTGTTGTTTTATTTTTTCTTATACTATACTATATAGCATTCATAACCGCTGAGTGAGTTGGCGGTGCGCATATCGCTGAACAGATTTTCTTGTCGGTTTGTCTGAGGTTTCGCAGCTGATACTTTGTGTATTAGCAAGAAGCATCGGGCGAACCGTCAAAAAATATGTCAGTGAGATGTGTGCCGATGACTCAGAAAGTGGTTATTAAAGAAGACCGTCGAAGAAATCGATTGTGTCGCTGTCTTCTGTAAGAGTTACAATAGCCTTCTTCCATGAGGGTGTGTAACCTTCGAAACGACCGTATCTTCTGAGGTGGCCCTTGCAGTTCATTGTGTTAACCTTCTGAACCTTTACGCCGAATACTTCTTCAACTGCCTTAGCAATTTCTGCCTTGTTAGCGTCCTTAGCAACCTTGAAGGTGTACTTCTTGAACGCTGTACCCATCATTGATTCTTCTGTGATGATGGGCTTGAGGATGATGTCATGTGATAACTTTGCCATTATGCATATACCTCCTCGATTTTAGCAACTGCGTCCTTGAGAACAACGATGCTGTTGCAGTTAAGGATATCATATACGTTGAGAGTGCTTACGAGTGTTGTCTTAACACCAGCGATGTTTCTAGCACTTCTGTAGATGATGTCATTCTTTTCGGGAAGAACGATAAGTGTCTTCTTGCCTGTTTCGAGGTTTGAAAGAACCTTAACGATTTCCTTTGTCTTGATTGCTTCAAGTGAGAGTGAATCGAGAACGATCATCTCGTTTGCAGCAACCTTTGAAGAGAGAGCTGACTTCATTGCAAGTCTTCTAACCTTCTTATTGATTGAGAAGCCGTATGAACGGGGCTTGGGACCGTGTGAGATACCACCGTGATACCACTGGGGTGCTCTTGTTGAGCCCTGTCTTGCACGACCTGTGCCCTTCTGTCTCCAGGGCTTCTTGCCGCCGCCGCTAACTTCTGCACGTGTCAGGGTTGACTGTGTGCCCTGACGCTGATTTGCAAGATAGTTTACAACTACAAGATGCATAGCTGATGTATTGGGTTCGATACCGAAGATACCGTCAGCGAGCATAAGTTCTGAAACTTTCTTTCCGTTTACGTCGAATACTGATACGTTAGGCATTTTGTCCGGCTCCTTTCTTAAGCTTTCTTAACGCTGTTCACTACCATTACGATGCCCTTCTTAGGACCGGGGATTGCGCCCTTGATAGCGATGAGGTTGTTTTCTGCGTCAACTTTAACAACATCGAGATTCTGGATTGTAACTCTTTCACAACCGAGGTGACCAGCCATTCTCTTGCCTTTGAAGATACGAGCGGGGTCGATAACACCGAGTGAACCTGCATGTCTAGCAACAGGGCCAGTACCGTGTGTTTCCTTAAGTCTTGAGAAGTTCCATCTCTTAATAACGCCTGCTGTTCCTTTACCCTTGCTTGTGCCAACTACGTCTACCTTTTCGCCAGCTGCAAAGATGTCTGCCTTGAGGATGTCACCAACGTTGATAGCGCTGTCGTCTTCAAGTCTGAATTCCTTAAGAATCTTCTTGGGAGCAACGTTTGCTTTGTCGAAGTGACCCTTCATGGGCTTGTTTGTTCTAGTAACCTTCTTGTCTTCGAAGCCAAGCTGTACAGCGTTGTAGCCGTCGTTTTGGGTTGTCTTCTTCTGTGTTACTGTGCAAGGACCGAGTTCTACGACTGTTACGGGGATTACGTTACCCATTTCGTCGAAGATCTGTGTCATGCCGACTTTTCTGCCGATAAGACCTTTTTTCATTTTGTTTTACCTCCTGATGGTTATTGGTTGCCCCTGCGGCAACTTGACCTGGTGTTCCGTCTGTTTGAATCGGGTATAGAAATCAGTTTTTATCTCTTGATTTCGATTTCAACGCTTGCCGGAATTTCGAGATTTGTCAGAGCCTCTACGGTCTTGGGTGTAGGTCTGATAATGTCGATGAGTCTCTTGTGAGTTCTCTGTTCAAACTGTTCACGGCTGTCCTTATACTTATGAACAGCACGAAGGATTGTAACAACTTCCTTTTCTGTGGGAAGAGGAATGGGACCTGAAACAGTAGCATTTGTACGCTTAGCTGCCTCAACGATCATTTCCGCTGCCTTGTCAACAAGGTTGTGGTCATAACCCTTAAGTCTGATACGGATCTTTTCCTTTACTGCCATTTTGTTTGCCTCCTAATAAGAATTAGTAGGGCGTCGCTTTTTCCAATACCGTTCCGGGTGTTTGCAACCGGTTTCTTAAAAAAACCGGAAACGCAATATTTCCGGTCACAGCTTAAAAAAGCACAGTTCACCCCTCTTGACTGTTTAAGTCCTTGACAGCCTCGGAGCATACTACTCCCGAGAGCCGACTGACACTTAACGCAAGAAACAGTCGAGTAAGTGATATAGATCGCCCGGTTTTAAATCGGACATACTCCGCGGAAATTTCCTGCCTCAGAGGACAGCCACCTCCCGCATCATCGCATATCGTTTATGTTGTGTGAGGACAGAGTTATACCCAAACCCATTTCACACGCTAGGATATAATAGCATACTCTTCTGTAAAAGTCAACAATTTTTAGCAAAAAAACTTGTACAAAACAGAGATTTTTAATTTGTTCACAAAATGGCTCTAAATGTAGTGTTTATAAGGGTTTTCGGCACGAAATATGGGCTTCAACACTTTGCCTTTTTACCCTTTTAAAGCACCGTGAACACCAGGAAAAGTGTTAAAAATGCAAAATGCAGAATTCAACGTGCAAAATTGCTGACGAAAACCGCTTTTTCAGTGTGGAGTGTGAAGAGTGGAGTGTGGAGTTGTGGGTCGCTTCGCTACGATTGTATAATTAAAGTTGAAAGTTAAAAGTTAAAAGTTGAAATGTGGGGAGCAAAGCTCCGATTGTATCCGTTTCAGCTGACTACTGAGCCTTTATACTCAGACCGCTTAAGCAGACTCATTAAATCATTTGGTTTTGACCTCTCCGTCAACCTTCGGTTGCCACCTCTCCTTTCAGGCGAGGCTATGTTATTCTGAAAGAATCTTTAAGAACACCTGTAACCTTAAAACAATAAAAAAATAAGAGCCTTTTATTACACAAGCTCTTATTCTTACTTTATATCCTTATTATTGCTTACACCAAGCATATAGTCAATGCTGACATTATATATCTTTGAAAGCTTAATCAGAATTGATGTAGGTATATCATTTTCTCCTGTTTCATATTTTGAATATCCTGTCTGTGACATACCAAGCATCTTTGAAAGCTCTGTCTGACTTAAATCAGCATCCTCTCTCAGATCTCTTATCCTCTGATACATAACATCACCTCTGAAGCCATTTTATTATAATCTGTTTCAGAGTATTGACTTTTAACCTAAATCAGGTTAAACTTCTTATGCAAGGTGGTGATGTGTTGATTTATTCTTTATTCGGACACCGAGATTTCAGAGCAGATTCTCTTCCCTATTTATATGGAACTCTTGAGCATTACATTCAAGATAACGACTCCGTTCTTTTTATGATTGGTAACGAAGGAAGCTTTGACCTATATGTTCAGTCACTTTTAAAAAAGCTGAAGCTGACTTATCCCGAAATGAACTATCACATTGTTTTAGCATATTTACCTAAGCCTCACGATGAACCAATTGAACAAAGCGTTTATCCCGAAGGACTCGAAAAAACACCTAAAAGATTTGCGATACTTAAACGCAACCAATGGATGATAGATAACTCCGATGCGGTATTATATTATTCCGAACGCACCTGGGGCGGTGTTGCTACAGCAACAGAATACGCCCGTAAAAAAGATAAAGCCCTGATCCCACTCAAAACAACTGATACATAAAACGAAAAACGACTGCTCACGCAGCCGCTTTTCGTTTGAAGAGAGAATTAGAACATAATTTAGAGAAACGCGTATTAGTAATCGTACATTTCGTACACCTATAATATATTCCTTTATTCCGGCATTGTCAAGGGGTTTGATTAATTTTTTATAAAGTTTCTTAATTTTTCTTAATTTTTACAACTTTCTTAATATCCCCTTTGCTTTTCAGCCACATCTGTGTTATTATTGTGTAGGTGATAATTATGAAAAATATAACTCTTATAGGTATGCCCGGTGCTGGCAAAAGCACAATCGGTGTTATTCTTGCAAAGGCTCTGCTTTTCGCTTTCACTGATACCGACCTTATAATTCAGAGCAGATACGGTATGAGCCTTTCAGCAATAATTGAAAAACGCGGCACAGAGGCTTTTCTGAAAATTGAAAACGATGTAATTGCAGGCTGTGAATTTTCAAACTGCGTTATCGCAACAGGCGGCAGTGCCGTATACGGCAAGGAAGCTATGGAAAAACTGAAGGCAAGCGGCACAGTTGTTTATCTTAAGCTGCCTGTCAGCGAGCTTGAAAAGCGTCTTTCAAATATACACACTCGCGGTGTTGCTATGAAAAAAGGCGAAACTATAGCCGACCTTTATGAAAAACGCAGACCGCTTTATGAAAAGTATGCAGACATAACCGTTGACTGCTACGGACTTACCGCAGAGGAATGCATGGAGAAAATAATCGGTTTGATTTAATAACAAAAAGGGGCTGTTTTTATAGCCCCTTTTATTAATGTGCTCGATATTCCGATTAGTTAATTTGATTTTATCAATAGACCGAACCGGCACTTGTTTTTACAGAAACCGTAGTATTACCTCTTCCTGCTTTTTGGAATTTCAAGCTATATTTTTTATTACTGCCAGGTGCTGAAAAGCTCTTGCTTTGACCGGCATTTAGTGTCCCTGCATAAGCATATCCGGCAGAACCAATATTCTTGTACACGGCAACCGGATACTTACCGGTATTTTTAACTGTTACCGTTGTAGTTTTTAAGTTCAATGAATATGCAAGACCTTTACCTGTTACAATCTGAACCACTTTTAGCTTTGTCGACGAATTGACCGTAACCGACTTAGAAGCCGCAAAAGCCGGTATCATCAAAGTGAAGCAGAGCAAGCAAACCATAAAAATACAAGTTACTCTTTTTAATATACTTTTCTTAGTTGTTTCCATAGTAATGACTCCTTTGTTAAGTTAGTTGTAATAGTTCTTATCATAATAGTAATTGTATATACCAACTACTGCATGTTTAAGTGCCCAGCCAATTACAGCTGAACAAATTGCACATCACATATTTAATTGCTCTTTTTAATAATGAAATATAGTTGTGCATATTAAAGATAAAAAATACTGTTGTCTAAATTATTTTTAACAACATATCAACCACCTCTTTCAACAGATTTAACAGCCGCTGTACATCTTGATATTACTATAACATCATCAACAGTTTGATTTGTAATTACTGTTTTACCAAAAGAAAAAATGTGCCTTGCTTAACCGCAAGGCACATTTTTATAACTTCACTTTTTTATTTAAGGAGATCCTTATACATCTTAATATATTCGTTTGCACTCTTACCCCAGCTGTAGTCGCATTCAATTGCTCTCTTAACAAGTGCATCCCAATGCTTCTTGTCACCGTAAGCTGAAAGTGAACGTCTGATTGCATCAAGCATATCGTGTGCATTGTATGTTTTGAAGGTAAAGCCGTTACCTTCACCGTCACCACTGTCTGTGATTGAGTCACGAAGACCGCCTGTTTCACGAACGATGGGCACTGTGCCGTAACGAAGAGCAATCATCTGTGAAAGACCGCAGGGCTCACTCTTTGAGGGCATAAGGAAGAGGTCAGCACCGGCATAAATCTTTCTTGAAAGAGAAGGAACAAAACCGATTCTTACGCCGATCTTTTCGGGATATTTGTCAGCCATTTCCTTGAAGAAGTTTTCATACTGCCAGTCACCTGAGCCGAGAACAACAAACTGTACATCTGTTGTTGCAAGAAGCTCATCAAGAATACCCTTGATAAGGTCAAGACCCTTATGTGAAACAAGTCTTGTTACAAGACCGATTACAGGCACATCCTCTCTCTGAGGAAGACCCATTGTTTCCTGAAGTGCTTTCTTATTTGCCTTCTTGCCCTTCTTAACATCTGCTACGCCGAATTTCTTTTCAATGCAGTCATCTGTTTCGGGATTATAGTTATCAACGTCAATACCGTTGAGGATACCCTGAAGCTTCCACTGTCTCTGCTTGAGAATTGTGTCAAGTCCGTGGCTGTACCAGGGATCGAGAATTTCGTTTGCGTATGAAGGTGAAACTGTTGTAACCTTGTTAGCGCATTCGATAGCACCCTTCATAAAGTTTACATCACCGTCGTATTCAACAATCTGTGTATCCTCGGGGTTGATGCCGATAACATCGCTGATAAGCTCCTTACCGTATGTGCCCTGATACTGAATGTTGTGAATTGTGAATACAGTCTTGATGCCCTGATACCAGGGATCCTTGCTGTAAAGAGTTGTATAGAAAACAGGTGTGAGAGCTGTCTGCCAGTCGTTACAATGAATGATGTCAGGCTTGAAATCAACAACAGGAAGAATTTCAAGAATTGCGCGTGAGAAGAAGGTGAATCTTTCAGCGTCATCATAGTGACCGTAGATTGTATCTCTCTTAAAGTAGTACTGATTGTCAATGAAGTAGTAAATTACGCCCTCATGCTTAGCCTGGAAAATTCCGCAGTACTGTCTTCTCCATGCAACAGGAACTGAAATGTTTGTGATGAAGGTCATCTTATCCTTAAGCTCCTGCTTGATTGTATCGTAAAGAGGCATAACCACACGGCAGCCTATAAGTCTTTTTCTGAGCGCCTGAGGAAGTGAACCGGCAACATCACCGAGTCCGCCACTGGCCATAAAGGGAAGCGCTTCACTTGATGCATATAATACTTTCATAGCTTTGATAGTTTCCTTTCTTTAAGGGTCAATCTTAAACTGTGATACCCTTACCAATATAAAGAGGATATGTTTCAGCACCGCTGAGCTCGCGTGCAGGCTTAACAACAACATCCTTATCAAGAATTGCACAGTTGATTTTTGCGTTTGCACTGATGTAGCAGTCCTGCATAATAATTGAGTTCTTTACAACTGCACCCTCTGCAACATAAACACCTCTTGCAAGAACACAGTTTTCAACTGTACCCTTGATGATGCAGCCATCTGCAACAAGTGAATCACTTGTATCTGAGCATACACCGTAAATTGCAGGCATATCGTCACGAACCTTTGTATAAACAGGTCTGTCAGCCTTGAAGAGATCTCTGAATTCGCCTGAAAGAAGCTGCATATTGATATCATAGTAGCTCTGCATGCTGTCGATTGTCTTTGCATATTCTTCAATCTTGTAGCCTCTGAGATAAAGGTCTGAAGCATTCTTAGCGATAATATCTCTTTCAAAGCTTTCAGCGCCTGTGCTGATTGCACCGTTGATAAGTCTTTCAAGAAGCACTCTGCTCATAATGATAATGTTGAGTGAGTAATCGCAAGCCTCTTCTGTCTTTGCGTCAACTGCAACATCTGTAATTCTGTCACCGTCAAACTTGAAGCTCATTGTGTCAATAAGCTTGGGAGCAACGCCTCTCTTGTAAGCGATTGAAATATCTGCGCCTGAAGAAATGTGGCTGTCGATAAAATCGGTATAATCAAGGTTGCAAACTACATTACAATCAGCAAAAAGAACATAGTCCTTGCCTGACTTTGAAATGTAATTCATCATACCCTTAAGAGCTTCAATTCTGCTCTTATAAACACCGCCGTTACCGTTAAGGCTGAAGGGAGGAAGAAGAGTCATACCTTCTCTTTTTCTTGAAAGGTCCCAGGGCTTACCTGAGCCCAGGTGATCCATAAGTGACTGATAGTTAGCCTTTGTGCTTACACCAACCTGAGTGATTGAGCTGTTAACCATACCTGAAAGAACAAAGTCAATAAGTCTGTATCTTCCTGCGAAGGGTACTGAACCCATAGTACGTACACTTGTAAGTTCACTTATACAATCATCGTAAACATTTGAATAAACAATACCTAATACATCTGATGCGTACATATTATTCAGCCTCCTTTATGTCTGTATCAATCATTTCTTTTGCTTTAACTGTTGCCTTCTTGCCGATTGTAACCTTTTCACCGATTACGGTTACGCCCCAATTGTCAAGATTCTCGCTTGCTTCAGGACTTTCACCAACGTGAGCACCTTCGTCGATAACTGCGTTTTCAGCAACGATTGAATATTCAACAACTGCGCCTGACTTAATTGTTGTGCCGGGCATAATAATTGAATATCTTACCTTTGCGCCCTCTTCAACTGTTACATTTGAGAAGAGAATTGAGTAGTCAACTTCACCGTCGATTACACAGCCTTCACCGATCATTGAATTTTCAACTGTAGCCTTCTTTGAAATGAAGTGAGGAGGTGCAACGGGATTTCTTGAATAAATCTTCCAGCTGTCGTCTGAAAGGTCAAGGTCTACCTTGGGGTTGAGAAGGTCAAGGTTTGCTTCCCAAAGGCTGTCGATTGTACCAACGTCCTTCCAGTAGCCGTCAAACTTATAAGCAAACATCTTTTCGCCGTTTTCGTGCATTGCAGGAATTACGTCGTGACCGAAGTCGTTACCTGAATCAGGATTAGCTTCGTCGTCAATAAGATACTGACGGAGCTTGCTCCATGTGAAGATATAAACACCCATTGAAGCCTTGTTGCTCTTGGGATTCTTGGGCTTTTCTTCAAATTCGCTGATTGAACCGTCGTCGTTTACGAACATAAGACCGAAGCGTGATGCTTCTTCCCAAGGTACTTCAAGCATAGCAATTGTACAAGCTGCGCCCTTTTCCTTGTGGTAACGGAGCATCTTGTTGTAGTCCATCTTATAGATGTGGTCACCTGAAAGAACTGCAACATATTCAGGGTTGTATCTGTCGATAAAGTTAATGTTCTGATAAATAGCGTTAGCTGTGCCCTTGTACCATTCTGTACCCTTGATCTGCTGATAGGGTGAAAGAACGTGAACACCGCCGTAGCTTCTGTCAAGGTCCCAGGGCTGACCGTTACCGATGTAATCGTTCAGTTCAAGAGGCTGATACTGTGTAAGCACGCCTACAGTTTCAATACCTGAGTTAATGCAGTTTGAAAGAGGGAAGTCGATAATACGATACTTACCGCCGTAGGGAACTGCAGGTTTTGCAATGTTTTTTGTGAGTATGCCGAGTCTGCTGCCCTGACCACCGGCAAGGAGCATTGCGAGACACTCTGTTTTCTTAACCATTATAATTTCCTCCGTTTCTATTTTTTGTAAAATTATTTCTTTGTTTTAGGTTTTGCAGCTTTCTTTGCTGCGGGTTTTGCTTCAGCTTTTACTTCAGCTTTAACCTCAGGCTTTGCTTCAGCTACAGGTTTAGCTGCAGCTTTTTTAGCTGTTCTTTTTGCTTTTGGCTTAAGCTTCAGATAAATACATGAGAAGCCGGGAATATCAACAGAAATACTGTTTTCAAAGCCGTGCATAGGAATCTTCTTTGATGCACTCTTTGTTTTTGTTCCCTTACCTTCACCGCCGAAATTAACATCGTCGGTGTTGAGAATTACTTCGTAGCTACCCTCTGCCGGTACACCGAAGCAATACTTTTCACGCATAACCGGTGTGAAGTTGCAGATTGCAACAACTGTTTCGTCCTTCTTATCCTTTCTTGCAAAAGCAATTACGCTGTTATTGTTATCGTCGCTTACAAGCCACTGGAAGCCTTCCCAGCTGTAATCAATCTCCCAGAAAGCAGGAGTTTTTGCATAAAGATGGTTCAGAGCCTTTACATAGTCCTTCAGCTGTCTGTGCTTATCATATGAAAGAAGAAGCCAGTCAAGACCGCTGTCATACTTCCATTCGATAAACTGACCGAATTCCTGACCCATAAAGGTAAGCTTCTTACCGGGATGAATCATCATATAAGCAAGGAATGAGCGTATACCCTTGAATTTATCCTCATACTCACCGGGCATTTTGCCGATAAGTGAGCATTTGCCGTGTACAACCTCATCGTGTGAGATGGGAAGAATAAAGTTTTCTGAGAAAGCATAGAAGAATGAGAAAGTGAGAAGATTATGGTTGAACTTTCTTGAAAGTCCGTCCATTGAGAAATATCTTAGTGCGTCATTCATCCAGCCCATATTCCACTTGAAGTTAAAGCCAAGACCGCCGATATCAGTGGGCTTTGAAACAAGGGGCCATGCTGTGCTTTCTTCAGCAATCATAAGTGCACCGGGGAAGTCACGGAAAATTCCGCTGTTGAGCTTTCTTAAGAATTCAACCGCTTCAAGGTTTTCATTTCCGCCATCCTTGTTAGCCATCCACTGACCGTCTTCTCTGCCGTAGTCAAGATAAAGCATTGAAGCAACAGCGTCAACACGAAGACCGTCGATATGATACTTATCAAGCCATAAGACTGCAGAGCTTGTAAGGAAGGATATAACCTCGTTTCTGCCGAAGTCAAACACCTTTGTGCCCCACTGGAGATGCTCACCCTTCTTGGGATTTTCATATTCATAGCAGGCTTCACCATCGAACATTGCAAGACCGTGCTCATCCTTGGGGAAGTGAGCAGGCACCCAGTCGAGAATTACTGAAATTCCGTTCTGGTGGCACTTATCAACAAAGTACATAAAATCGTGAGGTGTGCCGTATCTTGAGGTTGCTGCAAAGTAGCCCGTTACCTGATAGCCCCATGAACCGTCAAAGGGATATTCACTCATAGGCATAAGCTCAAGGTGAGTATAACCCATATCCTTTACATAAGGCACAAGCTCATCGGCAAGGTCTCTGTATGAATAAGGATTTCCGTCGTCGTGAAGCTTCCATGAGCCTGCGTGCACCTCATAGATATTCATAGGTGACTCGTAAACGTTAACTGATTTTTTGTTTTCAATCCACTTACCGTCGCCCCATTTGTAGCCGTCAAGCTCAAAGTATTTTGAAGCTGTGTCGGGTCTTGTTTCTGCGTGGAAGGCATAGGGGTCGCACTTTGCGGTTTTCTTGCCCTTCTGAGAGGTAACAAGGAACTTATAGTTATCGTAAAGCTTAACACCGCTTATGTATGCTTCCCACATACCTGCATCGTTGATTTTGCTGAGTCTGTCTGCGTTTTCATCCCAATTGTTGAAATCACCGATGATGCTGACAGCTGCAGCGTGAGGAGCCCACACTCTTACAGAGAAAAGGTCTTTTTCACCCTTGACCTTATGGACACCCATATATTCGTATGCTCTCATATTATTACCCTGATGAAACAGGAAGAGAGCAAAGTCGTCACCCTTCTTTTTTGTCATTTCAACTCTCCTTCATCTGACGGTAAGGCCTACTGCCCCCATCATTACATTTTATCATCTAACATAATAACACTATCAAAAGCAAATTTCAAGGGTTTTTGTTATTTTGTTACAAGCAAATCGAAAACTTTTTACATATTTTGGTTAGTTTGTTAGAAGATTTTCCTGCAAATTACATCACTTTTCACAAAAGTGCGTTAACAAATAAGATAAGAAGGCAAGTTTAACACGGGTTTTGTGTTTAATTTGTTGAAAGGTGATGTTATATCGATTAAACAAACAGCCTATAAATATTACCGTAGGGACCGGCGTCCCCGACGGTCCGTGTAATTTATTGCAATTGGTTGATGCGGACCGTCGAGGACGCCGGTCCCTACACGAAATTTGTCGTTCCCAAACAAAATCAGAATGACAAAGAAAATCCCACCGAGGTTGGTCGGTGGGAAATAAGGTTATTTAATTAATAGTGAGCTACACCGCAAGCGCAAACTTTGTTTATGCCGAAAATCTTCTCAAAGAAGTTGATAAGCTTGAAGAAGAAACCGACAATGCCACCCTTATGGCAGTTGCAGGAGCAGTTAGTTGAGGGAGTTTCAGGTGCGAGCTTTTCAAATTCATAACCGCAACCGTAGTCGCATTTGTAGTCACTGTTATCATCTTTATGAGATTTTACAGCAACCGTCTGCTGTGCTACTGTTACTGTTCCGCAAACTGAACACTTCTTACCTTCTGTAAGACCTGTCTTGGTACAGGTTGAAGCAACTGCAGGAATTGACGTGTTGCTGTTGTGGGATGTTTTTGCTATTGTTTCAGTATAACTCTTGCCACAAGAGCAAGTGAATGTTTTTACACCTGTTGATGTGCATGTAGGTTGTTTGGTTATTTTTGAACTGTAGGAATGGGTGTGTTCAAATTCGCATACAAAACCATCAATATAGGCACTTATTATTTCATAACCATCATCCCATTTTCCGGACGGGTACATTACTAAATAATCTTGATTACCATCATTATTTGGTTCTCCTGCCATCCAGTTTAAATAGGTCATTTTCTCTCCGTTTGAGAACTTCCATGTACCCTCATTTTGTGCATCCGAACCATCAATTCTGCAAGTTCCTACTTTAGCAACCAAACCTTTGACCACATCGTTTTCTCCGGCGGAAGTTATTCTTACAAGATGTCCACCGTAAGATTCGCATAAATCCTTTGCAAACTGATACGAAACCTTACCTTTATATACTGCATATCTATTACCATTATAAGTGGTTTCAGCTATTTTTCCGTCAGGCGGAACAAGTACATCCGTACCAAAAGTAGCTGTATTACCTGCTGCATCATAAGCATAAATATGTGTTGAATACCATTCACTTTCGCCATTATGTTCAGATTTATTTACTCTGAAAGAATATGTATTTCCGCTTTTTGTTCCGTCTCTCCAGAACAAATCATCTTGTCCGTTGAAGTGAGTCCAAGACGGAAATGCAACCCTTGTAACACCAACATTATCTGTAACTGTGCAGGTAACAGTATAACCTGTTGCATTGTTATCAACAATCTTTACATTTGAAATAACCGGCTTTTGTGTATCATTGTTTATCGAAGCATTCGGGTTATAATACTGGAACACCTGATTGATAGATTTATATTTGGCGTCACTTGTTGACAAAGTCCAAGTATTATTACTCGCAGGGTCAAGCACAAGATATGAACTTGATGATACTTTACCAATAAGAATTACATAGTGAGAGCCTGATGCATAACCGGTTGTAAAATGAACTATAGGTGGGCTGTATTTTCCATTACCGTTTATATAATTATTCATACCATTTGCAACTGACGGATTTGATGTGGTCGGTCCCCAACCTGTAAAATATGTTGTACCACTATGAGCATCCAAAATAGCCTTTGGGGTCTTATTTACACCTACATAAGACAGTGCCATTGAAATGCTTGCTGTTCCGCATTCTATTCCTGCTTGTCCAGCCCAATTACCCCAATAATTTGAATTGAAATAAGCACTTCCATTTATTTGTGAAATATAACGGATTGTTCCTGTTGTAACACCCGATGAATATCCATATTCAACTTTAGGGTTCGGTGCGTACGAAATTGTAGTCGCCGCCTGAACTTTTCCCATACTGACACACGAAACAAGCATTAGCACCGCCATTACCAAACTTAAAACTTTCTTTGTCTTTGTCATATTTAAACCTCCAAAACAATATCTACAAACACAAATACTTTGCATTTGCGTTATTATTATACGACAATAAGAATTAAAAGTCAACGTATTTTCGTATAATATTAACGATATAAAAAAGCAAGAAAGGATATAGGTGTATCTGATGACAGTTCTCGAACGGATAGTGCAGCTTAGAGAAGAACGCGGTTGGAGCGAATACAGACTTTCAGAAGAATCTGGCATTACACAATCAACCATTTCAACTTGGTTTCGCAAAAATGTAACTCCAACAGTAAATTCAATTGAAAGCATCTGCAAAGCCTGCAATATCACCCTTTCTCAGTTTTTCAACTTTGACAATGAACCTGTAACACTCACTGACACGCAGAAAGAGTTGCTTGAAAACTGGAGTAGGCTCACAGCAGAACAGCAACGAATTTTTCTTGAATTATTAAAGAGCTTATAAAAACAGTCACCGAGGAATAAACAAACGGTAACTGTTTTTTTATTTTTGCTACACACGGACTGCCAATGGCATCCCCTACGATGATATGTCATTCCGAGTATAACGAGAAATCTTTAAGATTCTTCACTGCGTTCAGAATGACAATTGAAGGTTTTTCGTCAGTATATAATCGGAGCGTAGCGACCCTTAACTTCACACTCCACTCTTCACACTCCACACTAAAAAAGCTCCCTTTCGGGAGCTTTTAAAGTCTGATTATTTACCGAACATTGCAAGAAGGAAGCCGGCAGCAACTGCTGAACCGATTACACCTGCAACGTTGGGGCCCATTGCGTGCATGAGAAGGAAGTTTGTGGGATTATACTTTCTGCCTTCTGTCTGTGATACACGGGCTGCCATAGGTACAGCTGAAACACCTGCTGAACCGATGAGAGGATTAACCTTACCGCCTGTTACGAGGTAAAGCACCTTACCGAGAAGAAGACCTCCTACTGTTGAGAAGCAGAACGCAAGAAGACCGAGAACAACAATCATGAGAGTCTGAGGAGCAAGGAAGGTCTTTCCGTTTGCTGTTGCACCAACTGTAAGACCGAGCATGATTGTAACAATGTTCATGAGAGCGTTCTGAGCTGTGTCGCTGAGTCTGTCAACAACGCCGCATTCCTTGAAGAGGTTACCAAGCATAAGCATACCGAGAAGGGGCGCTACTGAGGGAAGAATAAACGCACAGATTACAAGAACAACAACGGGGAAGATAATCTTCTCTGTTTTACTTACTGTTCTGAGCTGCTTCATTTCAACCTTACGTTCCTTCTCTGTTGTGAGAAGCTTCATAATGGGAGGCTGAATGAAGGGGATAAGAGCCATATATGAGTAAGCTGCTACCGCGATAGGTCCGAGAAGGTGAGCCGCAAGCTTGCCTGCAAGGAAAATCGCTGTGGGACCGTCAGCACCGCCGATAATTGCAATTGAAGCTGCTTCTTCGGGAGTGAAGCCCATAAGAATAGCAATTACGAATGCAACGTAGATACCAAGCTGAGCTGCAGCACCGAGAAGAAGTGATACGGGGTTTGAAAGAAGGGGACCGAAGTCAGTCATACAACCGATTCCAAGGAAGATAAGACAAGGGAAAATACTGCTCTTTACGCCGGCGTAAATGAGTCGCAGTACACCCGAATCGTACCAGTGTGCACCTTCAATAATGTTTGATGTATCCATAATACCCGTGGGGTCATCCATAAGACCTGCACCGGGAAGGTTTGCAAGAAGAATACCGAATGCTATGGGAACAAGAAGAAGGGGTTCGCACTTTTTCCAGATTGCAAAATAAAGAAGAACAAATGAAACAAGAATCATTACAAGATTCTGCCAGAGAAATGTTCCGTCAGCAAAAAGTGCAAAGAAGCCTGATGATTCCCATAAGCTGATAAGGACGTCTTTAACCATAAGAATTTACTCCTTTTCTTTTATACTTTTGGGATTATCAGATAATTGCGAGAATATCGTCTGTGTTTACTGTTGAGCCCTTTGAAACAAGAAGCTGCTTAACTGTACCGTCGCAGGGAGCAACAATATCGTTTTCCATTTTCATAGCTTCAAGCACCATAAGCACGTCACCTGTTTTTACTGCCTGGCCTGCTGCAACGTTAACGCTGAGAATTGTACCGGGCATAGGTGAGGGTACGTTTGTACCGCTAGCTGAGGGAGCTGCGGGTGCTGCTGCTACAGGAGCTGCTGCAGGAGCGGGTGCTGCTACGGGTGCAGGTGCAGCTGCCGCTTCTGTAACTGCAAGAAGAACTGCATCTTCTTCTGTTACTTCAACTTCGTAATTTTTTCCGTTTAATGTTACAATATATTTCATTTGTTTTCATCCTCCACAAGTTTTATTGACTTAAAGCTCAGTCTGTTAAGGGGAATTCCGCTTTTATCGCTTACAATTGCCATAATGATTGCCGCAGTTTTTTCGTCAACGTTTACAAGGTCAATTGTGCCCTGACTTACACCTGCAACTGGAATTACGCCTGTGGGCTTTCCGGCAGGAGCTACGGGTGCAGCAGCTTCTGCAGGTGCAGCCTTTTTCTTTGACGCTGCGTTTTCAACGGTTCTGATTACCTTTGAAACAAGAATAATAAGAACAGCGATAATAGCAAGAATGCAGATAACTGTTACGATACCTACAAGAGATGTCATAAGAGCTTCAAAAAGAGGCATTTTCATACTGTATTCTGATGTAAAAAGCATTTCAATGTCCCCTCCTTAAACTTCTCTGATTGTATACTTGAATGTATTCTTAGCCTTTTCTTCTCTCTTTTCGAAGAAAGCTTCAGCCTGTGTGGGGAAGAGAGCATAAGAAAGAACATCTTCTTCGCTTTTTGCAAGCTTGCCGATTTCTTCCTTAGCCTTTTCAAAGCCGGGTTCAAGTGTGTCTGCAAAGCGGCAGGTTACGGGCTCTTTGCCCTGAAGAACCTTTTCTGAAAGGTCCTTGTCAATTTCACCGGGAGCCTTACCGTAGTCACCGTGGATGTAGTTGAGGATTTCCTTTGAAATGTTCTTGTATCTTTCGCCGTTGAGAACGTTTGATGTTGCCTGAACACCAACCATCTGGCTGAGAGGAGTTACAAGAGGAGGATAACCCATATCCTTACGTACTCTGGGCACTTCAAGAAGAACCTCTTCAAGCTTTTCAAGCTTGCCTGCAGCTGTAAGCTGAGCAACAAGGTTTGAAAGCATACCGCCGGGCACCTGATATGAAAGAGCGTCTGTATCTGTTGCAAGAACAACAGGGTTGAGAAGCTTGCTGTCAAGTGCTGCAGCTCTTACGGGCTTGAAGAAATCGTTGATTTTCTTAAGAAGCTTTGTGTCAAGACCGCAGTCATAGCCCATCTGAGTAAGTGTGTATTCAAGAGTTTCTGTGGGAGGCTGTGATGTGCCGCCTGAGAAGCATGAAATTGCTGTGTCAATTACATCTGCGCCTGCTTCAACTGCCTTAAGGAGAGTCATTGTGCCGAGACCTGTTGTTGAGTGAGTGTGTACAACAACGGGAAGCTTAACCTCTGCCTTGATAGCCTTAACAAGGTCGTATGCTTCCTGAGGAGACATAATGCCTGCCATATCCTTGATGCAGATTGAAAGAACGCCCATTTTTTCCATTTCCTTAGCAAGAGCAACATAGCTTTCGAGGTTGTGAATAGGGCTGAGTGTATAGCAGATTGTACCTGAGGGATGTGCACCGCACTTGAGAGTTTCGTCAACTGCAACCTCAATATTGCGAAGGTCGTTGAGCGCATCAAAAATACGGATAATGTCGATACCGTTTTCAACGCTCTTTCTGATGAATGCTCTTACAATATCGTCGGGATAGTGCTTGTAGCCAAGAAGATTCTGTCCTCTGAGAAGCATCTGAAGCTTTGTGTTGGGGCAAGCCTTTCTGATTTTGCGGAGTCTTTCCCATGGATCTTCATTAAGATAACGAAGACATGAGTCAAAGGTTGCACCGCCCCAGCATTCAAGTGAGTAATAGCCTGCCTTGTCGAGTTCTGCGAGAATAGGCTCGAAGTCCTCAAAGGGCATTCTTGTTGCAATAAGTGACTGATTAGCATCGCGGAGAATTGTTTCGGTAAACTGTACTTTCAAATAATCACCCCATGTTAAAATTTGTTTAAATTAAAATGTTTTTCCAAAAATTTCGCTAATTTATATTATACTTACAAAATCTTCAAATTGCAACCTTTTTTTATATTTTGTGCGATGATAATCGTTTTATTAAATAAAATTACCCGCAGGAATTTCTCTTACTGCGGGCAATCAGGATTTTATTTTGTATTGAGAATCTCGTACGCAACATCGGGAATGTCAGACATAATGCAGTCTGCGCCGATATCTCTGAGGTGTGCCATTTCAGCTTCGTCGTTAATAGTCCAGTACTGTACGGCAATATTATGACGGTGAGCGTAGTTTACAAGTCTTGTTGTGTCAAGACGGAGAATAGAAAGTCCTGCGGGAATCTGAAGTGCATCAAACTTATATGCACCCTGTCTGTCAATTCCGAGAAGAGAAAGGAAGTAAACTCCGACAACCTCCTTTATTGAAGCTGAGCGCTTCATATCGGGATAGGTTTCATCCATATATTTTGTAACGCCACCGTTAAATGTACCGATTACTGCATTATCAAGAAGCTCTCTTTCCTTAAGAGTGTTATAAAGTATATCTGCTGACTTGTTACCGAGCTCGCCACCGTTTTTGATTTCAATTATATAACCGAAGTCACCGTTGCTCTGAAGGTAATCGAGAACATCACTGAGTCTTGCAGCGTGGAGATTCGACGGTACATTCTCACCTCTGAGACCCTTATAAGGCATTTCGCCTCTGTCGTTTTCAAAATCCTCACCGAAGTTAAGTGTTGAAAGCTCTTCATATGTATAATTTTCAGGTCTGATTCCTTCTTCACCGAAAACCTCTTCAGCATCTGTTGTTCTGTCAAGAGTGTTATCGTGAAGGATAATAAGCTGGTCATCTTTTGTGATGTGAAGGTCAAATTCAAAGATATCTGTTCTGAAGGTGTCTGAATTGATACAGCCTTCAAAAGCCATCATTGTGTTTTCAGGAAAAATTCCGCCGCCTGAACGGTGAGCAGATACAAGAGTTTTTCCGTATTCTGTAATATTTGTGTTTGTGGTATCGTAATCCTCATAAGCGTCACCGAAATTGTGAGTAACAAGAAGAACAAGACCGATCACAAGCACGCAAAGCACACCCAATGTAATGCCGGCAGCTTTTGCCGCCGATTTCAAAAAGCTTTTCTTTTTCATAATTCTAAATCCTCATTTTCAAAATTTTCTGATATTCTATATTACTTTTCTGAAATGTTGGTGAAATGCGTTTAAAGAAATTTATAATTTTATTTTAACAAAATTTGACTTATGTAACACTCAGAAAGAAAGTGTAATAAATCCTTCTTGAAATAATCGCTCTTGTGTTGTATAATCAATAAAGTCAAATAAAAAGTTAGGAGAATGTGATATGTCTCATACAATAGCTGCCGTTGCAACTCCACTTTCAGCAGGCGGCATAGGTGTTATCCGTATTTCAGGCGATGATGCAATTGAAATTGCCGACAGAGTTATAAAAACCACATCAGGCAAGGCTCTTTCTTCGCTCAAGGGTTATACCGCCGCCCACGGTAAGGTTTACCTTGATAGTGAAGCCATTGACGAGTGCGTGGCTCTTGTTTTCCGTGCACCTAAAAGCTACACAGGTGAGGATACAGTTGAAATTTCCTGCCACGGCGGTGTGCTTGTAACAAAGCAGGTTCTTCGTGCTGTGCTTCAGAGTGGTGCAGTTACTGCAGAGCCCGGTGAATTCACAAAGCGTGCTTTTCTCAACGGAAAGCTTGACCTTTCAGAAGCAGAAGCTGTTATGTCCCTTATTTCTGCTCATGGTCAGGAGGGTATGAAGGCGGCCTTTAACACCCTTGACGGTGCACTCAGCCGAAAAATCAATTCCCTTTGCGATATTCTTCTTTCAGCTTCCGCAAATATGGCTGCGTGGGTGGATTATCCCGACGATGAAATTCCCGAGCTCAGCGACGAAGCACTCAGAGAAAGTGTAATCACCGTTAAAAACGGACTTTTATCCTTGCTTTCAAAATTCGATGCAGGTAAGGCTATTACCGACGGTGTTGAAACTGCAATTATCGGCAAGCCCAATGTAGGCAAATCTGCTCTTATGAATATGCTTTCAGGCTTCAGCCGTTCAATTGTAACGGATATTGCAGGCACAACAAGAGATATTGTTGAAGAAACTGTGCGTGTAGGCAGTGTGGTACTCCGTCTTGCAGATACTGCAGGAATCCGTGAAAGCGACGATGTTGTTGAAGCAATCGGTGTTGATATGGCAAAAACAAGAATTGAACGAGCAACTCTTATTCTTGCAGTTTTTGACGGCTCAGCCAAGCTCGACGACAGTGACAGAGAAATTCTTGAGCTTTGCAAAATGAGAGATGTAATCGGTATTATAAATAAAAGCGACCTTTCCTCAAAGACGGATATTGATTATCTGAAGTCAACACTTTCAAAGGTAGTTTTCATCAGTGCAAAAGAGGGTGACGGTGAAGAGGAGCTTACAAAAGCAATTGAAGAAGCTCTCGGCACAGATAAGATTGACACCTCACAAGCTATGCTTACAACGGAGCGCCAGAGAGTCTGCACCGAAAAGGCAGTTGCATCCCTTGATGAAGCGCTTTCTGCAATAGATATGGGCATGACTATGGACGCTATAAACGTCTGCATTGAAGATGCAGTTGAGGCACTTCTTGAGCTTACAGGTAAAAAGGCGAGAGAAGCAGTTGTTGATGAGGTATTCTCACAGTTTTGCGTAGGAAAATAAGGCAGTTATTTAAAAAGTTGAAAGTTAAAAGTGGAAAGTTGAAATGCGGGTCACTTCGTTCCGATTGTATCCGTTTCAACTGATTACTGAGCTTTTATATTCATACCGCCAAAGCAGAAATGCAAATTCGGTGGGTACAAATCAATTCATTTATGAATATAAAGGCGGATAAAATTTACTCTTTCCCCTATATAATACAATTGACTCCGCAGACTATTATTATCCGTTTGCACCGAGATAAATCTGCGACCTTATTTCAACTTTCAACTTTCCACTTTCAACTTTATTAAAGTCCCGGAGGTTTGAAATGAAAAACGTTCTTATAACCGGAGCAACCGGTGGTATCGGTGAAGCAATTGCAAAGGCTTTTGCCGAAAAAGGATACAACCTTGCTTTGCAATATAACAAAAGTGAAAGCAAGGCTTCAGAAATAAAAAACGAACTTGAAAAGACTTACGGCATAAAAGCTCTCACAATAAAGGCTGACCTTTCAAAAACCGAGGAAGCAGAAAGACTCTCAGAAGAGGTGCTTTCAGCCTTCGGCACAGTTGATGTTCTCATAAACAACGCAGGCATAGCCCATCAGGAGCTTTTTCAGCTTTGCAGTGACGAAAAAGTAAAAGAGATTTTCGACGTAAACATTATGAGCGCTATGAAGCTGACAAAAGAAATTCTGCCCTCAATGATTAAAAATCACAGTGGCAGAATCATCAACATTTCTTCTATGTGGGGCATTTGCGGAGCTTCCTGCGAGGTGCATTACAGCGCATCAAAGTCAGCGCTTATCGGTTTTACTAAAGCACTCAGCAAAGAGGTAGGACCCTCAGGCATTACCGTAAACTGTATTGCACCCGGTTTCATTGACACAAAGATGAACGCCCACCTTTCAAAGGAAGATGTTAAAGAAATTGTTGACTGCACACCTATGATGCGTAAGGGCAAGGGCGAGGATGTTGCTTATCTTTGTGAGTTCCTTGCTTCGGATAAGGCAGGGTTTATTACCGGTCAGGTTATTTCCGTTGACGGAGGGTATTCAGTATAAAAATAAAACGGCAGGAAATCCTGCCGTTTCTTTATTTCACTTTTACTGACATAGCTTTTGACCATGAAGAATAAATTGTTTTTGATTTTCCATTCACCTTTACAGTCTTATATGTTCTTATTTTAACATAATATTTTTTACCACTTTTAAGACTTGAAACAGTTTTTGATGTAGTTGAATTTTTAGTGATTTTCACTGTCTTAGCATTCGAGAAATTGCTGCTTGTTGAATACTGAATTTGATATCCTGTTGCACTTGATTGCTTATCCCATTTTGCAGTAAAAGTTTTAGCTTTTGAACTTTTAAGAGAATTAAACGAAGCGTTTGCAGGATTTGTCGCTCCTGTGATGGTAGTCCATTCTCCGTAATATTTTTCACCGTTTTCTTTTGAATAGCCTCTTACCTTAAAATCATACACTGTACCTGCTTTCAAGCCTTTTATAGTGTATGAAAGATTATCACTACTTACAGTTTTAATAACCTTCTTTTTCTTTACATCATAGATTTGATAGTATTGAATAGAATAATACTTATCTTCCTTCCACGAAAGTTTTATATATGATGAAGAAGTTTTAGAAACTTTTAAACCTGATACTTTTGAGGGAACAACAGTGAAGGTTACTTTTTTTGATCCTTCATAATTACCCAAACCATATATATACGCTGTTTGTTCACCCACTCCAATATACCATGAATCAAATTCAAAGTCTTTTCCTTCTTCTAGACCTGATATGCTTATTGTAGGATTAATACCACAAGGAACTTTATCCTTAGAAAGTTTCACTTCTATGTCTTTTATAGATTTAGGTTCTATTGTATAAAAAATGTCCTCATAAACATAATAATATTCATTCTCCATTTTTACCGTAGCAAAATATGAATCCACATCTTTACTTGATTTTGGATATTCTACAATAAAATCTATATTTTCAAAAAAGTTTTTTCCCGTTTCATCTGAAACTTTTACCTTCGGCGTTTGTGTTTTTCCGTTATATATAAACTCTGTTTTATCATAAGTTACTTCAATTTTAGGTATTATAATTTCATCAATATATTCACATTTAACACATTCATTTTCAATATAACCCTTACTATATTCCGTAGCTTTTGAAATATAACTAACCTCATAATCGTGTATATGTTTATTTATAGCCCCATCAACATAAATTGTATCTTCACTAAAACAATCTATTTCTATATAATACACCTGATTTGCTATTAACTCGACACAAGTCATACACTCGTTTGTGAATTCATTACAATAACCAAAACTTATTTCTTCTCCTTTAGAATCATAAACGGTTATATATGTTTCATTAGGGGCAAAATTATCAAGATTTATTTCATACCAATCTGTTTCTTCAGGAATAAATTTGAGATAATACTCGTATAATTCATCATATAAGCTTTTATCGTAAATAATTTCAAAATATTCTTCAAGCTCAACTTCCACAGCCGTCTGTGCGTTCTCTCCTACAGCACTCGCTGACAAGCCAAAAATCAAAATTCCAAGCATTGCAGTTACTAATACAAATATTTTTCTCACGTTTTCCATCCTCCAAAACTTAATTTCATTTTAAGTTTACCACCATTATATCTCTTTGTCAACAAAACAATCCCACCGATTGCCAATTGGTTTTCGGTGGGATTTTAATTTTTATTTTTCGTCAGTTGTTTTGCATTGAAGAAGAAATTTATTTCTTCTTCTGAGCGTCCTTCATAACCTTGTTATAGGGCATGAGCATACCTTCGTTCATTGCGTTGCCCATCTTGCTCTTTACCTTGGGTGAAGCCATCATTGAGCCTACAAGGTACATTGCAATTACTCTGCCCATCTGCTTCTGGGGGAAGTCGTACTGCTTGTGCTTCTTGTAGAACTTGTGGTCTGCACGCATAAGACCCTGCATTATGAAGATAAGGTCACGGAAAATCTTCATACCACCTACACCGAGGAAGTTTGAAGGCTGAGTGTGCTTTGTCTTGAGAGCGTACTCAAGAGTTGCAGCCATCTTATCGATATTCTTATCTGTGTCGCCCTCATTTGTTGCAACACCGCAAAGGAAGTTGCCGCCAACCTCACATCTGCCCTCGATAATTGTCTGAAGATTGCTTTCCGCTGAATATTCACCGTTTACGAGATAGCCTACGGGCATACCCATTGTAACTGTACGGTGTCCGTTGCAGAACTGTCTGTCATCATACATCTTGAAGCGTGAGCCCATTGAGTGATCCTTAACTGAGAAAGCGTAAACCATAGCCTCTGCTGACTGAATCTCGTTTCTGAGAAGGTCCTCAAATCCGTCCTTGTAGATACACTTTGCTGATACTGCACAGTTGAAGCAGCCAAGACAGCCACCCTTGATGGGATATTCACGGATGTTTACTACTCGTGTTTTCTTGTTAAGCACTGCACAGAAACGGTCAATCATATCACTGAGAGCCTTGTTATCCTCTTCACAGTCGGTTACGATAACAACATCGCCGCCCTTGTTTGCATTAACCTCTGCAGGTACAGTTGCAGCAGTGAGCTCAAGAGGAGCCTTCTTAATGGGAAGAGGCTCGTAGTGGTCGTTTTCCATGCACCAGAGCACGTATGAGAAGAACTTTCTTGCGTCCTCCTGACCCTTTTCCTTTGTAAGGTCGTCCATATCAGCTGAAAGACCCTTGATGTACTTGAACTGCATATCGTAGCAGTTATCCTCAATGTACTTGTGAGCAGTTACGTCATAGAAGTGCTTTGAGGTTGAAATCTGTGTTGCGAACTTATTTGAAAAGTCGATTCCGCTCTTTTTCATCAGCTCAATGAATATATGAAGCTGACAGGGTGCAATAAAGGTATATACGGGGTATGAGAAAATTACAAGGTCTGCCTTTTCAAGCTTTTCCTTAGCCTCTGTAAAATCTCTTTCAAGCTTTTTGATAATCTGACCTGCGTGAATTACGTCGAATTTACAATTCGGGAACTTGATCTGAAGCCAGTTGCTTGTCTGAAGCGTAACACTGTACTTGCCCTTGGGGCTACCGTTTACTACAAGAATATTCATAATCTTACTCCTTTTAACATCTTTGCCTTTATTCTGTAAAAGCTGTTTCTTCAATTTTTTATTCTATCATCTTTTAAGGCTTTTCTCAATAGCAACGGTTATATTATTATTTTATATTTAACAAATGAACCGATTATATCACAATAAAAACCAATCATGTTAAAAGTCTTGAAACAAAGTTGAGCTTTGCTGTTTTTCTTTCAGCATTTTGTTGAGCTTTTTGGTTTTTCTTTTTATCACAAAATAAATAACCGCCCAGATTACAAGATAACCCACAACAAAAATTCCCGTAAAAACAAGCACGGGCACACGCCCCCATTCGAGCCAGCCGTTGACGAGATAAGTCATAAGATAGCTCACATACAAAACACTGCCGTGAATAAGAATTGCCGCCATTAACGGCAGGCGCTCAAGCTGATAAAGAGCATTAATTCCACCGGCAACAAAAGCAAGAGCAGACAGTGAAAAAATTCCCACACAAAGCTCTTTTACACTAACGTTTTCTACCACACCGTTATGATGAAGAATAAGATATAGCACTGCTAAAATAATCGGACCTACACCGCAGGACATAACACCACGGCGTAAAAATTCTAAGGCGACCTTTTTCATATTCCTTTGTACCTCCTTCTGATTTGTGCAAAGCACCGTCTTGAAACGTATTCCTTATATCCGCATCTGAAAACGGCGTCTACACCGCCGCTGAATACTGCGTCAAAGCGCAGAATCCTGTGCTCGTTTGCAAGAGTTGATTTGTTTATACGAATAAAATAAGAAGGCAAAAGCTCTTCAAGGTCACGAAGTCTGTCCTGAATGCGGTAGAGCTGTTTTTCCGTATCAATCGCAATTACTTTTTTGTCAATAATTGTAATGCACTCAATTTCATCAAAGCTCAGCTTTCGCATTTCGTCGTCACGGTAACCTATAATACTGTCTATGCCTGAAAAGCTGCAGACAAGATTTTCTATCTGCTGTGTAAGAGAAGACGGGGAATGAACCCTTGCGATTATCTCTTCTTCCGAGTTTTTATCAATAACAATTCTGAATTTCACTCTATCAGTCCTTACTGTTTTTTCATTTGTCTGAGAAAACAAAGCACGCTTATTACCGTTGCAATTATGCTGTACAGTATAACAGGCAGAATATGCACCGCCACACTTTCAAAGTCTCCCAAAAACAATGATTTTTCCGTTTCTGCTGCGTGAAAAAACGGCAGAGCTCCCGCAAGCTTTTCAAAAAAACCTCCCGCAAGTTTCAGGTCAAACCATACGCCCGAAAGCCACGCAGAAAGATTAGTAAGAAGAGCGCCGCAAATTCCTCCCACCTGTTTTACGCCTAAAAGGCTGCCGCAAAGAAGTCCGAGGGCAATATTGCAAACAGCCATTGGAATTATGCCTATTATAGCATAAATTATATTGATAGTCACCGTGAGCCCCAAAGGAATTGCGAAAGCATAACAAACAACAGTCTGCGCAACAGCAACAGGCAAAAGTGAAAGCATATAACCCATTATAAACTCAAAGCTCTTCATCGGTGTTGTGTAAAGCCTTTGCAGAAAAGCACTTTCTCTGTCCTTAGCAACAAGAGTTGCAGAAAAAAGAGTGATAAAAGCCAGACCGAACACCGTAATACCGGGAGTGAGGGTATCAATTTCAAACAGGTTTACAGGGATATTTTTCTGCAATGTACTCAGAAGAACAAGAAGCACCAGAGGGAAGCCGAGTCCGAAGCAAAGATTCAAAGGGTCACGCAGAATTTCCCTTACATTTCTTTTTGCAAAAGTAAAAATTCTCATATATCTGCCTCCTTTACAATTGAAACAAAAGCTGACTCAAAATCGTCTTTTCCTGCTTTTCTTTTCAGCTCTTCTGCGGTGCCGACGGCAAGAAGCTTTCCGCTTTTCATAATGCCTATTCGGTCAGAAAGAGCCTCTGCTTCTTCCATATAATGTGTAGTAAGAACAACCGTCACCTTGCCTTTAAGCCGGCAAATCATATCCCACAGTTCGTGCCTTGCCAGCACATCAAGGCCGAGGGTAGGCTCATCAAGGAAGAGGATTTCCGGCTCACTGATAAGCGCCATGGCAATACTCACCCGTCTTTTGAAACCGCCCGAAAGCTTACCTGCTTTTTTATCTGCAACAGACTCAAGGGCAAATTTTTCAGAAAGCTCTTTGATTTTTATTTTTGTTTTTTCCTTAGAAAAGCCGTGGATTCCGCATATCAGTCCAAGATTTTCTTTGACGGAAAGGTTTGGCGCTACTGCGGTTTCTTGCGGAGATACTCCAATTAACTGCTTTATCTTTTCAGGCTCTTTAATTACACTGTAACCGCCAACTAAAGCATCTCCATCCGTAGGTTTTGTTATGCAGGTCAGCATTTTTATTGTGGTGGTTTTTCCTGCGCTGTTTACACCGAGCAAAGAAAACAACTCACCTTTATTGATTTCTAAATTAAGTCTGTCAACGGCAGTAAGCTTTTTATATTTTTTTACAAGCTCAACTGTTTTTATTTCGCTCATAAACTTCTCCTCCTTATTATTGAGATTTATATCATATCAGATAATAAAAAGGTTTTGTTTATTTTTATCTGTTCGGTTCTAAAACGATATTCATCGGCAAAATAAAAAACAGCAACCTTTCGGTTACTGTTCTTTTTGGTCGAGGCGACAGGACTCGAACCTGCGGCATCTTGCTCCCAAAGCAAGCGCGCTACCAAACTGCGCCACGCCTCGTTATGTATTTTTCAACTTTCAGTAGTATACATTAAAAACTGCATTTTGTCAACCTGAATGTCATCTTTTTTGTACAAAACCCGTCAGTCGGAATGGCTGACGGATTTTTGTTTTCACTGCTTTTTATATTTCTCAGCCTGAAGATTGAACATATAGGCATAGGTGCCGTTCTGCTTCATAAGCTCATCGTGGCTGCCGCTTTCAATTATTCTGCCGCCCTTCATAACATAAATTCTGTCTGCGTTAATTGTAGTTGAAAGTCGGTGAGAAATGAAAATTACGGTTTTGTTTGTTGCCGCCTCAGTCATAGCCTTGTTGAGATTATACTCAGCAATGGGGTCAAGGTTTGCAGAAGGCTCGTCGAGAATTACATAGGGGCAGTTTTTATAGAAGGCTCTTGCAATTGCAACCTTCTGACTTTCACCGCCCGAGAGCATTACGCCCTCATTGTCAAATTCTCTCAGAAGCTCACTGTCTGTTCCGTTTTTAAGTTCCTTTGTAAAGCCGCTGTGACCGAGAGCTTTCATTACCTTTTCAGAGTCAAACTTATCACTGAGAGCAACATTTTCACCCACGCTGCATGAGAAAAGCTGAAAGTCCTGGAATACGGCAGAGAATCTGTCACGGTGAGACTCCAGTGTGTTTTCTCTTATATCCTCTCCGTCAATTTTAATACTTCCCTCTGTGGGGTCATAAAGACGAAGAAGCAGGTTTGTAAGTGTTGTTTTACCTGCACCGTTGTAGCCTACAAGTGCAATTTTTTCATAGGGCTTTATGGTGAGATTGATGTCGCTTAAGGTAGGCTCACTGTTACCGGGATAAGTAAAAGAGAGGTTTTCAATTTTAATCTCCTTAGGCTCACTACATTCCGCCTTTTTTGCACCGTCTGAAATTTTAAAGTCTGCCTTAAGGAATTCACGGTATTTTTCAATCATTTTTCCTCTTTCTGAGAAAACCGCAACCGCCCACACAGTAAGGAAGTTAATGGACATTGCAATTGAATGTGCACCGTTGAATGCGGCAACGAAGTCACCTGCTGAAAGAGTTTCCTTAACAAGCACACAATAGCCGAGGTAAAGAGGCAGTGCAAACATAAAGCCTGCAATCTGTATACCTGTTTCCTGCACAAAGTAAAGTGAGGAAATCTTTTTCCAGTACTTCTTCTGATTCAAAATTACATCGTCAGCTGCATCGTTGTAGCGGTCAATAAGCAAATCCTCAATGTCATTCATTCTCACTTCCTTGCAGTAATCCTGAAGGTAGAAAATGCGCTGGAAGTAGTCGCTACGACGGTGGAATTTTGTGTTGTCAATTCGTCTGCCCATCTGAAGGTTGCCTATCTTTCTGCTTAAGGGTGTAAATACACCGATAAAAACAAGGATGATAAGAAGGCACCAGGGGTCAATAGTAAGAAGAATCGAGGAAATTGTAATAAGTGAAATGGTGTTACCCACATACTCACGGACAAGACCGAGAAGATTCTGAATGTTGTCTGATGATGATTCAATTGTGAGAATAAAGCTATTGTAGAACTCGGGATTGTCGTAGCTTTCAAGGTCAAGCTGCTTTGCCTTTTCGTAAAGACGCTTGTTAAGACCATAGTAAACTCTTTCTCTTTCCATATTCCAGAAAAATTCTCTGAAAAGCCAGGCAAAAAGCTTACTGATAATAAGCACTGCCGCAATAGCAATAACAGCATAAAAAATTCTGTGAAGGTCCTTACCCTCAGAAACAACATCAATGAAATATTTTACACCGATTACGCTCACAAGCCTTGTGGGAAGAATGAGAAGAATACCCCAGATAAATTCACCGATAACAAGAAGCGGTGAAACCTTGAAAAGCATACCCACAAAAAAGATTATGTTTGAAAGCATGGAATACTGAGTTTTTTCTTTTTTACTCATTGTTGTCACCCTCGCTTTCCTTGTTATAGCTTGAAGCCTGAAGAGTAAACATACGGCTGTATTCTCCGTCTGCTTCAATAAGCTCCTTGTGGCTGCCTGTTTCAATAACTCTACCACCTGAAATTACAATAATCTTATCGGAAAGCACTGCACTTGAAAGTCGGTGAGATATATACATTACAGTTTTATCCTTTGTAACCTCAATAAGATTCTCATACATTTTGTACTCGGCTATCGGGTCAAGAGCTGAGGAGGGCTCATCAAGCACTGCAAACTGAAAGTCCTTTGCAAAAAGTCGTGCAACAGAAACCTTCTGATTTTCACCGCCTGAAAGTCCGATACCGTCCTTTTCAAATTCCTTTGTAATTACAGTGTCGCCACCCTTGGGAAGACCTGAAATTTTCTCCCATATACCGCTCTGAATAAGGGCTTTTTCAGCAACCTTCTTTTCTTCGTCGGAGCATTCGTGGCACATAATATTTTCAAAAACAGATACGGCAAAGTTGCGGTAATCCTGAAAAACTGCACCGTAGCTTCGTCTGAGAGAAGCAAGGTCATACTCCTTGATGTTTCTTCCGTTAAGAAGAATTTCACCTTCACTTACATCATAGAAACGAAGAAGAAGCTTTACTATGGTTGACTTACCTGCACCGTTAACACCTACAATTGCAACGGTTTCGCCCTTCTCAATTTTAAAGGAAACATTGTTAAGTGAGTTTTTCTCTGCGGAAGGATAACGGAAGGATACATTTTTAAATTCAAGGCTCTGGAATTCTCCGCACTCTTCCTTACCGCTTTCAACCTTAGGCTCATAGTCAAAGAAATCACGGAGATTCTGGAAGTAAAACGCCATATTGGTAATCATATCGAAATTGTTGGCGATGGACATTATTGATTCTCTTACTGAGTTGATTGAAGAAAGCACAACGGAGAAGCCTGAAATTGTGAGAGCGTTTGTATAAACAAACTGATAAGCCGCAAAGGCATAAGTGCCGATTATGGGAATAAACTCGCTGAAAAGTGAGCTTACCATACTGAAAAGAAAAAGCTTCACTCCGTACTTTTTAAGAATCATCACATTGCCGTCAATTGCAGCTTTGAAGCGTGTCATAAGCACCGCAAAAATGTTTGAGGTACGAAGGTCCTTTGAATATTCCTTAAGGAAAACTGTTCTTTGTATGTAAGCCTTGATTCGGTTGTTGGTGGTCATTTCAAGGTCACGCTTATAAACAAGCTTACTCTTTGTAATTTCAATTACAAAAACAAGAGCAACCGGAAGGAGAAAAATAAGATAAGTAGGCTCAATTACAGTAACTGTACCGATTACAAATAAAAGAGCAATTGTGCTGCCGATAACGGATGACACCGCAGAGCAGATTGCATCAAAATAGCTCCAGGCAAGAACATTGGTAGCACGCTGATACTTGTCGTAGAATGACGGGTCCTCATAGCAGGATACATCAAGAGAAATAGCCTTTCTGAAAACCAGATTATTAAGCCCCTTCAGTACATTCTTTGTTGCCGCCTGACGCATATAGTTCGACGACCAGTTGACCGCCTTAAGAAAAACCGAAACAGCAAGAAACAAGAGAAGATTTCTGAAGTATTCCTCAAAGCTTCCGTTTCTGTCGATTATACCGAGAAGAATTTTAAGAAAGAGAATGTTCTGCACAAACATTCTGAAAATTCCGTCTACGGTCATATTTATAAGATAGCCTATAAGCAGACGTTTATCAGTCTGCCAGACTAAGCCAAGAGCAAATTTCAGGTTCTTTATTACAGGAACCTTTACTCTTTCATGCAAGGGAAATCGCCCCATTTTATTCACCTCTTCAAAATCCAATAAAGGAATTATATCATAAAAGCCGTTTTTTTACAACAATTAAAATCACCAATGGCTATAAGCAAACAAATGTCGGATTTTCCATAAGAAAAATCCGACACATAAGCTATTTACTTTTTAAGGTTTACCCTTCTTAGCCTTAGTGCATTACTCACAACGCAGAAGCTTGAAAGGCTCATAGCTGCAGCACCGATCATAGGATTAAGATCTACACCGAAAACGCCTGCAGCAAGAGGAATGCACAGCACATTATAGAAAAATGCCCAGAACAGATTTTCGTGAATATTTCTGAGGGTGTGTCTGCTTAAGTTTATGAGGTCGGGAATATGGTCGGGATTACTCTTCATAAGCACCACATTAGCCGCATCAATTGCAATATCCGTACCTGCACCAACAGCAATACCGGTATCAGCAGCAGTAAGGGCAGGTGCATCATTGATTCCGTCGCCTACCATAGCAACTCTGCCGTTTTTACGCAGCTCTGTTACAACCATCTGCTTTTCGTGAGGAAGCACACCTGCAATTACATCATCAGCACCTACCTGCTTTCCTATTGCTTTTGCAGTTACCTCATTGTCACCGGTAAGCATAATCACGCGTATGCCCATTTTCTTAAGGCGGTCAATTGCCTTGGGGCTTTCTTCTCTGATTACATCTGCAACAGCAATTACGCCAAGCAGTTTTTCGTTTTCAGCAAAGAATAACGGGGTTTTGCCTTCCCTTGAAAGGTCTTCGGCAACCGTTTTTATTTCAGCGGGAATTTCAGCAAAATCACTTATGAAGCTGAGATTTCCTCCAAGGTAAGCTTTGCCGTTTTTCTGTGCTTTTATACCCTTACCCGAAACGGCTTCAAATTCTCCCATATCCTCAACTGAAAGCTCCTCTGCCTGAGCCTTTTTAACAACAGCCCTTGCAAGGGGATGCTCACTTTTTATTTCAAGAGAATACGCAAAGGAAAGAAGCTTAGTTTCGTCTGCATCACCAAAGGGTACAATATCTGTAACCTCCGGCTCACCTTTGGTTATGGTGCCGGTTTTATCAAGCACAACAGTTTTAACCTTGCCTGCAGTTTCAATTGCTTCAGCATTTTTGAAGAGAATTCCTTTCTTAGCGCCCACGCCGTGACCGACAGTTACTGCAACAGGAGTTGCCAGGCCAAGAGCACAAGGACAGCTGATTACAAGCACTGAAACGCCTCTTTCAAGAGCGTGAGCAAAATCGCCGTCAACAATAAACCACACTATAAAGGTAACAAAGGCAATTGCAGTTACACCCGGCACAAACACACCCGAAACCTTATCTGCAAGTCGGGCAATAGGCGCCTTTGTAGCGGCAGCATCAGTTACGGTTTTAATGATTTTTGAAAGAAGAGTATCTTCACCAACAGCAACAGCCTCGCAGAGAAGGTAACCCGAGGTGTTAACCGTTGCCGCAGAAACGCTGTGTCCCTTTTCTTTATCTACAGGAATGCTTTCACCTGTAAGTGCCGCTTCGTTTACAGCACTTGTGCCTTCAACAACAACTCCGTCAACCGGAATACTTTCACCGGGCTTCACAGCGAAAATGTCGCCCTTTTTAACCTCAGAAATCTGCACAACCTTTTCCTTGCCGTCAACTATAAGTGTTGCGGTTTTGGGTCTGAGCTTATTGAGAGATTTAATTGCGTCGGTTGTTCTGCCCTTAGCCTTTGCTTCAAGGGTTTTACCCACAGTTATAAGAGTGAGAATCATTGCAGCAGATTCAAAATAAAGTCCGTGAAGCATATGATGAGCACCGTTTATGTCACCGCTCATCTGAAGCTTTACCATAGAAGCAAAAATCCACACACTCCAAAGAAAAGATACACCTGAGCCCATTGAAACAAGAGTGTCCATATTCATGCTCTTGTGAATTATGCCTTTTACGCCACTCACAAAAAAGTTTTTGTTGATTATAAGTATCACCGCAGAAAGAACAAGCTGCACTGCGGCAACCACAGCGGGATTACTTTCAAAAAATTCGGGAAGCGGAAAATTCCACATAACATATCCCATTGAAAAATACATCAGCACAAGAAGGAAAAGGGCTGATGAAACCAATCTTTTAACCATTGGCTTTACAGGATTTTCTTCCTCAGTAGATTCGGCTTTTTTGCCTTCTTTTTCTTCCTTTATTGTATAGCCCGCCTTTTTAACGGCAGCCATTATTGCTTTATTATCAGCAGTACCCTCAACAGAAAGGCTGTTCATAAGAAGATTTACGTTGCAGCTTTCAACACCTTCAACGGCATTTACGGCTTTTTCAACTCTTGCACTGCAGGCGGCACACATCATTCCGCCAACCTCAAATTTCTGCATATACAATCCTCCTTACCTAAATATAATTCTTAAACACTACCCACATTATATACTACAAAACAAAAAATAACAATTATAAATTCAATTTATTACGCAAAAAAACACCTGCGAATTACTCACAGGTGTTTTAATATAATCAGTTGATTTTGCCGTAAAGTGAAACCTTTGCAGCACCAGCGTCTGTTCTGGGTGCTCTCTGTTCACCTGACGGTGTGTAAGAATTGTTGTTTCTTCTGTCTCTGCCACGGTTATTGTAACCGCCCTTGCCGCCACGGCCTCTGTTGTAGCCGCCCTTTGAGGGATGTGTGGGCTTAACGCCTTCTGCGAGAGTGATAACAACTCTTCTGTTTGAATCTGAACCTACTGAGTGTGATGTAACACCCTCAATTTCCTGAACTGCTGTATGAATGATACGGCGTTCATAGGGGTTCATAGGTTCAAATGTTACGTTCCTGCCGTACTTGAGAACCTTCTCTGAATTCTTCTTAGCGAGAGCTCTGAGAGTATTCTTTCTCTTTTCACGGTAAGAACCGATGTTGATTGAAATTCTTGCATATTCATTTTCAGCCTTGTACTTGTTAGCAACAAGTCTTGTAAGATACTGAATTGAATCAAGAGTTTCGCCTCTTCTGCCGATTACGATACCGTAATCTTCACCGCAGTCAAGCTCAAGAATGATTTCATCATCACTTGTGCGGAATGCCTTTGCTGACATTTCAGCAACACCCATACCCTTAAGTACGGCTGAAAGGTAATCCACTGCGCTCTGAATGCTCTTTGAAGAAGCAATATCAATCTCCACGCTGCTCTTTTCAGCTTCTGCTGCAGCCTCAACGGGCTTAGCCTCTGCCTTTACCTCAGCCTTTTTAGCTTCAGCAACCTTTTCTGCCTTGGGAGCGGGCTTTTCAGCCTTCTTGGGAGCAGCCTTAGGAGCTTCTGCCTTAGCCTTGGGAGCATCGGGAGCTTCATAATATGCACGTGCTTTAGCAGGTGAACCACCGAAAAGACCTAAGATCTTCTTTGTGGGCATTGCAAGGATTTCAGTGTGTACATCTGCATCCTTGGGAGCCTTAAGCTCAGCAATAGCGTTAGCTCTTGCCTCGTCAACTGTTGCACCTGTTGCAATAGCTTCATGTATCATTTTTAGTTTTCACCACCGTTTACAAAATATAAAAAGTTTTTGTCGTTCTGTGGCTTTTAGTTCTGATCGTTCTTTTCTCTGTCTGCAGCATCCTTCTTTGCTTTTTCATATGAACGTCTTTCAATTGTTTCAGCAACCATGTGCTGAGCAACTGTTTTTCTCGGAGCATAGAAGTGACCGAGAACAAGAGTCTGCATGAAAGCAAATATGTTTGAAAGAATCCAGTACATACCCATACCTGCAGGGAACTGGAAGGTAAACCAGAGTGACATAAGAGGCATGGAGAGCATCATACAGCCCATACCCTGCATCTGTGCATCGGGGTTATTCTTCTTCTGTCTCATCTGAGTGAGCACACTTGTCATAAGAGAAGTGATACCTGAAAGAATGGGAATGAGTATAACAAGCTTTGCTTCAGGAGTTGCCTCAGCCCAGTTTTTGAATGTATCCATACTGGGAATTGTACCGAGGTCGATATTGAATATCTTGAAGTTGAAAGCCTGAATTTTTTCAATTGCTTCAGGGAATTTTTCTGTAAGATCAGGATTTGCTTCAAGCACCTCTGAAAGTCTTGAAATAACCAATGATTCAGCATAAGCAGCAGTTCTTGCGCTTGTTTCACCAAGATTCTTTACAGCTTCAGTGAGAGCTGTTACAGCCTCAGCACTGATGTTAAGAACGTGAGTAAGGGGCTGACGGATAATACCGTAAAGACCCCAGAGAATGGGAAGCTGAAGGAGAAGAGGAGCACAGCCGCCGGTCATTGCTGAATAGCCTTCCTGCTGATAAAGCTCATTTGTCTCCATCTGGATTTTCTGATTTCTCTCATTGGGAGGGAAGTCCTGATACTTTTCTCTGATGCGCTTCAGCTTGGGCTGAAGACGATACTGCTTTGCCATGCCTTTCTGCTGCTTCACTGCTGAAGGCAGAAGGATGAAACGGAAAAACAGTGTGAAAATTACGAGTGCGAGTCCGTAGTTGCCTACGAAATCAAAAAGAATTCTGAACAGAAAGCCGAAGGGAACATAAAGAATTTGAAAAAGTTTGTCCATTTTCTGATCCTCCGTAAAATTATTCCGTCAATATTAAAGATCTTTTCAATGTCTGTGGTTACACTTATCCTTCTTTTCCGGAACAGGGTCATAACCGCCTGGAAACAGGGGATTACACCTTAAAATGCGTAACAAAGCAAGCACACCGCCCTTTAACGCGCCGTGTGTCTCAATTGCTTCTATTGCATAGACCGAGCAAGTAGGATAATACTTGCACATAGGGGGCAGGTGAGGTGAGATTTTTCTGCGATAAAAACGTATCACACCAAGCATAAGCTTTTTCATTTTATCACACCTAAATCCTTAAAGCACTCCTTCATAGCCTTTTCTATATGGGTGCTTTTGAGATACTTTGTTTTTGTTCTTGCAACAAAAACAAAATCATAACCCTTACCCTCAAGGTCATATTCCTTTATAACCGACTGAAAAGCGGCTCTAATAATCCTACGGGAGCGATTGCGTTCTACTGCGTTACCGATTTTCTTGCTTGTTGTAATGCCAATGCGACATACACCCAGGCGGTTCTTAAGTAAATATACAACCAGCTGAGGTTTAGCCGAAGACTTTCCGCGATAATATACACGGTTAAAGTCTGTATTCTCTTTTAGCGTAATATACTTCTGCAAGAAAAATCAATCCCTTAGTATGTCAGTTGCTTTCTGCCCTTTGCTCTTCTGCGAGCGAGAACCTTGCGGCCGTTCTTAGTAGCCATTCTCTTGCGGAAACCGTGTTCCATCTTTCTGTGGCGCTTTTTGGGTTGGTAAGTTCTTTTCATTGTTTTGACCTCCTTTAATAATATTAAAACGGGACATATTGCATCAGGAGTTGTAGAAGTGGTGGCAATATGGTGTCCGACGCTTTTTTACATAGTTAAATAGAGCAAGACACAGCTTGCAGAAAACCATTATACAACAAACCTTCTGTTTTTGTCAATGGTTTTCTTGCTATTTTATTTCTGCACTATCCTTGTCAAGGTGCAGAAACACTGAGCTTTTCCTCTTGTTGTGTTTACATTTTGCGGCTATATCAATATATAGTATTTTGCCCTTTTTATAAACCTATAAAAAAATCCGCCGCAAAATATACGGCGGAAAAAATTTATCTTCTGATAAGCTTAACAAGGCTGATTTTTGCCTTCTTTGCTGTAGGCATAAGCTTTGCGTATGAATAATACTTAGCCTTGTTGCCCACAAGAATATATTCACCGATAAATTCGTGGTAGTTTGCTGAAAAGCTCTTTTTGAAGTCGTAAATACCTGTAAAGTTGTCCTGAGGTACAAGTGCTCCGAGAGTACCGTCCTCCTGAAGTTCAGGTGATTTTACCATAACATAACCCAGGTCGTGAATATCACAGCCTCTGTTTACGCTTTCGCAAAGGCGGAGATAGTTAAGGTAGTGGCTTGAACGGGTGTTGTTACGGATAACATTTCTTGTGCCGCCGAAAAGACAGCTGCCCATACCTGAATAGTAAATTGAAAGACCGCCTGCAAGACAGATTGTGTTTTCGCTTGTAAATGCTTCAGCCTCTTCCATTCTCTTTTCAAAATGCTCTGTCTGCTTGTCTACACTTGTGATTATTTCATTAAGCTGACGAGCCTTCTTTTCGTGAGCACCTTCAAGGTCTTTAAGAGCCTGCTCTTTTTTCTGAAGTCTTTCAGCCTGAAGCTTTCTGTCAAGCTCCTTATCGTAATAAACAAGCTTAAGGTCGCTGTGGCCGTCGAATTCTCTGAGAAGCTTTGCACAGTAGTCACCGTTTCTTTCAACAAAGCTGTCTCTTTCACCGGTGTCACGCATAACAGCCATAAAGTCTTCCATAATTGAAGGGTCAGCATCAACATCCTTTGAGGTGAAGGTTTTTGCAACAAGACCTCTCTGTTCACCGATACGGATACTGTATCTTACACCCTTGTCGCACTTTTTGAGAATTTTATCTGCTGAAATCTGATTGCCGTTTTCATCCTTAAGTGGAATGAAAAGCTGAACAGGATGCTTGTAGGTATAGTTTTCAATTGAAGGATTAAGCTCATAGCCAAGGTCTGTAAGAGACTTGTGCACTTCATGGCCGTAAGCCTGATCCTCACCGTCAATTCTGAGTGATACAGGCGGGTCCATAATAAAGCAGGTTGCACCGCCCTTTTTCATTTCCTCCTTCATAAATTCTGTGAATTCTGAAAGAAGCTCCTTATTGCCGTAATCGCATACTGCACCTGATGAAGCGTACCAGATTTTACCTGCAACGGGAAGTGAACGCTCCATTACAAGCACAGCAAGAACAACGTTGTCGTTTTCATCAAAGCCGCAGTAGTAACGGCAGTTCCAGGTGGTCTTTACGTTCTGCCAGCGTGAGCACTGAATATACTGACCTTTATTTTTTTCAATGAATTCATCGTATGCCTTTAAGTCTTCCTGAAGAATAAACTTATACATTTATATACCCTCTTTCTTCTCTTTAAACGCTCTCATTACTTCCGTTTTTTCGCTGAAGGGAACATTTTCCCCATTTATTTTCATATATTCCTCGTGACCCTTACCTGCAAGGATAATTATGTCACCTTTTTCTGCCATTTTAACTGCATAGCTTATAGCCTCGCCTCTGTCGGGAATAATCACATATTTACCGTGACCGCCTGCTTTTTCGCAGAAGGAAGCAATTTCCTCACCGATTTTCTGCGGATCTTCAAAGTTGGGGTCGTCACTTGTAATTACGGTAAAGTCACTCATTGCACCTGAAACAAGACCAAGCTCTTCACGGCGGCATTCTGTTCTTCCGCCAACTGAACCGAAGAGAGTAATAATTCTGTTGTGCTCATACTCTGAAACAGTTTCAATAATACTCTTAAGGCTCACACCGTTGTGGGCGTAGTCAATGATAACGGTTACATCATCGTCAGCTCTTACAAGCTCACATCTACCCTTTACAAAAACACTCTGCAAGCCCTTTGAAATTTCTTCATCTGAAAGGCCGAATTCATCACCGAGAGCAACAGCAATAAGCGAATTGCTTGCATTGATTTCACCGGGAAGAGCAACAGTAAAGCTTCTTTCTGCCTCAGCGGTTTTTACATTGAAGTCCACACCGAGTACATTACCCTGCTTAACCTTACTGTATTCACCTAAGATATAGTCTGCCTTTGAATCAAAGCCGTAGGTAATAACATCGCATTTGCAGTTTTCAATTACGGTACCGCTAAAGGCATCGTCAAGATTTACAATTGCCTTGTGGCACATTGGGAAAAGCTGAGTTTTCCAGAAAGCATACTCCTCAAAGCTTTCGTGCTCGTTGGTGCCGATATGGTCGGGATAAAGGTTTGTAAACACACCGAAGGCAAAATGAAGTCCGTCTGTACGGTGGAATTTAAGACCGAGAGATGAAACCTCCATTACGCAGGCTTTACAGCCACCGTCAACCATAAGACGAAGCATTCTCTGAAGCTCGTAGCTTTCGGGAGTAGTATTCACTGTAGGCAGAATTGTATCTCCGAATGAAGCACCCACTGTGCCGATAATGCCTGTTCTTATTCCGCCGCTTTCAAGCACAAATTTAACAATATGCGCTGAGGTTGTTTTTCCCTTTGTGCCGGTGATACCTATAAGCTTAAGCTCCCTTGATGGATGACGGAAAAAGTTACAGCTGATTGTTGCAAGAACAGCTCTTGTGTCCTCAACCTTAATTACAACTGCATCATCGGGAAGGTCAACAGCCTTTTCGCAAAGAAAAACTCTGCTTCCTTTATCATAGGCTGACTGCACATACTTGTGTCCGTCAGCATTTACACCAACAAGGCATACGAACATAATGCCCTTGCCGGTTTTTCTTGAGTCGTAAGCAATATCTTTTATTTCGCAGTCTGTGAATTTTCCACATTCATAAACCACACTGTTCAAAACTTCGCTGAGCTTCATTTTATACGCACTCTCCGTTCTGTGCATTTTTATACTTCAGTTCTTTTTCTCTTTTGAATTCTTCACGCTCTTTTTTATACTTCTCACGAAGAGCGTGGCGGTTTTTGCCGCCTATAAGACCAACTCGTCTGAAGGCTTCGATAAACATTGCTGCAAGAGCACCGCCTGAGCCTAAGATAAGGTCAACCATTGTGTCGGTAAGGCCTGTGCCGTAGGGCACCTGACCGTGCTGCATAACAAAGCCGTAGAGTCTGTCCATTGTGAATTCATAAAACTCCCAGCCCACAAGAAGCATAACGGAAAAGCCGATGCTGAAAAGGGCCTGAGCGGAAATTTTAATGGGGTGCTTTTCGCCCTGAATAATTTCGATCAGAATAAACGAGCCCGTACATGCAAGGTAGCCCGCAAAGATATGCTCGGGAATGTCGATACCCGTAAAATCTGTTCTTGAGTTGAGAGTTGTGCCGATTACACAGGCGAAGCAGATAAAGCAATTAAGCATTGTCTGCATATAGGCGGGATATTTTGTAATAAAGGATTTTCCGCCGAAAAGCTGAAACATATCCCACAAATGGGTGAAGATGATTGCAAAGGTAGCCTGCACAAATTCAGAGGTATAGCCGTGGAGCATACCCCACACGCCCCAGATGAAAAGCAGGGCTCTGCAAGTCCACCAGGTAATTTCGGTAGCCTTTGAAAGCTTAGGAATTCGGTTGAGTTTTTTCATTTATTCTGTATCCTTTCGGAGCCGATTATTTAAGGCAAGGTAATTCAACTTAGTATTATACCATATTATACACCAATTTGCCACTGTTTAGGAAAAAATTAATAAAATGAATACACCCCTCTGTCATACTGCGTATGACATCTCCCCTTTCAGGGGAGACAAGTCTTGCCGTCCCTGAAAGGGAAGGGGGACCGCTTTAGCGGTGGAAGGGTCAAAAAAATCCCTCTCGGTTAAGAGAGGGATTGATATTGATTTTTAGTGAGCCTTACCGCAGTCGCAAACTCTTGCGTTCTTGTCAAAGATTTTTGCAAAGAAGTTAATGAGCTTGAAGAAGAAGGCTTTTATACCGCCTGCGTGACAATCGCAATTGCAGGGCTTTTCTTCGGGTTCATCTGCAGGCTTTTCGGGTTCAACAACGGTAATTGTACCACCGCAGGTATCACACTTGCTGTCACCGTCAAAATCTGAGTGACCTGCTTTTGGAACAACCATAGCGATTACCTCGTGACAATCGAAGCAAACCTTAACGGCAACGCCTGTTTCCTTGCAGGTTGCAGGAATTATGACGCTCCACTGGTCGGGGTAGGTGTGACCATAAGCTTCAATTACACCGGATTCAGAATAACCGCAGATAACACAGTAGTATTCGTAATAACCGTCTTCCGTACAGCTTGCAAAATCTTCAATGTAATCAAAATCATGACCATAAGATTCTACTGTTTCCGAATACCAATCTCCACATCTTGTGCAGGAGTATTCAAAATAACCGTCTTCAGTACAAGTGGGCTGTTTTTCGTATACTTCTTCGTAATCGTGGCCGTATTTTTCTAACTTTTGGGCAACATAACTATCATTACAAGTTGTACATGTATATGTTGAATATCCGTCTTTTGTACATGTCGGGTATGTAATTTTTACATCGTAGTAGTGATCCTTCAAAGGAAGAACTTCTTTTTCGATTTCTCCACAACCTGCACGTGTGCATTTTCTTTCTCTTATACCTGTCATTGTGCAAGTAGCGTCAACAGTTATTACCCATACACCCCAAATATGGTTGCAACCATATTCATAATCACCACAACGAATACACTTGCCGTATACAAAATTGTGACCGAGGGCAGGGATTTCTTCTGTTGCTACGATTTCAGGGCAACGAGCACAAACCTTTCTCTTTTCACCCTTTTCTGTACATGTAGGTTCTTTTACTATCTCAAATTCAACTGATTCGTCGTGGCCGAGAGCCTCAACGGGAACGATTTCGCTATAACCGCAATTATAATAATAGCGGCACTTAGCTTCTTCTTCACCGTCTTCTGTACATGTTGCAGCCTTGATAACTGTGAAGTCAGTCATTTCGTGGTCTGTCTTTGAGCCGGGGTCAGCAATTGTGTTCTTTGTACCGCAGCCATTAGCACATTCAGCTGTTCTTGTACCATCCTTGTAGCAGGTAGCTGAACCTTCATCGTGGAAATATGTGTCGAACATATGGCCGTAAGCCTTAACTACATTGCCAACATAGTGTGATCCACACATTGTACATGTGAAGGTTGAGTAACCGTCTTCTGTACATGTTGCGTGTGTGATTACTTCCTTATAATTGTGTTCTGCAACGGGGATTTCTTCTGTCTTTGTTTCACCGCACTTGTTGTTACAGGTGTATCTCATTGTACCCTTTTCTTTACATGTTGCAGTCTTTGTGATTACGCCTTCGCTCCAAGCGTGACCTGTTGCAGGAACAACTTCTACTGAGCCGGGCTTAAAATCATTACACTTTGAGCAAACGATAGCCTTCTCACCGTCTGTTGTACAAGTGGGTGTCTTTGTGATTAGCTTTTCAGCTGAGTATACATGGATACATGCAAGCTCGCAACCGCAAAGAACACACTTTGCACCATACGCATCCGGTATATGAGGAGCAGTCTTATTTGAGCCAACATCCATCTTTGTGTCCTTTGCTTCTTTACACATTTCGCAAACTGCTGTCATTGTACCGTCAGCAATACATGTTGCGTCATTGTTTGATATATATGTCTTGTAAAGGTGAGCAAGCTTTGTGCCGACAATTTTTCTTTCGTGAGTTGCTTCACCACAAAAGTCACAAACAGCCTTTTCCAAAGCATCAGATGTACATGTTGCATCCTTGATAACATAATAATAAGTAAATTTATGAGCACCTTTATCCTTTGAGCCTTCATCTACAATTGTATCAGTTGCATTCCAACATATGTTACAAGTAGCAGTTTTTGTACCGTCTTTATCACAGGTTGCATTTCCGTCTGAATAGTAGTCTTTAAAGTTGTGTCCCAAAGCAGGAATTTCCTCTGTCTTCTTACAAACTGCACCCTTACAGCTTATGGTCTTTTCACCCTTTTCTGTACAGGTAGGATATTTTGTAATTTCTTCAACATCCCATGTATGAGTGTGAGTTTCAGCAAAGTGAATTTCAGCATTTTCAAGAGCTGTGTTGTTCTCACCAATATTAATTGCATTCCAGTTTTCTTCTGCGCCTTCATAATACACATCTGTAAGGCTGGGACAATAACGGAAAGCTTCACCACCGATATAAGTTACAGTTTTAGGAATGTTGATACTTTCAAGACTTGTGCAATTTATGAAAGTGCCCCAACTTATTGTTTCAACACTGTTACCAACAGTTACACTTGTAAGATTATCGCAATAACCGAAAGCATCACCTTCAATAATTGTAACGCCATTACCGATAACTACACTTGTAAGGTTATCGCAATCCCAAAAAGCACTACCACCGATTGTTAGCACACTATCAGGAATAATTACACTCGTAAGGTTGTTGCAAGATACAAAAGCGCCCTCACCAATAGTAGTAACGCAATCTCCGATAACCACATTTGCAAGATTATTACAAGTATTAAAAGCATAATTACCGATAGTTTTAACACCATTGCCAATGACTACACTTGTAAGGTTATCACAATCACAAAAAGCATAATTACCAATAGTTATAACACTGTCACCGATTGTTACACTTGTGAGGCTGTAGCAATAATTAAACGCATTATCTTCAATAACCGTAACGGTCTTGCCGAAATCAACAGTTGTAAGATTTGAGCAACCGTTAAACGCGTCTGCACCAATTTCAGTAATACCGTCACCGATAACTACAGCCTTAATATCCTGGTTGTTATAAAACGCCTCTGCGTTAATTTTACCTGTACCTTCAATAGTAAGCTTACCTGTAGCACTGTCAAAGGTGTAGGTTGCGGTCTTTCCGCACTTGCCTGTTGCATTCAGCGCACTTGCGGTTATGCCAAAGCCAAGGTCAGCAACGGGTACGGCAGGCACCGATGCAACCAGAAGCAAAAGCACAAGGGCAACGCACAAAGCTTTTTTAAGTCTGTTCATTTTTGTTCCTCCTTATATTTCCAAAAAATATTTACACTTAAGTCTAGCACTTTTAATAAGAAAATGCAAGGGGAAAATTAAATGAAGCACTCGCTTCGCTCCCATGAAGCGTTTGCTAAGGCAAACACGAAGCGATGAACTGCGTTCAATATGAAGCAAAGCGTGCCGTAAAAAAATTCATGCACCGAAGGTGTGCTTCATAGCCGAAGGCTGCTTCATTTTTCATGTGCCGTAAGGCACGCTTCATTTAAAAAGCCCGACGGGCCGACAGAGAAATTCTGCCGACCCGTGGGTTGAATTATATGAGGAATTGGAATTATTCTTCTGCATCCTTTTTAGCTTCTTCAATTACCTTCTGAGCAACGTTCATGGGAGCGTCTTCATATCTTGCAAATTCAAGTGTGAAGTAGCCTCTGCCTGCTGTTACTGAACGAAGGGTTGTTGAGAAGTCGCCCATTTCTGCCATGGGAACTTCTGCAACGAGCTCCTGCATCTTGGGTTCGTCTGCTGCACCCATACCGAGTACACGGCCGCGGCGCTTTGTGATGTCGCCCATAATATCACCGAGGTTTGCGTCGGGCATATAAACCTTAAGCTCACCGATGGGTTCGAGAATAACGGGGCTAGCCTGAGCCATACCGTTCTTGAATGCGATCTTAGCTGCAGTCTTGAATGCCATTTCGTTTGAGTCAACGGGATGGTATGAACCGTCGTAAAGAACTGCCTTAAGACCTACTACGGGATAGCCTGCAAGGGGACCCTTGAGAATTGCTTCCTGGAAGCCCTTTTCAACTGCAGGGAAGAAGTTCTTGGGAACCGAACCGCCGACAACCTCTGTTTCAAAGATAAGCTCGTCGCCTGTGTGAGGCTCAAAGCGTACCCAAACGTCACCGAACTGACCTGAACCGCCTGACTGCTTCTTATGACGGCCCTGAACCTGACATGACTTGCGGATTGTTTCTCTGTAAGCTACCTTGGGAACCTTGAGGTCGATTTCTACGCCGTACTTTGTCTTGAGCTTTGATACAACGATATCAAGGTGCTGTTCACCAAGACCCGCAACGATCATTTCCTTTGTTTCTTCGTCTGAATAGAAGTGAACTGTGGGATCTTCGCCCATAATCTTACGAAGACCTGAAGCAACCTTATCTTCTTCGCCCTTCTTCTTAACAACAACTGCCATCTTGAGTGAGGGAGCAGGGAAGTCAACTGCTGCAAGCTTGATTACGTTCTTAGCTGAGCAGATTGTGTCGCCTGTTGCAAGACCTGAAAGCTTTGTGATAACACCGATGTCACCAAGACCGATTTCATTGATGTCTTCCTGCTTGATGCCCTTAACGGCTACAAGCTTGCCCATCTTCTGGCTTTCGCCTGTACGAGCATTGAATGCGGGTGTATCGTGAGTGATTTTACCTGCGAGAACCTTAACGAAGCTCATCTTACCAACGAAGGGGTCAGCGATTGTCTTGAAGCAGATTGCTGCAAGAGGTGCGTCAGCCTTGCATTCGATTTCGATGGGTTCACCGTCTTCTGTTTCAGCCATTTCGGGCTTAGCCTTGTCGGGTGAGGGAGCTGAGTAAACGAGAGCATCAAGGAGCATGTCGCAACCGTCTACCTTTGTAGCTGAAAGTGCGTATACGGGATAGATTTCACCGGTTTCAACGCCCTTAGTAAGACCTTCGATGATTTCTTCCTTTGTAAGGGGTTCGCCTTCAAAGAACTTATCCATAAGTGCTTCGTCAACCGTAGCAACTGCTTCTTCAAGAGCAGCTCTCATAGCTTCGATGTTAGCATCTGAGGGAATGTCAATTTCAACGGGACGGCCGTTGGGATACTTGTAAGCCTTGTTTGAGCAAAGGTTTACGAATGCTTCGCAAACGGGGCCGTTCATATAGGGAACAACAACGGGACAGAGCTTGTTGCCCAGCTCGTTCTTGAGAATGTCAAATGTTTTGTAGAAGTCGCGGTTTTCTGAGTCAACCTTTGTAACTGCGAAGAACTTTGCAATGTTTCTTGCGTCAGCAGCCTTGATTGCTTTTTCAAGACCAACGTCGATACCTGAACCTGCTGATGTTACGATAAGAGCACAATCAGCAGCACGCATTGTTTCAGCCATACCGCCTGCAAAGTCAAACTTACCGGGAGCATCGAGTACATTTATCTTTGTATCTCTCCATTCAAGAGAGCACATAGCAGCTGAAATTGAGCACTTGCGCTTCTTTTCTTCTGCGTCATAGTCCATAATTGTGTTGCCGTCTGCAACTCTGCCGAGTCTGTCTGTAACACCTGCAACGTAGAGCATTGCTTCTGCGAGAGCTGTTTTACCCTTACCTGTGTGACCTGCGATTGCCACGTTTCTGATGTTATTAACTGCGAATGTTTTCAATTCCAAAACCTCCTGTGACCTTATTCTTACAAGGTCTGAATATTACGTATCACGCATCGGATTGTTCCGACTGACGATAACACGACCATTTTACCACATATTGAATAAAAAAACAACGGGATATTGAATAATTTTGTGCATTGTTTTTTGTTCAGTGTGTATAAAATTTGGCCTTTTAACGCAATAAATCCGATTTTTTCACCTTTCAGGACAAAAAAATAAAGCTGCATTCTGCAACTCATCAACCTCTATATTATATCTGGTTTGCGGCATATCACTTACCTCATAGCAACAACCTCAAACGCAATTATTCATTATTCATTAAAAAAAGAAATAACCCCCGGACCGATGTTTCTTCACACATCTTTTACGGTCGGGGGGTTATTTCATTGAACTCTTGATATCTAACATCTTTTGTTATCCTCACTTTCTACAGATTGTTTTGCCTTCGTTGTATTCATCTGACACTTTTTTTGTTTATTTTTTTATCTATGTCATCGTGTCTGATGTTTTTCAGGAAGGCTGTTTTTCTTCGGAACTTTCTTTTTTGATTTTTAAGGTTTTAAGCTTCCTTACCGCCAGGTAGGATTTATTTTGCTTTTTATTTAACCTTTTTTATTTTTCCTTCTGAAAGTTCCTTTAGGTTTTTACCTGTACATCGGTATCACCTTTCCCTTTCTGTGACTACAGTATAGCACGAAAAAAGCAGTTTTTCAATACGCAATCTTCCACAAACTTTAATACGCCCATTTATGCAATAGGGAGAAATTACCCTTTAATTCTCCAAAGCTGTTGACTTTATACTATTATATGTGGTATGATTGGTGTGTTGAGCGGTTCGTTTTCGGACCGCTTTTTTGTTTTTTGCAAAACTTAACGGCTCTGCAGTACGCAAAGCCGTTTTTGTGTTTTATTTATCTTCCTTTTCCTTAGGTTCTTCCTTTTTATCGTTATCTCTTCTTGCCTTTTGTCCGCACAGAACATCCAGTCTTTTTATCACCATAGTAAAACCTGTAATAACCACAGCCGTGAGACCCAAGGCTATACACATAATCAGTTGCGTTGCTTCATACTCAGAAAAATTCGGGATAAGACCCAGCCAAGCTACAAAAAGAAAAATTGCTATAAATAATATTGATATCATGGTGCAGCTCCTCCTGTATTATTCTTGCCCTTTACTACCCCATGATAAACATAACTTGTAGACACCGTGTAATCTTCAAAAAACCAACCCGTGCAATGTTGTTCATCTATTCCGAAACCAAAATTAATACCTATTGATGAACCTGAAGTTGATATAGAGAAGTCTGGATCAATATCTAAAATGGAATGACCATAACAAGCATCAACAAAGAGCATCGCTTGGTTTGAACGATTTGTTAATCGAAATAACCCATATCCACTACTTGCAAAATGAGTCAAATTTCCATTTCCATCTTCTAACGCAACCGCAAATTCCGCTGAAATATTATTGGCTTCCGAAGTCGAATATTCCCACTCAACAACTTGACTTATATTAGAATATGATGAATTGACCGAAATTAAGTTTGCATATACTTTTCGATCAGAACGTACGCAGTACATAAAATCTTTTGCTGTTGATGAATCAAAACCTACGGCAACCATATCTACCAAATGAAACAGAGGTATCCTGTTCCAATTCCAAGAAAATTTCAAATCAATATAATACATCGTTTTACCGGCATCTTGATAATATCCATTACCGGCATATTTCAATTCCGAAGTCATTGTTGCTTCAGAAATAGAGCGCATAACATCTTCAGGAATTGTTTTCATTGATGCCACTTGACGTAATTCAATAATCTCTGAATCTGTGTATCCATATCTTTTTAAAGTTTCATCATCCAACTTCGCTCTATCTCTTATCTCTTTCTCATAATCAAAACTTCTGATTTCAATTATTTCCTCTGCTGTGTACCCTGATTTTATGAGCTCCTTGTCTGACATAGATGTTATCCTAGTATATTCATCCCATTCACTAACAATTATTTTTTCTGATGATATAAGTTTTTCAGCATCAGCTGCAGAAGCGTATGATGTTAACACAGAAAAGATAAACATTAACGAAAATGTTAGCGACATATATTTTTTAAACTTATTTTTCATATTAAGCCTCCTATATTTGTTTTATTCGTTTGTTTTCTTCTTTACCTTCCACATTGGTATCGCCTCTTTCTATTTTGTGCTTTTAATATATATATAAATATATTCTATGTCAATCTATTTTTATAATATTTAATTTATTAAAATATTTTATAATGTTTTAATTACCCGGTATTGTTAAAAAAAGATACGCACCCCAAAAAGCATCTAACTTTTGGAGAGTATATCACAAACTCATAGTATTTTGTTCAACATGTTTTTCACAATTGCTAATTATTTATCTTTCTGTTCTTCCTTCTTTACATTGTCTCTTTCAGCCTTTTGTCCGCACAGAACATCAAGCCTTTTGATTACCATAGTAAAACCGGTGATAACTACAGCTGTGAGACCCAAGGCTATACACATAATCAGTTGCGTTGCTTCATACTCAGAAAAATTCGGGATAAGACCCAGCCAAGCTACAAAAAGAAAAATTGCTATAAACATTACTGCATACATTCTGTTATTCCTCCTTAAACAATAATCATATTATACTCAAACTTATTGTGCACCACATTGGTACCACCACTTTTCTGTTATGATTTGATTATATCAATAACACCTGCTTATGTCAAGATTTTGCAAAACACCAACCCCGGAACCGTTACGATTCCGGGGCTTATTGCTTTTAACTTTTATCAGTCAGCGTTTTCTTCTTCGATTTTGTCGATGATTTCCTGAGGAACTGCTTCGCCGTGCTTAACGAACATAATAAGGATAATTGCAAGAGCGAACATTATGGGGCTGTAATAGAACAGTGACATATAGGTTCCTGCAAACATTCTGATAAAGCCGTATACGATGGGTGAAGCGATCTGAGCTGAGAATGTAGCTGTGTAGTAGTAGCCTGTGAATGTACCAACCTTTTCAACACCGCCGATTTCAAGTACAAGGGGAAGTGTGTTAACTGTGATAAACATGTTAGCAGCACCGCCAAGGATAAGAACGGGATAGATGAGTACACGAAGGATTGCTGTAACGCTGTCAACTGTGTCAACAATTGCTGCGAGAGCAACCTCAAAGCTTTCTGTTTCTGTACCGAGAATCTCGTTTGCAACAGCAACGAGATCGTCATAAACGCCTTCACCGAGAGTAGCTATAAGGTGAGCGTCATAGGTTTCGTAGTAAGCTGCAACATCTTCAGCAGCTTCGCCACTCTTATATGCAAGGTAGCCTTCAATGCTGAGAACCTCGTTATCCTCGAGTGTTCTGCCTTCAAGCTGAGCAGCATTTGAAAGGTCTGCGTTGTATGCGTTGATGTTTTCGTCAACTGCGATATAAGCGTTGTTAACTGAAACGTAGTCGCTGATTGAAAGGTCTTTGCCGCCGAGCATACCAAGGAATACACCGAAGAATACGATGAATGCTACAAGGAATACTGCAAGACCTGCAATAATTGTCTTCTTTCTGCCGAACTTTGAACCGAACTTACCTGCAGGAATAGCTGCTACACCTGAGCAAACTGCAAAGATGAGCATAATAAAGGTAGCCTCGGAAGTAATCATGTGAAGGATTTCCTGAGCAAAGAGTGAGAAGAAGGTTGTAATTGCGTTTGATGCGCAGAAGAGGAAGAAGAGTGTGCCGAGCATGAAGATAAGACTCTTTCTTTCGCCCTTTGAAAGCTTCATAGCCTTAAGCTCAGCCTTCTTCTGCTTAGCAGCTTCCTTCTGAGCCTTCTTGAGAGCTTTTTCGTCTGCATACTGATTCTTGTCACCCTTAAGCTTAATGCTTGTGTCTTCTTCCTTAACGAAGAAGAGAAGAACGAGCATACCGATAATCATAACAAGTGAACCTACGATAAATACATAGGGGAATGAAACTGTTTCGTCAGCCTTGATTTCAGCCTTGCTGTAGCCTGCGATAAGTGTGCAGAGTGCAATACCGATTGTACCTGCAACCATACCTACTGCTGAACCGATACCGCCCATAAGGTTGATGATTGCGTTACCCTCTGAACGAAGCTCGGGAGGTGTAAGGTCAGGCATAAGAGCAACAACGGGTGCTCTCCAGAGTGACATTGAGAATACGAAAAGAATAACTGTAAGCATTGTAAGAGGAAGCTTGAGTGCTTCGCTTGAGTTAAGTGCAACGATAGGAATAAGAGCAAAGAGAATTGCTGAAATGGGTGCACAGCTTACAATGAAGGGACGACGCTTACCAAGCTTTGAATGACAGTTGTCTGAAAGCTTACCGAAGGTAGGCTGGAAGATAACACCGAAGATGTTATCGAAGGTCATAATGATACCGATGAAAAGAGGTACCAATGAGAAACCGCCTGAAGCGGAAATTGTACTCTGACCCTGAGCTTCTGCGAATTCACCAATCCAGGGAATCATTGAAGCGAGCTTAGCGCTGAGGTTTGTTACTGCAGCACTTTCAGAGAGAATCTTGTTGAGAATTTTTGTGATGTAGGGGTCATAAATCGCCCATGCTATTGAAGTGGCCAAAAAACCGAAACCGGTTAATATGGTCTTTTTGACATTCAGCTTTTGTTTCTTTTCTGCCATGTCAAAGCTCCTTTCTTTTTCTTTATACAGTTATATTATGCTATAACCATTCAATGTAATATTATATCCATTTATTGTTAAAAAAGCAACCTGAAAAGACATGTAAATATAGACAAAGCTTTTTGGTGAATTTGTATAGACAAAAAAATTCCCCTTTTAAAAACAGTGCTTTACCCAAAATAAAAATCCGTAAAATTATTGCAAATTAAAAACAAAAGTGCTATTATGAAGAAAAATAAAGGAGGAATTTTTATGCAACTCAATTTCATTGATTGGCCTTCCTTTAAAGACATCGTTCTTGAAGGCGGCACAACCCTTGCCGAGTATTGCGCTCAGTACGCTGCAGTTCAGACCAACTGGGTTTATACTCTGGCGGCATTCATTGCCATTGCTACTCTTCTCATCAAAAAGAACAAAAAGTGGTATTGGTATGTTTTCATTATGCTGTACATGATTATGTCAGTAACTTCAGTAGGTATGCACACCGCTAACTACGGCGAATTTCAGCCCGGTGTTCTTACAACAAAGCTTCTTGCAAGCTATGTTGATATGTCATTCACAGAGCTTGTTGCATGGTCAGGCGTTTGCTGCTTTGCTTTCGAATTCTATCAGAAGGCTGACGAAAAGAAAAAACGCAACATTTTCCTGATAGGCGTTACCATTATTATGGCGATAGTTCTTTCCGTGCTTACATACGAAGTATTCGTGCTTCACGACAGACCACTCTACATCGGTGGCGGCGGAGCTCCCATGGACGGCAAGACCGGCGGTCTTTCACTGGCTGAATTCGGCTGCTTCCTTACAGCGCTTCCCATTCTTTACCTGCTCGTAGCAAACTTCAAGAAGATGACATCAACAGAGAAGCTTCTCTTCATCCTCATCATTCTTACCTTCCTTGTTGCATTCATCATCACCTCACTCTGGGGCGACAATGAAATCAACACATTCATTCTCGGTAACATTCACGGCCATTCAATCTGGCACATTCTTACGGCTCTTGCTATTATGGAAGTTGTTGTATGGGTTGACCAGCGTGACGTTAACGAAAAGCTCAGAGCTCTCGGCGGTAAGGCTATCTGATAATCACAAAAAATTACAGCACTCTGTTTTCACAGGGTGCTGTTTTTTTATGATTTATCACAGCTTGCAGATGTCAGCCTCGGTAATAATATGGAAGCCTGCATCCTCAAGAGCTTTTTCTGCTTCGGTGTTGTTTTCAACTCTGAGAACAACATAAGCGTGCTTTTCTGTGCGGGTCATAAACGCATAAAGATACTCAACATTTATATCTGCCTTGTCAAGAACTGTAAGCGCTTCGGTAAGCTTACCTGGTGCGTCGCCGATTTTTACACCTACAACATCAACAACCTTAATAAGGTAGCCCTGCTCTGTGAGAGCCTTTTCTGCTGCAGCTGTATCATTTACAATAAGTCTTAAAATGCCAAGGTCTTCGGTTTCTGCAATTGAGAGTGCTCTTAAGTTCACTCCGTTTTTTGCAAGTGCATCTGTTACTGAAACAAGTGCTCCTTTTTTGTTCTGTACGAAAGCTGTTAACTGTTTGATAGCCATTTTTCAAAACTCCTTTCAGACTTATATTAATTTACGCTTATCAACAACTCGAACTGCCTTGCCTTCACTTCTTGCAATACTCTTAGGAGGAAGAAGGTGAACGGAAGGATTAATGCCGAGCATAATTTTCATTGCGTTTGCAAGTGATTTTTCCATCATGAGAACATCGCTGAGCTTGTCTGTGAACTTTTCAGGTGTCATTTCAACATTTACATCAAATGTATCTGTGTTGTTCTTTCTGTCAACAACAATCTGATAATTGGGCTCATAGCCTTCCTTAAGAAGAACAGTTTCAAGCTGGCTGGGGAATACGTTTACGCCACGGATAATGAGCATATCGTCTGTTCTGCCCATCGGCTTAGCCATTTTGATAAGTGTACGACCGCATGAGCATTCCTTGCGTGAAAGTACGCAGATGTCACGGGTACGGTAACGGAGAAGGGGGAATGCTTCCTTATCGAGTGATGTGAATACAAGCTCACCCTTACTGCCTTCGGGAAGAATCTCACCTGTATCGGGATCAATAATTTCTGCAAAGAAGTGGTCTTCATTTACGTGCATACCTGTCTGCTCACTGCATTCGAAAGCAACGCCCGGGCCGGTTGATTCTGTAAGGCCGTAAATATCGTAAGCCTTGATACCGAGAGTAGCTTCAATACCCTTACGCATTTCTTCTGTCCAGGGCTCTGCACCGAAAATGCCGGCCTTAAGAGGAATATCCTCAGGCTTGTAGCCCTGCTCTCTGAGTGATTCACCGATATATGCAGCGTAAGAGGGAGTACAGCAAAGAATAGTAGCCTTGAGGTCCATCATAAACTGAATCTGTCTTTCTGTATTACCTGATGACATAGGAAGTGTAAGACAGCCAACCTTATGGCTACCGCCGTTAAGACCGAAGCCGCCTGTGAAAAGACCGTAGCCGTAAGCAACCTGGCAAACATCATCCTTAGTGCCGCCAACAGCTGTAATAGCTCTTGCACAGCAATCATCCCAGAGGTCAACGTCATGCTGTGTGTAGAAAGCAACTACACGACGGCCTGTTGTACCTGATGTTGAGTGAATACGTACGCAATCTGAAAGAGGCTTTGCAAGAAGGCCATAGGGATAAGCATCACGAAGGTCAGCCTTTGTAAGGAAGGGAAGCTTGTGAAGATCATCAATACTCTTGATATCGTCAGGTGTTACACCCTTTTCATCCATAAGATTTCTGTAGTAGGGCACATTTTCATAAACATGCTTTACCTGCTTTACAAGCTTTTCTGACTGAAGAGCCTTCATCTCTTCGCGTGACATTGTTTCAATTTCTTTCTGATAGTAATTCTGTGCCATTTTGAACACCCTTTCTTTTTCTGTCTGATTTTAGTCTGCAGTAATGTTTCGGAGAGTAAAGGGAAAACAAAAACGCCCTCTGCATCCGATTAAGAATACAGAGGACGAGAAAATTACTATCCCGTGGTACCACCTCAGTTCGCTGTCATCTCACGGTGACAGCCTTGTCAGGTACTGCATACCCTAGTTCTGTGACGGGAACTCCCGTTGCATCCTACTAAAGATTACTCTCATTCAGTGCACTGCTAACAGAAGGAATTCAGAAGGACTTCCTCATTGTCTCGCACCAACCGACAACTCTCTCCAGATTATTTCCAACCTACTGGTTTCTGCTCATCGCATTTATTAAACAGCTACCTATCGGCTCACTGTTTTATGTTTGCATTATAGTACTGTGGTTTTTATTTGTCAAGAGGTTTTTATAAAAAGTTAAAATCATTAATTTTCTTTTGATGTGTTAAGAGTTGAAATAAGAATCCTTTTAATCTCCAGACAGTCCCTTAACAAAGACTCGCCTTCTTTTCCTTGATGAGATATTTATGCAATTCAACAATACGAGCAGCAAATAATAAGGATTTGTCAAGCAACGGATTTTCCTTTTTCACAGTAATCATTCCTTGTCATTTAAAGAATAAAGAATAAATAAAAAAGAATAAAGAATAATACAGAAGCGGCGTTCAACCTTTATTATTTCTTATTTATTCTTTATTCATTATTATTTTAGGCGAGATTCATCTCGCCGCTTCTGGCACCCCCAACAGGAATCGAACCTGTAACTAACCCTTAGGAGGGGTTTATTATATCCATTTAACTATGGAGGCGTAGTGATAATGTTAGTTTTATAACAAACCTTGCAAAGTGGTTTATTATTACGAGCACAGCGAGTAACAAGGTTCTGCCGCAGGCAGGTTCTTATATCCATTTAACTATGGAGGCTTGCTGCTACTTATCCTACCATTTTTTCCCTTGCTTGTCAATCTTTTAATTGTTTATTGAATCGCAGAGACTGTCAGAAAGCTCTGTGTTTTTTCTCTTTTCGGTAAAAAATTTTCACTTATTCGCAAATTTGTTACATTGCGTGTGTTTTTGTAATTGACATCACAAATCACATAGCGTATACTATGACACAGTGTACTGAATTAAACATTTACAAAGGAGACTGTATCATGGAATATATCATACCTAAAGAAAATTATCTCACTTTACCCGAAAAAGAATCCTGCTACGAATATATGATGCAGAGCTATGCTCGCATTGCAAAGGATTACGGCGATGATTACACAGCTTTTGTAACTCCCGTTGCAAACGTTGAATCTGAGGTTTCAATGAAGAGATTTGTTGCAGATATTGAAAAGCTTGCTGCATGGTTTATTTCAAAGGGCATCGGCAAGGGCGATGTTGTAACCGCTTTTCTTCCCACCTGCGGCCACGCTGCAATTGCTTTTTACGCTTGCTCAAAAATCGGTGCAATTTCAAACTTCGTGCATCCTCTTACTCCTCCTGCACAGCTTGTTGAAATTATGATTCACACAAAGAGCAAGTGCCTTATGCTTCTTGACCTTTTTGCAGGTCCCTTCAAGCCCATCACAGACAAGTTCCTTACAGTTGTTTGCTCAACATCAGACTTCTGCGACGGTATTGCTTACAAATATGCAAAGGGCAACGAAATGCAGAACGCTCAGTATGAAAGAACTGCAACAACCAACCCCTATATGGAAATTATGGGTATGGATCTTCCTGCAGCTCCCACCGACCACAATCCTGGCAAGGATGATGCAATCTACATCCACGGTGGCGGCACAACAGGTAAGAGCAAGACAATTATTCACTCAGCATATTCATTCAACAACCTTGCTTATGCTATGTATGCTCTTGACCTTCCCCACGATTACACAAAGTGCTATTCACTCTGTGTTCTTCCCTGCTTCCACGCTTACGGTCTCGGTGTTTCAATCCACTACGCAATCTGTAACGCATATAAGCCCATTATGATTTCAAAGTTCGATCCTCAGCAGGCTCTTGAGCTTATCAGAAAATACTGCGTAATCGAAATGCTCGGTGTTCCCAAGATGTTCCAGAAGCTTATGGAAGCTCCCAACTTCAAGGACAACGAAGGTATCAAAAACCTTCTTATCATCAGTGCCGGCGGCGACTATGTAAGTCCCGACTTCATCAGAGAATTCAACGCTGCAATTGCTGCTCAGGGCTCAAAGGGTCTCCTTGCTCCCGGTTACGGTCTTACAGAAATGTGTGCTGTTTGCACAACAAATAACCTTCCCTCAGAGCACTACAGAGAAGATACAGTAGGCATGCCCATTCTCGGTACTCACATCGAAATCTGGGATGAAAATAACAATAAGCTTCCCGCAGGTGAAATCGGTGAGATTGTTATGACAGGTAAGTGTATGATGAACCGCTACCTTCCCGACGATGCAATCAAAGAAACCGGTATCTATGTTGACGAAAACGGCAAGAGCTGGGTAAAGACAGGTGACGTTGCTTACATGACAGAAGACGGCCACATCAGATTCACAAGCCGTATCAAGAGAATCATCATCATCGCAGGCTACAACATTTATCCTGCAACAATTGAAAAAAAGGTTCTCGGTCTTGACTATATCGCTGAAGCTTGTGCTTGTCAGGGCTACGACGAAAACGGCAAGCCCTATGTAAAGCTTGTTGTTGCTCCCACAGACCTTGAAGCTGACAGAGAAGAGCTCAAGGAAAAGCTTATGGCTTTCTGTAAGGACAACGTTGAAGGCTACGGCTGTCCCAGAAAGATTGTTGTTATGGATGCACTTCCCAGAACAAAGATGGAAAAGATTGACTTTGTTGCTCTTTCAGACAAGCTTCCTCAGTAACATAAAAATTATATAACAAAAACCATTGTAAAAGCTGATTCATTCAGCCGATACAATGGTTTTCTCTTTTGTCAGTTTCACCTTTTTAAATTAATTGTGGTGTGTTGGTTTATTGGCGGACACGGCAAGCCGTGTCCCTACTGTATAACTAATTAAATAAGTTTTTTAACAGCCCAATCTATTAATCCTCAAATATAGGCTTGAAAAGGCTTACACCTGAAAGGCGCATAACCTGGCTGCAGATAAAGTTGAACTTTGCACCTGCAATTTTGTTGCCCTCGCACATCATTTTTGCGTCTGCACCGAGAACTCTGTTTGACTTCTTCTGCCACATACCCTTTATAATCATATCAACCATTTTGTCACAGTCAGTACTTATGAAGTCCATTACCTTCTGTGCACCTGAAGCAACCTCGCCCTGATCTCTTAAAATGCTTGTCTTAGTAAATCCGGGACAGAAAAGACCGATATAGCACTTGCCTCTTACCTCTTCTCTGATTGCGTCGGTAAAGGATTTGAGTGCTGCCTTGCTTGCCGAGTAAACAGATGTACCTGCAAGTGAGCAAAGTGCAGCTGATGAAGCAATATTAAGAATGCCCGGTCTTTCAGACTGCATAATGTAAGGCATCATAATTTCCATTGAATAAACCGCTGAATAGAAATTGATGTTCATTGCCTTTTCTATATCGCTGTGGTTATAGTGAAGGAAGCTGTCAAACTTGGGAAGCACACCTGCATTGTTAATAAGAATGTCTGCCTGAATGCCTTTTTCGGTAAGCTCAGCTTTAAGTGTTTCCCAGCTTTCCTTTTTTGAAACATCCATTGAGTAATATGTAAACTTATGACCGAGAGCACCAAGCTCAGTTTTTACACCCTCAAGTCTTTCAACATTTCTTGCAATACCGATAATATTACAGCCGTGGTCTCTGATAAGTCTTATAGCAAGGTCTTTACCAATACCGCTTGAAGCTCCTGTAAGAATTACGGTTGAATAGTCAAACCAACAATATGCGCTCATATTTTTTCTCCTTTGTTTTCCTTATTTCTTTTAATCACAAGTATAGCACATAAATTATTTTACTTCAAGACAAAAATTCGCTCTTTAATTATTGATTTTTATGTGCCGTGTGGTGTATTATTAAAGGTAGAAAACTAAAATGGAGGAAGCATTATGATTAACACAAGCATCAGAAAGCTCATCAACTACGGTCTTGAATGCGGACTTATTGAAAAGGAAGACGAAATCTACACTATCAACCGTGTTCTTGAAATCCTTAACCTTGATGAATACAACGAGCCTGCAGAGGAATGCGAATACAAGGACCTTGAAGAAATTCTCGGTGAAATTCTTTCTTTCGCAGTTGAAACCGGTCTTATTGAAGACGACATTACAAGCCGTGACCTTTTCGACACAAAGGTTATGTCAGCGCTTGTACCCAGACCCTCAGAGGTTATTTCAGATTTCAACGACCTTTATGAGGTTTCACCTGAAATGGCTACAGATTACTATTATAAATTAAGCCGTGACACTGACTACATCCGCCGTTACCGTATCGTTAAGGATATGAAGTGGAAAACTGAAACAGAGTACGGTGAAATTGATATTACAATTAACCTTTCAAAGCCTGAGAAGGACCCCAAGGCAATTGCTGCTGCAAGAAACGCAAAGGCAAGCTCATATCCCAAGTGTCTTCTCTGCATTGAAAACGAAGGCTACCGCGGCAGAATTAACCATCCCGCAAGACAGAATCACAGAATCATCCCCATTGAAATCAACGGTGAACAGTGGGGCTTCCAGTATTCACCCTATGTTTACTATAACGAGCACTGCATTGTTTTCAACGGCAAGCATACTCCTATGGTAATTGACGGTATGGCTTTCAAGAAGCTCTTTGACTTTGTAAAGCTCTTCCCGCACTACTTCATCGGCTCAAACGCTGACCTTCCTATCGTTGGCGGTTCAATTCTCTCTCACGAGCATTTCCAGGGCGGTAACTACGAATTTGCAATGGCAAAGGCTCCCGTAGAAAAGGAATTTACTTCAGCTGATTATCCCGATGTAAAAATCGGCACAGTTAAGTGGCCTATGTCAGTTATCCGTCTTTCAGGCAAGGACAGTGACAGACTTGTAGAGCTTGGCGAAAAAATTCTCACTGCATGGAGAGCTTACACCGACGAAGATGCATTCATCTTTGCTGAAACAAACGGTGAAAAGCACAACACCATCACTCCTATTGCAAGAATGAAGGGTGAAAACTACGAGCTTGACCTTGTTCTCAGAAACAACATCACAACCGAAGAGAATCCCGACGGTGTTTACCATCCTCACAAGGAGCTTCACAACATCAAGAAGGAAAACATCGGTCTTATTGAGGTTATGGGTCTTGCAGTTCTTCCTGCAAGACTTAAGACAGAGCTTAAGCTTGTTGAAGAAGCTCTTGTAAACGGCACAGATCTTGCAGACAACGAGCTTACAGCAAAGCACAAGGAATGGGCTGAATCATTCAAGGGCAATTACACAATCACTGCTGAAAACGCAGAAAAAATTGTTCAAGACGAGGTTGGCAAGGTATTCTCAAAGGTACTTGAGCACGCAGGCGTTTATAAGCGTGACGAAAAGGGCATCAAGGCATTCAGCAAGTTTATTGAATCTGTAATATGAATATAAAAGGAACTGCTTACTACGCAGTTCCTTTTTTAGAGTTAAGAGTTGAGAGTTAAGAGTTAAGATGTGGGTCGCTTCACTCCGATTGTATTACTTACAAAATTCTTAGTTTACTGCTAATAATAAAAGCCTATTTTTCCCTACCCATTATCTGAAGAACAGTGGTCAGCAAATGTTGGGCAAATATACAAGAGATGGAAAGAACTAAAGCAGACTGCCAATGGCAGCCTCTACGCAATAAAACCGTTGTTCAGCTTTTCAGCCTTTACAACGGTTTTATATAACTATTTAATTGAGAAGTCCTGCACCGTTTCCTATCATAAGGAACAGCTTTGCAAAAACAAGAGCAACAACTGTCATAAGCTTGATGAGAATATTGATTGACGGACCTGATGTATCCTTGAATGGGTCACCTACTGTATCGCCTACAACGGCAGCCTTATGTGAATCGCCACCCTTACCGCCGTAAACACCGCCTTCGATGAATTTCTTTGCGTTATCCCATGCACCACCTGAGTTTGACATAAAGATTGCAAGAAGAACACCTGTTACAAGTGAGCCAGCAAGAAGTCCGCCAAGAGCTTCAACACCGAGAACAATACCGGTAAGAAGGGGACAGAGCACTGCAAGAAGTCCGGGAATAATCATTTCCTTAAGAGCTGCTGTAGTTGAAATTGAAACGCAGGAGCTGTAGTCCGGCTTTGCCTTACCTTCAAGTATACCGGGAATTTCTCTGAACTGACGACGCACCTCTTCAATCATTTTATAAGCAGCCTTGCTTACACTGTCCATTGTAAAGGCTGAGAATACAAAGGGAAGAACGCCACCGATGAAAAGACCGATAACTACCTTATAGTTGAGAATGTTGATACCCATTGCATCAAGTGAAACTGCCTGAGCATATGAGAAGAAGAGAGCAAGAGCTGTGAGAGCTGCTGAACCGATTGCAAAGCCCTTACCGATAGCAGCAGTTGTGTTACCAACAGAGTCAAGCTTATCAGTGATTTCTCTTACGCTTTTATCAAGACCAGACATTTCAGCAATACCACCTGCATTATCCGCAATAGGTCCGTAAGCGTCAACGGCAACAGTTACGCCTGTTGTTGAAAGCATACCAACTGCAGCAAGTGCCACACCGTAGATACCTGCACCCACAGAAACATTTTTACAGCAGAAGTATGAAACAAAAATACCTACACAGATAAGAAGAATCGGGAAGGCTGTTGATCTGAGACCTACTGCCATACCTGAAATAATGTTTGTTGCTGAACCGGTTTCTGACTGCTGAGCAATTTTCTGAACTGCCTTATGAGCATCTGATGTATAAAGCTCAGTAATAATACCGATAAGTGAGCCTACAACAATACCTGAAACTGCTGCGATACCGTATCTCAGTGTACCGAGCATAAAGTGGCTGAGAGCAAGCGCTGCAGCGGCAACAATTGCTGAAGAAACATAGGTTGCACCCTTAAGCGCCTTGTGAGGATCCTTTGTTTCACCTCTTACAAAGAAGGTAGAAATAATTGAAGCGAGAATACCAACCGCTGCAATAACAAGAGGGAAAATCACGCCCTGAGTTTTTGTTGATGAACCCATAAAAGCAGTAAATCCAAGGGAAACTGCAGAAACAATTGCACCTGCATAGCTTTCAAAAAGGTCCGCGCCCATACCGGCTACGTCACCTACGTTATCACCAACGTTATCAGCAATAACTGCGGGGTTTCTGGGGTCGTCTTCAGGAATACCTGCTTCAACCTTACCAACAAGGTCAGCGCCTACGTCAGCAGCCTTTGTGTAAATACCGCCACCAACACGGGCAAAAAGTGCAATTGATGAAGCACCGAGGCTGAAGCCGAAAAGATAATCTGCATTTTTTGTAAGAGCATAAATTGCAGCAATACCGAAAAGTCCGAGACCTGCAACGCACATACCCATTACCGCACCGCCTGAGAAAGCAACGGAAAGGGCTTTTTTCATTCCGCCTGCTGCGGCAGCCTGAGCTGTTCTTACATTAGCCTTTGTTGCAACATTCATACCGAAGTAGCCTGCAGTAATTGAGAAAAGTGCACCGATTAAAAAGCTGATTGCTGAGCCCCATGAAATTGCAAAGCCGATTGCAATTAAAAGAGCAAGAACAAAGAACACCAGAATTTTATATTCAGCAAAAAGAAATGCCTTTGCACCCTCATGAATCGCTGAGGAAATTTCCTTCATTCTTTCATTACCTACATCGTGCTTGTTGATTTTTACGGTAAGCATAAAAGCAAACAGCAAAGCAGCTACACCAACAGCAGGTATTGCATAAGTCAATAATTCCATTCTTCATAACTCCTTTTTCACGGCTTTTTAGCCGTTATTGAAAGACTGCACCCTGAAGGATACAATTTTATAAGGATAATAATATAGCAATAAAGAACAAAAGTCAATATTTTGGACAAAATTTATTAAGATTTGTTACAAATATTGTGTAATTTATATATATTTTGACCATAAATTAGGGTGTAATATCCCGTCTGAGTTTTCTTAATATGAAATTCTTATGAAATTATGCCAATTTGTATGTATAAATCTTGACAACCGTATTTCCCTTTAGTATAATTGTATAGTATGTAGAAGATTACATTTTAATTTTATCAGGAGGTAAACGAAGATGTTAACCAAAACAACAAAAAGAATAATTTCACTTGTTCTTAGTCTTATTCTCATGATGAGCTGCGGAATTTATTCCTTTGCTGCAGTTATCGGAACAGGTGACCTCGAAACTGCTCAGGGTAAGTTCAGAACAGCTTCCGGTCCTTCAACAGGCGGTACTTTAGGTTTTGGTGGTTATGTAACTGAATACAGCTATTCATCACCCCTTGACGCTGATTACAGCAGCACAAAGAAGTATCCCGTTGTTTTCTTCATCGGTAAAACAAGAAACACAGGCAACCAGGGTGCTGAGCTCAGAGAAACAAGCTTCCCTCTTTGGGCATTACCTGACTATCAGAGCCGTTTCTACAACGCAGGCGGTGCTTACATCGTTCTTGCCCGTCCTCATCCCATCAACAGCTATGCAGGCGGCGCAATTGAAAACGAATCAAACGTAAGAGCTTCAGTTAAGGCAATGATTACTGACTTCCTCAGCAAGAATGCTGACCATGTTGATACAAACAGAATTTATCTTGTTTCATGGGACGAAGGCTGTAAGCTTGGCGTAAGACTCGCAGCAGAATCACCCGAGCTTTTCGCTGCTATGGTTCTTGCATCACCCACATATATGCCCACACAGAATGAGCTTGATGCTCTCGCAGACATTCCCATGTGGCTCTTCGCTTGTAAGAGTGACACAGTAGCTGATTCAGCATTCAGCAAGGTTGGCACACAGCTTTGGGACGCTATCAAGAACACAACTGCTCATTCATATGTTTGCAGATACACAACCTTTGATACATTCAATGTTTCAACTGGTGAAAAGAAACACCACGAAACTTGGGAATATGCAGCTTATGACTGCCGTTATCCCGGTGACCATTCAGGCGCAAAGACAATTGACGGTCAGGAACGTACATACAAGTTTGACAACAAAACTACAGACGGTGTAATCGAATGGCTTTCAAAGATCGGTTCAGATTACGGCAGCGACTGTGATTGCGATTGTCATCACGCAACAGGCTGGGCAAGATTCCTCTGGAACCTTAAGATGCTCATCTCAATGATGTTCAAAATCAAATGGAACCGTGAATGCAAGTGCGGTGCAATCCACTTCTGATTTAAAAATTCTACGGAACCCTTCAGGTAATTCCTGAAGGGTTCTTTATTTTTCTGCCTTGTACATACTACAACAAATGTTGCATAAGCATTCCGGTGTATGAAAACCGACAGTTGTATATGTTTAAAACCCTCCAAAACACAATATATTGGGTTCACTAAAAATATTTTTTCCAAATCTTGTATTTTCTTCTTGACTTTGCAAGTCTTATCTGCTACAATGTCAATGCTCGCATTATGGGTAAAATTTTATTAATATAAAAAAGAAAAATAAGGAGGAAAAACAATGTACAGCGTAGTAAAAAGAGACGGCAAAGTTACCAATTTTGACATTTCAAAAATTTCAAAAGCTATCACCAAGGCATTCGAAGCTCAGAGCAAGGCTTACAACGAAGATATCATCGACCTTCTCACCTTAAAGGTTACTGCTGATTACGCAGAAAAAATCGACGACGGACAGGTTTCAGTTGAAGATATTCAGGACAGCGTTGAATCAGTGCTTATCAAGGCAGGCTACGACGATATCGCAAAGGCTTACATTCTTTACAGAAAGCAGAGAGAAAAGATCCGTAATATGAAGTCCACTATCCTCGACTATAAGGATGTTGTTGACTCATATGTTAAGGACCTTGACTGGAGAGTTAAGGAAAACTCAACCGTTACATATTCAGTAGGCGGTCTTATCCTTTCAAACTCAGGTGCAATTACTGCTAACTACTGGCTTTCAGAAATCTATGATGATGAAATTTCCAACGCTCACAGAGCAGGCGACATTCATCTTCACGACCTTTCAATGCTTACAGGCTACTGTGCAGGCTGGTCACTCAAGCAGCTTATTCAGGAGGGTCTCGGCGGTGTAACAGGTAAAATCAGTTCAGCTCCTCCCAAGCATCTTGCAACTCTCTGCAACCAGATGGTTAACTTCCTCGGCATTATGCAGAACGAATGGGCAGGCGCTCAGGCATTCTCATCCTTCGATACATATCTTGCAGCTTTCGTAAAGGCTGACAACCTTTCATACGAACAGGTTAAAAAGTGCATCGAATCATTTATCTACGGTGTTAACACTCCCTCTCGTTGGGGTACTCAGGCTCCCTTTACAAATATCACTCTTGACTGGGTAGTACCTGCTGACCTTGCTGAACAGAAGGCAATTGTTGGCGGCAAGGAAATGGACTTCTACTATAAAGACTGCCAGAAGGAAATGGATATGGTTAACCGCGCATTCATCGAGGTTATGATTGAAGGCGACGCTAACGGCAGAGGCTTCCAGTATCCCATTCCCACATACTCAATCACAAAGAACTTTGACTGGTCAGACACTCTCAACAATCAGCTTCTCTTTGAAATGACTTCAAAGTACGGTACACCCTATTTCTCAAACTACATCAACTCAGATATGGAGCCCTCAGATGTACGTTCAATGTGCTGCCGTCTTCGTCTTGACCTCAGAGAGCTCAGAAAGAAATCAGGCGGCTTCTTCGGTTCAGGTGAATCAACAGGTTCAGTAGGCGTTGTTACAATCAATATGCCCAGAATCGCTTTCCTTTCAACAACAGAAGAGGAATTCTACAGACGACTGGACAAGATGATGGACATCGCTGCCCGTTCACTCAAAATCAAGAGAACAATCATTACAAAGCTTCTTGACGAAGGCCTTTACCCCTACACAAAGCACTATCTTGGAACATTCAACAACCACTTCTCAACTATCGGTCTTATCGGTATGAACGAAGCTTGCCTTAACGCTAACTGGATCGGCAAGGACCTTACTCACGAAACAGCTCAGGAATTCACAAAGAATGTTCTTAACCATATGAGAGAGCGTCTTTCAGATTATCAGGAAATGTACGGCGACCTTTACAACCTTGAGGCTACTCCCGCTGAATCAACAACATACCGTCTTGCAAAGCACGACAAGGCTCGTTATCCCTCAATCATCACAGCGGCTAAAACAGAGGATGAGGCTCCCTACTACACCAACTCATCACATCTTCCCGTTGGTTATACTCACGATGTATTTGAAGCTCTTGATATTCAGGACGGTCTTCAGACTCTTTACACTTCAGGTACTGTATTCCATGCATTCCTCGGTGAAAAGATGACAGACTGGAAAGCAGCTGCAAACCTTATCAGAAAGATTGCAGAAAACTATTCACTTCCTTACTACACACTTTCACCCACATATTCAATCTGCCGTGACCACGGTTACATCAAGGGTGAGGTTTACGAATGTCCCGACTGCGGCAAGAAAACTGAGGTTTACTCAAGAATTACAGGTTACTACCGTCCCGTTCAGAACTGGAACGCAGGTAAGAGTCAGGAATTCAAGCACCGTCAGGATTACATTATTGAAAAGTCAATTCTTAAGCACGGTAACACTGAATCAGTTCAGGAAGAAGCATGCGAATGCAAGGCTGAAGCAAAGAGAGTTATGCTTTTCACAAGTGCAACCTGCCCCAACTGCAAGGTAGCTAAGATGCTCCTTGATAAGGAAGGTATCGCTTATGAAACTCTTCTTGCAACAGATAACGCTGACCTTGCAAGAGGCTTTGAGGTTAAGCAGGCTCCAACACTTGTAATTGAAACCGAAGACGGCTTCGTAAAATATGCAGGTGTTGCACAGATCAAAGAATTCATAGCACAGAAGAAGGCTGTATAAATTATGTACGACATTCTTATTATCGGCGCGGGTCCTGCTGGACTCGCTGCCGCAATTTACGGAAAAAGAGCAGGCAAATCTGTTCTTATAATTGAAAAGGAAAGCTTTGGCGGACAGATGAATTTCTCTCCGAAAATTGAAAACTATCCCGGCTTCGGTGAGGTTTCAGGTATGGAGCTTTCAGATAAAATGGTTGAGCAGGCAATCAGCCTTGGTGCTGAAGTCGAGCTTGACACAGTGCTTTCAATTGAAGATAAGGGCGACAGCAAAATTCTTCACTGCGAGGGTGCTGACTTTGAAGGCAGAGCAGTAATTATTGCAACCGGTGCAAAGCACAGACACCTTGGTGTAGACGGTGAAGCAGAGCTTATCGGTGAAGGAATTTCCTTCTGTGCCGTTTGCGATGGTGCTTTCTACGAAAGCAAGGATGTTATTGTAATCGGTGGCGGCAACTCAGCACTCCAGGAAGCAGTTCTTCTTTCAAAAACCTCAAAGAGTGTTACTGTTATTCAGAATCTGCCTTACCTTACCGGTGAGCAGAAGCTTCAGGAAATTCTTAAGGCTGATGAAAAGGTAAGCTTCATTATGCCGGCTGAAATTCTTTCATTCAGCAAGGATGGCGAAAAGGTTACAGTAAGCATCAATGCTGACGGCGAAAACAAAGCAATTACTGCTGACGGTGTATTTGTTGCAATTGGTCTTCAGCCTGACAACGAGGCTTTCAAGGATAATGTTGAGCTTCAGTACGGCTATGTAAAGGCTGACGAAACCTGTCTTACAAATGCTGAAGGAATTTTCACAGCAGGCGACTGCAGAACAAAGAGTATCCGTCAAATTGCTACCGCAGTTGCAGACGGAGCAACCGCAGCACTGGCGGCAATAAATTATTTAAGATAACTACAAAATTCTCACTCAGGAGCAAAACCGGGGTGAGAATTTTTTTATATTTTTTTCCAAAATCTGTAGCATTATTATTTTACTTATGATAGAATTAAACTAGCGCAGACTTTTTTATTCCCCAAGATAAGGAGAAATTTTTATGACAATTTTTGACGTATTGACCTTCATCGGTGGTATCTCGCTTTTCCTTTTCGGTATGAGCTATATGGGCTCAGCACTTGAAAAGAAGGCAGGCGGTCAGCTTTCAGGGCTGCTTTCAAAGTTTACCTCAAACAAATATACAGGTTTTTTACTGGGTATGATTGTAACAGCTGTTATCCAGTCTTCATCAGCAACAACCGTTATGGTAGTCGGCTTTGTAAACTCAGGCATTATGACAATTGCTCAGTCAGTTGGCGTAATTATGGGTGCAAACGTTGGTACAACCGTAACCGCATGGATTCTCAGCCTTACAGGTCTTAGCGGTGACAGCATTTTCATTCAGCTTCTTAAGCCTACGTCATTTACTCCCATTCTTGCGCTTATCGGTGTAATCTTCTACTGCTTCCTTAAGGACAACAAGAAGAAGGATCTCGGTATGATTCTTATCGGCTTTGCGGTGCTTATGTTTGGTATGGATACAGCGTCCGATGCAGTTTCAGGCCTTAAGGATGTTCCTCAGTTTACACAGCTCTTCATTCTCTTTAAGAATCCTATCCTCGGTATTCTTGCCGGTGCAATTCTTACAGGTATTATTCAGTCATCATCAGCTTCTGTTGGTATTCTTCAGGCTCTTTGCGTAACCGGTCAGGTTACTGTAGGCGCTGCCTTCCCGATTATCCTCGGTCAGAATATCGGTACTTGTGTAACTGCACTTCTTTCATCAATGGGTGCAAACAAAAACGCAAAGCGTGCAGCTATGATTCACTTCAACTTCAATCTTTTCGGTTCAGTGCTGCTTATGGCTCTTTTCTACGGCCTTGATGCGATTTTCAAATTCCCCTTTGTAGATAAAGCGGCTTCAGGTGTGGATATCGCTGTTATTCATACATCATGCAACCTTATTGTAACTGCAGTCTTCCTGCCTCTTTCAAATCTTCTTGAAAAGATTTCAACAAAGATGATCAAAGACGGTCCCGTTGACGAAGACGAGGTTACTCTTCTTGATGAGCGTCTCTTCATTAATCCCGCTGTTGCTCTCCAACAGGCAAGAGAAAAGACCTACGAAATGGTTAAGGAAACAAGCATTGCTATCAGCAAGGGTCTTGGTCAGCTTTCATCATACGACGAAAAGAGAGCTGAAAAGATTAAGAAGCTTGAAAAGAAAATTGACAGATACGAGGACGTTATCAACTCCTATCTTGTAAAGCTCAGTGCTACAGACCTTTCAGCTGATGACAGCTACGAAATGACAAAGCTTCTTCACGTTATCTCAGGCTTTGAAAGAATCTCTGACCATGCAGTACACATCAGTGTTCACGCAAGAGAAATGGAAGAGGGCAAGATGAAGCTTTCCTCCAGTGCTAAAAAAGAGCTTACAGTTATTGCAACTGCAGTTCTTGAGGCTATGGATATGACAAGCAAGGCCTTCCGTCACAACAACATTGAAATGGCTACTGAGGTTGAAGCCCTTGAGCAGGTTATTGATAAGCTCACTGCAAAGGCTAAGAACAACCATATTGAGCGTATGCTGCGTGATGACTGCACCTTTGAACAGGGTCTTATCTATAACGATATTCTTACAGCAATTGAAAGAGTTTCTGACCACTGTTCAGATATCTGTGCAAGTATGATTGAAATTTCACACAGTAGCATGGGTGTGCACGAATATCTTCACGAATTCAAGAGTAAGGACAATCCTGCATTCAGAGATAAATACTACGAGTTCAAAGACAAGTACAAATTTGATTAAAAACATTAAGCCGTTACAAAAAATTGTAACGGCTGATTTTTTGCGCAAAATAAAAATCCCGTCTGCTTTTTGCAAACGGGCACTGGAGCTGGAAACGTGACTCGAACACGCGACCTGCGCATTACGAATGCGCTGCTCTACCAACTGAGCTATTCCAGCAAAATATTAAAGCTTAGTTATTATACCTTAAAACTAAAGTAATATCAATAGTTTTAAAACAAAAAATGAAGTGGCCGTTACAACGTAACAGCCACCTTTAATTTTAAAGCATTTGTCTTATATCGCTTCCGCAGAAACGAAGCGGCATACTTGTGCCGATTATTCTTGAAGCAATTCTCTGTGAATACTGCTTTTCAATATCAGAAAGCTCAAGGTTTGTGCTGATAATTGTAGGCAGACAGCGGAGAATTCTTGTGTTGATTATGTTATGAAGCTCAGCTACGGTAAACTGTGTTGAAAACTCAACGCCAAGGTCGTCAATAATAAGAAGGTCGCAGGAGAGAATATCCTCCTTTATGCTTTCTTCTCTTGGAAGTCTGCCGAAGTGCTCTCTTTCAAGCTTATCCATAATATTCTGAATGCTGTCATAGTAAACATCGTAGCCCTTTTCAATTACCTTGTTGGCAATTGCAAGAGAAAGGTGAGTTTTGCCAAGACCGGTTGCACCCATCATAAGAAGGTTTTTGCTCTTTGTGGTAAAGTCTTCAGCATAAGCCTTGCAGTAATTATATACCTTTGTCATATGCTCTCTCTGATTTACACCGAGAGTTTTATCTGTAATATCAGCATACTTTGAAAGGCTGAAGCTTTCAAATGAGCATCTTTTAAGCGGTGAAGCTGCTGAAAGCTCGTCTGTTGCAACCTCTCTTATAAGCTTTTTATAGCACTGACAGTAGTAGCCGTTGTGTGAGCCGGTGTCTTTACAAACCGGACAGGTATAAGGCGGCTCAAGATAATTTTCTTCATAGCCTGCCTTTTTGAGAAGTGCCTTTTTTCTGTCCTGAGCATCAAGGCTTTTAATTGAAAGCTGACGGATAAATTCAGCTGCATCTGCACCCATACCGATTGCCTTAACGGTGTCAGCACCGCACTGCGCCATCTCTCTTTCAATTTCGAGAAGCTCGGGATATTCCATTGCAATTTCACTGTGACGGATTTCCTGCACCTTAAGAGCAGTAGCTCTGCGCTCGTCAAGAATCTGCTTTGCTTTGATGTATACACTTTGCTTATAGGACACAGTTTGCACCTTCTTTTCTTGATTTGGGTTTGCGGACACAGCACACCGTGTCCCTACGGTTATTTTCAGGCGTTTTTATCGTTTTTGTCGTAAACAAGGTCAACACTCTTCTGCATAAAGCGGTCAATATCATAGGATGCTTCACGCTGCTCGTGCTGAGGTTTTTCTTTTTCCTTTTTAGGAGCCTTCTTTGCCTGACTTTCCTGCCAGCGTTTTCTTTCCTCGGCAATATCAAGCGGTGTTTTTACACCGTTCTTGTGCCATGAGGTTATGATTTTATCCATATACGGCATACTCATCTTGCCGGTGCGATCAACGCATTCTTCATAGGCATAGAAAATCATATTGGCATCGTAGCCGTATTCCTTGATCCACGCAGTAAGATAACCGAACTGCTTCGATGTGGGTCGTTTATTGGTTATGTCGGTAAGAAGTCTCAGCTTGTGCCACACTTCATTTACAACATTATGCTCTTCAATGTATTCCATTGCACCCTCAAGGGTATCAATTTCAAGCTCGCTCCATCTTTTGCCGATTTTGGCGATATTAGAAAAGCTTGCCTTGCCCTGACTTACGGCATACTCAATTGCCATAAGAATAACCTCAACGGGCAGACCGTAGGAGTCGTACATCATAATGAGCACTGACTGACCGTCATAGCCGATTGTTTTGCCAAGGGCTGTCTGTGCCTCACGGAAAAGAACGGAGATATCCTCACACTCCTTGCATCTTACGGCAATCTGCTCGTGGCTGGGGCGTGAAATGGGGATATCCTGAACCTCCTTTTTGGGAGCAACGGGAGTTATTTCAATTTTTGTTTCTTCCTCTTTGACAGGAGCACTCTGCACAACTGGAGCAGGTGCATCACCGTCTTTTATAACAATGCCTCTTTCGTACCAGAAAAGCAGTGCATCAGCCACATCCTGGCTGTCAAGGAAAAGTGCATCGGAAATATCCTTTACAGTTACCTGTCTTACAGAGCCGTGTCTGAGAAGGTAGAGAATTACCTTCAGCTGAACAACACTGGCAAGGCGGATATTCTCGTCAACAACTGCTGTGGGTACGGCAAAAATTCCGCTGAAAGAAGCCGGATTTACTTTGAATTCCATTTAAATCAATACTTTCCGAGATATTTATCAATTTCCCACTGAGAAACTCGTGTGGTGTATTCTGTCCATTCCTCTGTTTTTGCTGTGATATACTTTTTGTGAACATGCTCACCGACCGCTTCCTTTGCAAAGTCACTCTTTCTGAATTCTCTGAGGGCATCGTAGAGAGTCTTGGGAAGTGAGTGAATGTCAGCCTGATGTCTTTCTTCTCTTGTAAGCTCAAAGATGTTGCTGTCAGCAGGAGCGGGAGGTGTCATACCCTTTTCAATGCCGTCAAGACCTGCCTGAAGCACTGCAGCAAAAGCAAGATAGGGGTTAGCAGCGGGGTCGGGATTACGAAGCTCAATTCTTGTGCCTGAGCCTCTTGCTGTGGGAATACGAACAAGGGGACTTCTGTTCTTGGCAGACCAGGCAATATAAACGGGAGCTTCATAGCCGGGAACAAGACGCTTATATGAGTTAACAAGGGGATTTGTAAGAACGGTAATTGCCTTGATGTGGTTCATAACACCTGCAATAAAGCTATACGCAAGTGAGCTGAGACCTCTCTCATCATTTTCATCGCAGAAAACATTCTTGCCGTCCTTGAAAAGTGAAAGGTTGATGTGCATACCTGAGCCAGCCATACCGAATACGGGCTTGGGCATAAAGGTTGCATAAAGGTTGTGCTTATCTGAAATTGTCTTTACAACCTGCTTGAATGTCATTACATTGTCAGCTGTTGTAAGAACCTCGTCATACTTGAAGTCGATTTCGTGCTGAGCAACTGCGTTTTCGTGGTGTGATGCTTCAATTTCAAAGCCCATCTTTTCAAGAATAAGGCAGATTTCTCTGCGGCAGCTTTCACCGCGGTCAACGGGACCGAAATCGAAATAGCCACCCATATCAAAGGTGTTTGTTGTTGCCTTACCGCAAGCATCAAGATGGAAAAGGAAGAATTCGCATTCGGGACCTACGAAGCACTTGAAGCCCATATCAGCAGCTCTCTGCATAGCTCTTCTGAGAACATATCTGGGGTCGCCCTCAAAAGGTGTGCCGTCTGAATTATAAACATCACAGATAAGTCTTGCTGTTTTGCCGTTTGCTTCATCCCAAGGAAGAATCACAAAGGAGTCAAGATCGGGATAAAGACACATATCACTCTCTTCAATTCTAACGAAGCCGTCAATTGATGAACCGTCGAACATGCAGCGGTTATCGAGAGCCTTATTAAGCTGACTTGTTGTTATTGAAACACTTTTAGGTGTGCCGAGAATATCTGTAAACTGAAGATTGATAAAGTTTACTCCTTCCTCCTGTGCTATTCTGAGAATATCGTCTTTTGTATACTTTGCCATAATCCTGCTCCTTTCAAATTTGCAGAAATTGTTCCGCTATGGTTTCAGTTTACTATAACATATCAGAGGGATTTTGTCAATTTCCAAAAGACTCCCTGAGCAAAAATCTGCATATTGACAAAGAGCTTACGGAGGATTTATAATATAACTGTAAAAACTCACAAGGAGGAAATATTATGGCTAAATTAGAATGCACCATAACAGGCGATTTTTACGATGTGATCAGAAGAATTACAGACGGAATTGAAAACGGCAGCATGACCTCATCACTTGAAGATCAGAGTGATTACCGCATAGGTGACACACGCTGCAGTGTAAGAGTTTTTGAGCGTTATTCTTATATGGGTCAGAACCGTGTAAGCCTCAGCATTACCCTTCTTCAGGTGGGTAATAATCCGATTCAGCTTTCTGCAATTACCTCAGGCGGCAGCCAGGCAATGCTTTTCAAAATCAACACCCTTGGGGAAGAGAGCTTTCTTGATTTGCTGAAGGAGATTCTCGGCATCAGAAATTAAAGTTGAAAGTTAAAAGTTGAAAGTTAAAATATGGTCGCAGGTTTATGTTTCTGTAAAAAGAAGGTGATAGTCTGCGAAATAAGTTAAGATAAAAAGGGTAAAGAGTAAATTGTATCCGCCTTTACAAATATAAGATATAAAAATTCAGTCCGCCAATTAAGCTCAGTTGCTTTGGCGGACTGTTTATTTGATTTTGGTTGTAATTAAAACGTATATAATCGGAGCGAAGCGTTAAACCGAATCTTGTCGCCCCTGAAAGGGGAGATGTCAAAATCGCCTAAACGATTTTGACAGAGGGGTTTATAATCGGAGCGTAGCTCCCCACATTTCAACTTTTAACTTTCAACTTTCAACTCTGAATAAAAGCCCTCTCGGGCTTTTATTCAAGCGGCATTTCAACCGTTGCGGTGAAAAGGTCACCGTCAATTGCGATATCAAGCTTACCCTTCATCAGGTTGCAGAGGTTTTCTGCAATTGAAAGACCGAGACCGTTGCCTGAGGTTGAGCGTGATTCATCACCACGGACGAATCGGCTCTTAAGCTCCTCAGGAGTCATATTTAAGGGTGCAGCAGAAATGTTCTTGATAATAATCTTTGCCGATGCACCTGATTTCTGAGCGCTGATGTAAACTCGGGTATGCTCCATTGCGTACTTCTTTACGTTTACAACAAGGTTTTCAAGCACTCTGTAAAGAAGATTACTGTCTGCCTTAACGATAATATTTTCGTCGGGGAGATTTACAATTACAGAGAGATTTTTCTCAGAGAGACCCTCACCGTGCTCACCTGTAAGCTGACTTATAAACTCGTTTACGCTTACGGAAACTGTATTTACATTAATTGCGCCTGAGGAAGCCTTTGAAGCTTCAACAAGGTCTTCAATAAGGTGCTTGAGACGGTCACTCTTTTCGCTGAGGACAGCAAGATAGCTCTGTGCAGTTTCGTCTTCGATATTGCACTTCTGAAGAAGGTCAACATAATTGATAATACTTGTAAGCGGAGTTTTCAGGTCGTGAGAAACGTTGGTGATAAGCTCGGTTTTCATTTTTTCGTTCTGCATTGCCTTATCAACTGCATTTTTGATTCCGTCACGGATGCCCATAAGGTCATCTGCAGTTTTATGGAAAGCTTCGGGAATAGCAGTGTAGTCCACTCTTGCGTTTTCTTCACCGTTACGGATTTCAGCTGTAACCATAAAAAGTCTCTTTACTGCGCCCACAAAACGGACACCTCGAAGAAGAATATAGCAGTCGAAAAGGAAGAGAGCAACAACAATGAGTGCACAGAAAAAGACGGTTTCTGCCGCAAGAAGAATAACTGCAAAGCTGCCCACAACAATATTGATAAGAATAACTATGAGAGTTTTTCTCTTAACCTCGGTCTCAACATCACCAACGTAGATATATCTTCTGAGGATTTCTTCCTTCTTAGCCTTAAGCTTTTCTTTGTTCTTTCTGAAGAAGTTCCAGACACCCTTGATTATCTTGTTGAATATCCATGCCACCATAAAGCTCTTACCGAGGTCACGGTTTTTAATATGTCTTGTGATGTAAAGTATAAGATCAAGAAGTGCCGCCGCAACAACAACTGCCATAGCTGTCATAAGAACAGCGTTTATAGCCACGAAGCTGTTACTCAATGAGAATAGTTCATCAAGGAACAACCAGCCAAAGAAGAAAATTATTGCTCCGTCAATTGCCGTTCTCACTTCAACCCACATCTTGTCGAGATATGCCATATAGACTTCATCATCTTTTTTATATCTGCCGCTTTTCACAACCAGAATAAGACCGAAGAAAATGCAGATTGCAAGACCGATAAGTGCAATCCAGATCATTTCCTGAATTGCCTTCTTCATCATAAGAAAATTATGCTGATATTCTTTGCCCAGCTTTGCGTGGAAGGGCTCAGTTTTATCAGTGCCGTGGGGATAAATTCCCACAATATGAAGCTCACTTTCTGCTTCGCAGCTATCAAAAAGGAAGCCGTCTATGTCAGTAAGTCCTTCAGATTTTACTATATCCCAGCTATCGTTTTTGAAGCGCGCCTGAAAATCGCACTTGCCGATAGCCTTCATAACATCATACTCTGTGGATTTTTCGGTTAAGCCCTTTATGTTTGTTGAAACAACCTTGCCGTTTCTGAGGGTTGCAAAGTAAGCTGAGGGGTAATTTTTAAGCTCAGCTCTTTCTTCCTCATATTTATTAAGAAAACCCTCATAGGTTGAGTAAGGTAAGTTATAAAGCTCATCCTGAAGCTTTGCATCATTAAAGGTAACGCCGTAAAAGCCGAACATATATGAGGTATTGCTGTTTTCAAATGAAAGCTCACCGTCAATATTTGTCGGATTGGGCACAAGGGTTGTGTACATTACGGTTTCATCAACGTCAGTTTCATAAATATAGGCATTTATGGGAACAACAAGATCATAACCCATTTCCTCAGCCATCTTTTTTACATCCGCAGGAAAACTGTTGAAATAATAATCAACGGTTGAGTTGTTCGAATGTGTGTCATCCCATGTGCCGTTGTAATACATATCAGGCTCGTCAACAAAAAAGTCCGGATAATCCTCGTATTCCAATTCCCAGTAGGAAAATTCAGTTTTAAAGTCCACATATCTGCCTGCTTCACCTGAGGTAACATTCATATAATCAAGTGAAAGGTAGCCTGCTTCAGAAAGCTCAAGAAGACCTACAATACCTTCAGTTTCACCATTCTTATTGGTTCTGTACATATCCTTTTTGATATGGTAAATCATATCTTTTTTTAGATTTTCAGCAGCAGCCTTGTTTGTAACTGTGTTTCTTTCATAGGCTTCCTTACTGCCGCTTTCGTACTTTGCAAGTGAATCAATGTGCATAAGGTAATTATCCAGCTGACTTGCAAATACTGTTCCTTCCATTCTGTACAATGAGTCAAACTGCAGTGCATCGTCAAGTGTAACCTTTGTTGCGCTGCTGTGCCATACTGTGTCAACTCTTTCAACCGCACTGAAGGTACAAAAGCCAACAGTAAGCAGTATCATAATAACGCAGAGGACCTTTGTAAAAGTAATTTTAGATTTTTTCGACCTTGTATCCAATTCCCCACACCACCTTTAAATATTTAGGATTCTTTGTGTCAATTTCAATTTTTTCTCTTATTCGTCTGATGTGTACCGTTACAGTTTTTTCTGCAGAGAAAGCGTTTTCGTTCCACACGTTTTCGAAAATCTGATTTGAGGAAATTGCAATGCCGAGATTTTTCATAAGGTATTCGAGTATGCCGTACTCCGTTGCGGTAAGTCTTACCTCTTCACCGTCAAGGGTAACACTCTTTCGCTTAAGGTCAAGAGAAAGTCCACCGGTGGTAATTACATCCTTTTCTTCAACTCTTGAGCCTAAAGAAACAAAGCGTCTTATCTGTGATTTTACCCTTGCACAAAGCTCCAGAGGACTGAAGGGCTTGGTTACATAATCGTCACCGCCAAAGCCGAGACCTGCAATTTTGTCTGTGTCCTCACTTTTTGCAGAAAGGAAGATAATGGGAATATTGCTCTCCTTTCTGATTTCAAGGGTAGCAGTTATACCGTCCATTACGGGCATCATTATATCCATAATAATGCAGTGAATATCCTTGTCCTTTTTAAGAATTTCAAGAGCCTCCTTGCCGTTATAGGCACTTACGGTCTCGTAGCCCTGAGAGTCAAGGTAAATTTCAATTGAACGGACAATCGCCTTATCGTCATCACATACCAGAACCTTATACATTGCTTTCTCTCCTTTTGCACTTTCCTTGGTACATTTTTATTGTAAAAGTTATTTCTTACAAACAGTAGCACAAAATTATAACAAAAGTATTACAATTTCAGCTTACTGACGAAGCCCAAGAAAAACACCGCTCACTTAATGTGGCGGTGTTATCTGATGTTTTAAGTTTTCTTCCTTCTGATTAACAGCATCACGCAGAATGAAAGAAGGGACACAAAACTTATAACCGCACCTGCTTCAATTCCCGGCACAGTATAAGTAAGCTCAAATTCATGAGTGCCCTTTTCAGTTTCAACCGCAAGAAGATACCCTGCGGCTTTTTTAGTTTCAGCTTCCTTGCCGTCAATTTTAACTTGCCAGCCCTCATCGTAAGGAATCGAGAAAAGGAAAGCTCCGTCTTTGTCCGTCAGGGCTGTGCCCTTGATGTAATCCGTGTCAAATTCTGTCATTATAAAGCCGTTTTTGTGAAGGTAGTCAATGGCTTCATCGTAATTTTCACTGCCGTCTTTTACAATTGAATTGAAAAGCGCCTTCTGTGCTTCCTTGCCTTTTTCAAATTCAGAAAGGTCAAGAGTAAGCACATCCTTTTCTGAAAGATAGCCAAGAGGAAGAGCATCTTCGTTTTCTGTAATGCTTAATCTTTCATCTGGGCTTTCAAATGTAAGATTTTCTGTAAGAACATATTTTATACCGAAAAGGTCGTCAGTCATCTGCGAGCCTGTGTAATGAGTGCTGACTCTCTGCGCATATCGCTCCATGCCAAGATTCTGGAAGAAATTCCAGGCATCGGCTGACATAGTTGAGGAATAGTAGCACACACCGTTGTAGGTGCACTGCTGAGGCATATTGTTCTTTTTTTCGCCTGACCATTCCATACGGTAAAAGTCCTCTTCTGCTATGATTTCCTTTACGTTTTCTACCGAGCTTTCATATCGTTGCAGTGAATCCATTCGGCTTGCCCAGGTGTTGGCAAGAAAAATTGTTATAAAACTGAAAACTACCGTCAACGCTGATAAGACGGAAGCATAATGCAGCAGCTCCTCTTTTTTTAGTGTGAGATTTTCCGCACCCTTAACCGCAAGAGAGAGAATAAGGAAGATAACAAGAAAGCTCTGTCTTGCCGGAAGCTGATTGGGAAAATGAAAGCCGTGCCACACAAATTCGCCAAGATTAACGCTCATTGAAACAAACATAAATGTAACAAAAGCAAAGGAGATTATTCTTTCTCTCTTCGGCACCTTTTTAGTAAGGAAAAATGCTGTCATAAGCACAACTGCAAACACTGAGCAGTAAAGATTCGGTGCTCCGTATTCAAGAGAAACCTTCTGAAAGGGAAGAAGCTGACGAAGAATTTCAAAAAGGCTATACTTGATTTCAAGTCCGCCTGTAAAGCCCATATCACTTGCCATTGTAAGAGAAAGTGCCTTGATTGTGGGCAGAAGCACAACGCCTGCCATACCGCCTGCAACAAGTGAGGCAAAGGAAAAATGCACGCCCTTTTTTATTACATCTTTAATGCTGTGCTTTTCTCTGAATGAAAGGTAAATAAAGTAAAGGCAAAGGAAAACGCACACCATATAGCTGATATAAAAGCAGCTCCATATTGAAAGGAAAAGTGTAACTACATAAAGTGCGGTTTTGCCCTCACTGAAAAGCTTTTCACAGCCGAGAATTACAAGAGGCAGAAGAATAATCACATCTGTCCACATAAGCTGATTTACAAAGGCGAGCATATAACCGCTGAGGGCATAACACACTGAAAAGGCAGTGTAAACAAAGAAGCGTTTTTTGTAGCCCTCTGCTTTACCTACCTTTGTAAGCCTTAAGGCGAAAAACAGACCTGCAAGCGCAAATTTCAGCACCACAATAAGGTCAATTGCAAGCACCTGATACTGATGAGGCACGAGATAGAGAATAAGCCATAAGGGGCTGTTGGTGTAGTAAGCATTCTGCGCCCAGAGGTTAAAGCCCAAGGCACCGGAAAAGCTATAGAAAACCTCTCCGTCTTTTATGCTTTCGGTCATATTTATCAGCATAGGATAATATTGCGAAAAGCCGTCCATTGAAATTATACTGCGTCCGCCAAAGGGTGAAAGCTCCTTGAAGGCGAAGCTTAAAAGCACTGCCAGGGCAGGTATGGTAAAGGAATAAAGAAGAATTAGTCCGTCGGTTTTCCTCCTTAATTTTTCCATCAGGCTTTCGCCTCCTTTGTAGCTTAATTAAAATTCTTTTATGCCGAGAAGTGTTGAGTTGTCACTGCCAACAGCTGAAAGGGCTATGTATCTTTTTCCGCTTTCGCCTGTCATTTCACAAAGCACGCCCTCATATTCCACATCGCCAAGTGTAATTGTTAAAAACTCTGTGCCGCCGTTATAGGTAAAGCTGCCGTTTACTTTTTCGCCTTTTTCGGTTGCATTGAATTCTGAAGGAATGTAATCAGTAAAGCCCTTGATTTCGCCCTTTTCTGTAAAGACAACCTTTTGTGTGGGTGAAACTGAGGAATCAAAATCAGTTGTGCCGTCTGTATTTTCAGCCTTTACAGTAACAGAATTAAGGTCAACTATCTGCCATTCACCGTAAAGGATTGCCTTATCAAAGCCGGACTTATTCACTGCTTCACCCTTATATGTAAAAGGCAGAGGTGTAAGCCAGCCTGACTCTGTACGCACCATCTGATGAATTTTCATATCGAAGTAACCGCCGTAGCCATCGTTATAACGGGTGTGGAAGGCTTCAAAAATCTTTCCGTCGTCTGAAAGATAGGAGCTGTGACCGCTTGAAAGGTATGCCATACCCTCTCCCTCAAAGCCGTAGTTACCGCTGATTTTTAGACCGGTGTTTTTCATTTCGTTTCCGTCATTGCCCATAACATCAACATAAGGGCCGTCGGGATTTTTACTGCGATACTGTCTTATATTGTATCCGCCTGCAGCATCAAGGTAGCCGTAGGTGATGAAGAGATAGTAGTAATCTGTTTCCTTATCGTAAAGAATAAAGGGACCTTCACCGCTGCCCTCAAGCTCTTCGTTGGTTGAAAGAAGCTTTTTACCGAAGTACATATCATAGCCCTTGGTGCGCTTCATTTTGAAAAAGTCGGGCATACCTGTTGTTTTGCAAAGCGGTACAATGTATGTGCCGCCACTGTATGAGCCGTAGGTCATCCAGAGATTGCCTTTTTTATCATAGAAAGCTGCAGGGTCAATGCAGTTAGGAGCTTTTCCGTAGGAGTTATCATATCCGTCCCACCAATGAAACCAGCTTTGGGCTTCAATCTGCTTTTTGGTGTAAACAAGAGTCTGTGAAAGCTCACCGAGGTTAGTGAATTTATAATGAGTGGGATACATTATGTCACCCTCAGCAGTGATATGCTTATTGAAGCCGCTGTAAAGAAGACATTCCTCATAAACAAAGGGACCCTCAGGATTTTTTGAGGTTGCCATCCATATAACTGAGTTTGCAGTGCCGAAAAGTGAGGTGCTTCCGTAGTAGCAGTACTTTCTCAGGAATTTGTTGTAGATAACTGACGGTGCCCACACATTGGTCTGCCATTCCTCTTCGGCTGTGCCCCACTGCACCTGAGCCGCATCGCACCAGGATAAGGGCTCAGCAAGTGCCTGTCTTAAGGTTTTGCCCTCAGGCACAAGAAGTCTGTTATTGTCGCACACACCGCTTGAAACATACTGCCAGTTAATAAGGTCAGTACTTTTGGCTGTTGTGATGTGTGTGCCGTAAGCATAATAGGTGCCGTCCTTTGCCTTAAAAAGTGACGGGTCGTGCACCGAAACTGCACCGCCATCGGTAAAGCTGTAAGCATCACCGGGCATTTCTTTTTGTATTGCGTCAATTTTCATATCATCCTTAAAGCAGGGTAAAAAGCTGAATGCACTCATAATAACCGATAAAATAAATGAAATTATTCTCATATTCTCTCCTTAGTTAACAACTCTGTCCTTTGCCTTCAGATACTTGTTACATTTGTCAGTACCCTCTTTTACAAGAGCCATTGTTCTTTCGTATGATGCCTTTGCCTGACTTAAGCCGTCACCCGACTTATTAAGACCAAGGCTTTCGGCTTTTTCATCCATATTCTTTGAAAGCGGCACAATGTTATACACCTTTTTACCGCCTGACGAGTACACATGCACCCATGTAGGAATACTCTTTACGCTTTCAAAAACAACCTTGCCGTCGCTGTATTTTGAAAAGGTCATTTCAAAGGTGAGTCCGTCTTCTGTATGACCTGTTTTAAGACCCATATATGCTCTGCGCTGATTTGAAAGCACATTACCCATTGAATAAACGCAGACTGTTTTGTGCTTTCCGTTACTTGAGGTTAAAAGGTCAACGGGCTGCACAACATGGGGATGTCCGCCGATAATTACATCAACACCCATATCACAGAGCTTCTGAGCAATTTCCTTCTGCTTATTGTTGGGTGAAAGCTGATACTCCTCACCCCAGTGCATATAAACGGTTATAACCTCTGCACCCTTTTTCTTCATCTTTTTCATTTCAGCCTTCAGCTCTTCATAAAAGGGCTCGGGATTATCAGGCTTGAATGAATTTATAAGCGGTGCTGTTGCTGTATCAACAGTAAGTCCGTTAAGTGACTTCCTGCCCTCTGATGATGGAGTTTCATAGGTATAACAGATAAAGCCGAATTTTATTCCGTTCACATCGGAAATAATAAACTTTCTGCCATCTTCATTAAGTCTTGTGCCTGTGTAATCAAAGCCTTTTTCTTTAATCACTTCCTGAGTGCGGATAACGCCCGCATTGTTTTTGTCAAAGGTGTGGTTATTTGCAGTAAGCAGACAGTCAACGCCTGCCTTTTTAAGTGAATCTGCAATTGCATCAGGTGAATTGAAGCGTGGAAAACCGCTGTAGGCTACGCCTGTGCCGGCAAGAGTAGTTTCAAGATTTGCAACAAAGTAGTCGCAGTCCTCAATAAGGCTTTCTGTGTAAGTGAAAATATTATCGAAATTGTAGCCGTCAGCAGTTTTAGCCGCAGTGTAAACGGGAATGTGAATAAGCACATCGCCTGCTGAGCGTATTGTTGCCGTTGAGGTAATATACGGTGGTGGCGGCTCAGTTGTTGGTGCTTCTGTTGTAGGTGCAGCAGTTGTTGTAGGCTCAACAAAGGAAACTGTGCCACTGAAGGTAAGTGCTGCAAAGCATGTAAGTATTGCCGCAATAATTGCTACAACTATTACAACTGCATTTTTTATATTCCTTTTCATTTTATCCCTCTTTTTTTCTTATAGTAATTTCTTCGGTATAAAGAAGCTTTTCTTTTCCGTCTTTAAGCTTTACCTTCAGTCTAAGTCTTTCATCAACACCAATTACTGTAGCCTCATAAAAGCTTTCCTTTTCTCTTACGGTAATTTCTTCACCAAGATAGAGAAGCCTTTCTTTGTAAGCATCATAAAAGGTAATTTCAGGCATAGCCTTATAAAAAGAAAGAAGCTCTCTTAAAAATACGCCCACAAGTCTGTCTCTTTCCTCTGAGGAAATCTTTTCGCATACAGCGCCTGCAATATCCTTAATTTCATCGTGAAACCCACCCTCAGGAGGAGTAAGATTTATGCCGATACCTATAATTACATAGTCAGTTTTAGCACATGATGAAAATGCCGCCTTTGTGAGAATACCTGCAACCTTTCTGCCGTCAATATAAATATCATTGACCCATTTTATATCAGCCTTAACTGAAAACACTTCTTCAATTGCTTTAACTGCCGCAACAGCTGTCATAGGTGTGAGAAGGTTGCAGTCCTCAGGCAAAAATGAAGGGCGAAGAAGAATACTCATATAAATTCCGCTGCCCTTTGGCGAATGAAAGCTTCTGCCCATTCTGCCCTTACCGCCTGTCTGAGATTCAGAAAGCATTACGGTAACTTCATCCGCACCGTTTTTTGCGAGAAGTTGGAGCTCATCGTTGGTTGAGCCCACCTCGTCCTTTATTATAAAATCAATCTTTTCAGTGAGTTCTTTTTTTATGTTCTGTTCGTTATACATAGCTTCACCTCAATTACATTTTAGTATAACACATTAGCTTTTCTATTACAACAATTTAACCCCTCTTTAGCGCACTTTTAAGATTGTAAGAATTAAATAGTCAATAAACAGTAAAAGTTTTCCTTTTTCTCTTGCAAAGTAAATAAAAAAATAGTATTATAAAATGTGCAAAGCAAAACCTTAATATATTTGAAAGGATGATTTAAAATGTGGCAGTTAAAGAAAGCATTTTTCAGAGCATATCAGTCAGCATTCAAGATTGCTATGTTCGCTTTTGACTGGACAGAACCCGAAACACTTGAGGGTCCCGGAGCAATCCGTAAGCTTCCCGAGTTCATTAAGAGCAAGGGCGTAAACAAGGTTCTTATCGTAACAGATAAGGGTCTTATGGGCATCCACCTTCTTGATTCTCTCTTTGAAGAGATGACAAAGGCAGGCGTTGACTATGTTGTTTACGACGGCACAGAACCCAACCCCTCAATTGAAAACATTGAAGATGCTCGTCAGCTTTATGTTGACAACAACTGTGAAGGTCTTATCGCTTTCGGCGGCGGTTCACCTATGGACTGCGCAAAGGCAGCAGGCGCAAGAGTTTCTAACCCCAAGATTCCCGTAAGAAAGATGCGCGGTGTTCTCAAGCTTGTACATAAGCTTCCTCCTCTCTTTGCAGTTCCCACAACAGCAGGTACAGGCTCAGAGGTTACACTTGCAGCTGTTGTAAGTGACCGTAAGACTCACGAAAAGAACGCTATCAACGACCCCAGACTCAGACCCAAGTATGCAGTTCTTGATCCAGAGCTTACAACTGGTCTTCCTCCTCACATTACTTCAACAACAGGTATGGATGCTCTCACTCACGCAGTTGAGGCTTACATCGGCAGAAGTAACGTTAAGTCAACAGAGCTTTACGCTGAAAAGGCTACAAAGATGATTTTCGAATCACTTGAAACAGCTTACACAGACGGCAAGAACATTGAAGCAAGAGAAACAATGCTCAAGGCTTCATACTATGCAGGTATGGCATTCACAAGAGCTTACGTTGGTTATGTTCACGCAATCGCTCACAACCTTGGCGGTTTCTACGGCATTCCTCACGGTCTTGCAAATGCAGTAATCCTTCCCTACGTTCTTGAATACTACGGTGAAACAGCTCACGCTCGTCTTGCAAAGCTTGCAGTTATCGCTGGCGTTAAGACAGACGGCACTGACAAGGAAAAGGCTGAAGCATTCATCGAAGCTATCAAGCAGATGAACAAGAACATGAACATTCAGGATAAGTTCGATTGCATTAAGGATGAAGACATCCCCACAATCGTTAAGCGTGCGCTTAAGGAAGGCAATCCTCTCTATCCCGTTCCCAAGATTATGGACGAAGCAGACTGCGAAGCTGTAATCAGAAGACTTATGAAATAAGACAAATTTAATAAAAACAGAAACCGCTTATGTTGCGTTAGCAACATAAGCGGTTTTTAATGCTTTGTTGTGCAGTTGATTTACATTGTGATATCAATATTGGTGATAACTTTCATCGCAATATAAAGCTGTAATCAAACACGTGTTTTTTTATTATTAAAATGAATTTTAATAGCATTAAACGTCTCTTCCGAAAGAATGTGCTCAATTTTGCAGGCATCCTCAGAAGCAGTTTCTTCAGAAATGCCGAGAGCCATAAGTGCATTTGTAAGCACCGTGTGGCGTTCATAGAGCTTTTCGGCAATTTTTATTCCTGCTTCAAGAAGAATAATTTTACCGTCACCGGAAACATCTATATATCCGTTTTCTCTGAGAGCCTTCATGGCTACACTTACGCTGGGCTTTGAAAAACCGAGCTCGTTTGCAATATCAATTGAACGTACGGAGCCGTTACGCTTTGTGAGAACATAAATTGTTTCAAGGTAATTCTCCGCCGATTGATGAATTTTCATATTTTAACACCTCGGTAGACATTATATCAAAAAGCCTTTAAATAATCAAGTCTTACACAACCGTGTTGAGCCACACACCTTTTTTTACAAAGATATAGCCTAAAATACATTTGAGTAAATCAAGCAGCTGAACTGTTATAAACAAGGTAAGTATAGGCATAGCGGTGAAACGGCTTAAAACAAAGGCAAGAGGAACGCTGCAAAGCCACACAAAGCCGCTGTCAAAAATAAAGGTCATAACAGTTTTTCCGCCTGAACGCAGGGTAAAGTAGGTTCCGTTTGTGAATGCGTGAACAGGCATAAAAAAGCTTACCACAAAAAGAAGCTCAGTTGCAATAAAACGAACAGTGTCGGAGGTTTTATAAATTTTTGGAAACAAGGGTGAGCAAAGGGCCATTACAAGGCCGATAATAACCGAGAGAAAAACGGAAAACCAGATAAGCTTCATTGCGGAGCTTTTTGCCTTAGTTTTCTTTTTTGCACCAAGAAGCTGACTCATAATAATTCCTATAGCACTGCCTGAGGAAATAAACACAACATTGAAAACATTGCTGAGAGTAGAAACAATGTTAACCGCCGCAACAACATCAAGACCTCTTATGCTGTAGCACTGATTGAGAAAAGCCATACCCGATGCCCAAAGAGCCTCGTTGATTAAAAGCGGCAGAGTAATAAGTGTAATTTTTCCCATATCCTGACGGGTCATTGTGAATTTTCTGAACAGCTTTTTTATAAAGGGATATTTCTTGGTGTGGGTATGTGACCAGAGCATAAGAATAAAAAGTTCAATAAAACGGGCAATAACCGTTGCAATTGCCGCACCGTTGATTCCAAGAACGGGAAAGCCGAAATTACCGAAAATAAGACAGTAATTAAGAACAAGATTTGTAAAAACGGCAGCTACCGTTGCAATCATAGGAACAATTCTGTCGTTGGTTTCTCTCAGCGAGGATGAATAAACATTTGAAAGAGCGAAAGGAAGAATACCGAGAAGCATAATTTTAAGATATTCACGGCTGTATGAGGCAACCTGAAGAATATCCTGCTGTGAGCCTTCACCCTGAAGATAAAAGGAAACGAGAGTATCGCCCAGGGTTACAAAAGCGCCTATACCGAAGGCAGAAAGCAGAAAAGCGGCAATTATTTTATACTGAATGGTGCTTCTTACACCGTCGCTGTCTTTCTTTCCGAAAAACTGGGATGTAAAAATTCCCGCGCCTGACATTGCACCGAAAATGCAGAGATTGAAAACCATCATAATCTGGTTGACAATTGAAACACCTGTCATCTGAAGAGTGCCCACTCTGCCCACCATAATATTGTCAATCATGCTTACAAAATTTGTTATACCGCTTTGCACCATAATCGGTACGGCAATTGTAAGCATTCTTTTGTAATACGGCATACCGCTTTTAATGTAATCTTTCACTCTTATCTTCCCTTCTTAAAATTAAATCCGGCAATACCATTGTACCACCGGATAAAATACAGGATTATACTTGATTAATCAAAAAAGCCTATTCTGAAAATCTGTCTGAAGAACTGAATGAATGATTCAAATGCGTTTTCAAGCTTTTCGATAAGCTTTTCGAGGAAATTCGCAGCCTCTGCACTTGAACCTGTAATTTCCTTGCCTACTTCTGAAAGGTCATCTTGCCAGCCGTTTTCTGAAACGATTTCGCTGATTGTGTCTGTAATATCCTTTTCTGTGGGGATTGATTCCTCTGTGTAAAGAAGATCCTCATTTGTGGGCTTTGCTGTTGTTGATTCAGATGATGAATTACTGCTTGCAGCGTCATCTGTTGCACCAACCATAACTGTTGAGCATGCAACTACAACTGAAAGAAGAATACATAATGCATAAATAAAAAATCTTTTAGTGCTTTTCATTTTTAGCGCTCCTTTAATTTTATATATTTTTCCACGTGTATTATAACAGAAAGTAAACTTTATTGCAAGAGTTTTTTAAATGCAAAATTATCGGGTCGCTTTGGAGAAATTAAAGTGGAAAGTTAAAAGTTAAAAGTTGAAATGTGGGGAGCAAAGCTCCGATTGTAGCCGTTTAAGCGAACTGCAAAACCTCTATATTCATACCGCCAAAGCAAATTGATGAAATCGTTCAGTTTCGACCTCTCCGTTGACGAAACTTTCAAGCTGAACACAAAAATATTCAGACGGTATTCTAATGGTTTCATTTTCTGAAAAGCAACCTAAAAGCCTCTCCTGAAAGGTAATTCCCCTGTTAGGGGAAATGTCTGCAAAGCAGACAAAAGGGTGCCCGTTTCTGGAAGAAAAGGTGGATTCGTCGAAGACGAAGACGGAGAGGTCAAAAAACTCATTACCCTTTACAACTCAATCAGTTTCGCAGGCTGCATCTTACAAATTGCAGAAATATAAACCTGCGATTATTTTGCACTTTGCATTTTGCATTTATATAAAGCAGTACGCACACTTAAAAGTGCCGCTTCCGGCTATTCATAAGACGCATTGACGCACCGGAAAAACAAACTGCGGATTTTTCTTTTATACTTTCATTTTATGCTGTCCTTATCTCGTTGACATTGATAAGAAAACTGTGGTAAAATCAAAGGGTAAACCAACAGAAAGGAACGACAAAAATGGAAAAAACAATTGGACTTATTTTTGCTGATGAAATGGAATATGCTCCCTATCTTTCATGGGCAAAGGAAAACGGCTGTGAGGAAGAAAGAAAATTCGGTAATGACACAGTTACAACCTACCTTAAAAATGAAAAAAACGCACTTAAGCTTATTGCAGTAAAGTGTGGTATCGGTAAATCAAATGCGGCTGCAGCTGCGGCTTACCTCATCGGTGCAGAAAAAGCAGATTACATTCTCAACGCAGGTCTTTCAGGTGCGGTTTCACGCCTTAAAAGAGAAGATATGATTGCGGCAACAAGCCATATTGAATGTGACTTTGACCTTACCGCTATCGGTTATGCACCGGGCGTAAAGGCAGACAAGCAGAGATACTTATACACAGCTGACGAGACCCTTCTTTCCTACGCGCTTCAGAGTGACGGAATTATTGCTGCTCCTACAGGCACAGGTGACATTTTCCTTACAGACAAGGCAAAGAAGGATTTCTATAAGGAAACATTTAAAATTGAAGCCTTTGATATGGAAACTGCAGCAATTGCATCAGTATGCGATAAGGCTGAAATCCCCTTCCTTTCTCTCAGAAAAATCAGCGACGATGCAGATGACAGCTCAGTTGAAGATTACCGTGAAATGAACAACCGTAAGGAAAGCTGTCTTACAGAGCTTCTTGTAAATATTCTTCAAAGACTTCTCTGTAATATATAAATAAAAAGCTTTAAAAAAGCTCTTTTTGTCTTGCAAAAAAAATAAAAGAAGAGTATAATAACAGTTAGTATAGAGTAGTAGACCTTATTTTGGTCAAAAACGGAAAAAAGCAACTTTTAAATCTTTGAAAGGTAAGAAACGGGGAATTGATTTTGAAAGCAGATTTACACATTCACACAAAACTTTCCGACGGTACCGTAGGTATCGACGACATTGTCATTTTAGCAAAAAATTCAGGTGTAACAACAATTTCAATTACTGACCACGACTGTCTTGCAGGCACTGTAAGAGCAGAAATGATAGGCAACAGATACGGTGTCAATGTTATACCAGGTGTTGAATTTTCTGCAACTGACAGCAAGAGAAAATCAAAGGTACATATTCTTTGCTATCTGCCCGATAAGCCGGAAAGACTTGAAGGCCTTTGCAAAAGCAACTCGCTTCTCAGAAAGAGAGCCGGCGTGATTATGCTTAAAAAGGTGGCGAACAAATTCCCCATCAGTGAAGACTTTATTCTCAGAAATGCACAGGGCTCCACAAACATTTTCAAGCAGCACATTCTTAAGGCGCTTATGGAATGCGGCTACACTACAGAAATTTTCGGTGATCTTCACAAAAAGCTTTTCAGCAAGGATTCGCCGATGAATGTTTCAATGGATCCTACATATCCCGACCCTCAGGAAATTATTGAAGCAATTCACGAGGCAGGCGGTATTGCAATTCTTGCCCATCCCGGCTTCTATAATAATTTTGAGCTTTTTGAAGAGCTTATTCCCCTTGGCCTTGACGGTGTTGAGGTATGGCATCCCGAAAATACTCCTGAGCAGCAGGAATTACTTATTAAAATTGCAAAGAAGCATGGTCTGCTTATGACCGGCGGCAGCGACTTCCACGGCGGTTTCAACGCTTATCCGCTTAAAATCGGTGAATACGGCCCGCCCGAGGATGCTCTCAGTCAGCTTCTTTCATACAAGGCAAGAAAACGCAGAAAGCGTAACAAGGCTTCAGCTGAAGAGAAATAAGAAAGGACCGGTTTTCCGGAGTACAGAAATATGAGCGAAAACGATGTAAAGATATACAGATCAAAAAACGAGCTTGACCAGAGCTCAGCCGAAATTTCAAGAACCCTTGATGAGGTTATGACTCACAGAATCAACGGAAATATTGATAAAGCAAGAAAGCTCGGCGAAATTCTTGCAACAATTACTCCTAAGGGTGATGACGGCATAATTGTTAATCTTAAGGATCACCTTGCCCCCAGATATTTCACATCAGATATTCTTTATCAGATGAAGGTGCTTCTTGTTTTTGCCTGCGAAACTGTACTTCAGTTTGAAATTCCCGTTTCAATTGTAACAACAACGGCAATTGCCACAATGTATGAAAACATTGAAAAGAAATCCCCCGGCTTCTATGATAACCTTAAAAACGGTGCAGCCTTCACCTTTTATTATCTTGCAGTTCAGAAGGGCGGAAATCTTTCAGAAAACATCGGCGAGGCTTTTGCAATGCTTTGTTCCGTAAAAAATAAGGACGGCTTTGTTGAAGCAGGAAAAACAGTCTGGAACCTTGCCGTTGATATTATTGAAAAAGAAATCGAAAAGGCCGATTTCAAATACATCTGATTTTAAAAAGCGGCCACTACGGTCGCTTTTTGTAATTTACTCGCAGAGTAAATTACAAATATGAAAGTTGAAAGTTAAAAGTTGAAATAAGGGTCGCTCCGCTCCGATTTTATCCGGGTTAAAGATGTTCAGAAATTTTAATTAGATTCCGCCATGATAGTTCAGATGAAGCGGTCGGTGAGAATAAAGAAAAAGAAAGGTAAAAGCAATGAAAAATAATATAGCTAAAGAAAAAAGTATAAAGTTTGCTATAAGAATAATTAACCTTTATAAATATCTTACCGAAGAGAAAAAGGAATTTATAATATCAAAGCAACTGCTCAGAAGCGGAACAAGCATAGGTTCAAATATTGCAGAAAGCGAATGTGCTATGAGCTCAAAGGATTTTCTTGCAAAAATATATATCGCCCTTAAAGAAAGCAACGAAACTTTATATTGGCTTGAATTACTTTTTGAAACTGAATACCTTAGCGAAAAAGAATACAATTCAGTAAAAAGTGATTGTCTGGAGCTTAAGAAAATATTAATGGCAACAACAAAAACAATGTGCGAAGCAACCGATACAAATGAATTCTGCTAACAATTTTTGGCGATTTAATTTGGCGGTATGAATTAAACGATTTTGATCGTATTAAGGCGGATAAAATCGGAGCGAAGCGACCCTCATTTCAACTTTCAACTTTTAACTTTCCACTTTAAATGAAAAAGGAGAAAAAATTATGACAGTAAACGACATTAAAGAAATTCTTGAAGCAGAAATTATTTGCCGTGATGACCTTCTTCAGAAAGAAGTAAACTCAGCTTGCGGCAGTGATATGATGAGCGACGTGCTTGCTTTTGTAAAAGAGCAGGCTGTACTTCTTACGGGTCTTGTTAACCCTCAGGTTGTAAGAACTGCAGAAATGATGGATATGCACTGCATCGTTTTTGTAAGAGGCAAAAGACCTACTCTTGATATGATTGAAATGGCTGAGGACAGAGATATGGTTATGCTTTGTACTGAGCTTGAAATGTTTACTTCCTGCGGCAGACTTTATGAAAACGGTCTCAGAGGAGGAAGCGGAAAATGAGTGAGAGCATCAGACTGCACTACGATGTGCCGGGTGATGACTTTACAAGAGCCGGAGCAGCCTCCGGTGATGTTAAGCGTACACTGAAACAGCTGGGAGTCTCACCGAATGTTATAAGAAACGTTGCCATTGCTATGTATGAAGGCGAAATCAATATGGTTATCCATGCAGGCGGCGGAGAAATAGATGTTGAAATAACCGAGGACAGAATCAATATGACTCTCGCTGACCAGGGACCGGGTATTGCTGATATTGACCTTGCTATGAAGGAGGGGTATTCAACTGCGCCCGATAATATCCGTTCACTTGGCTTTGGTGCAGGTATGGGTCTTCCCAACATAAAGAAATATAGCGACACATTTGAAATTGAAACAGAGGTAGGCGTTGGAACAACGCTGAAGCTTGCGGTACTTATTGAATAAAGTTTAAAGTGGAAAGTTGAAAGTTAAAATGTGGGGAGCAAAGCTCCGATTATAAACCCCTCTGTCAAAATCGTTTAGGCGATTTTGACATCTCCCCTTTCAGGGGCGACAAGATAAGGTTTGAGAATTGTATTCGTTTTAACTTTCTGCTAAGCCCTTATATTCATTCCGCCGAAGCAGATTGATAAATTCGGCGGGTAGGATTTTATTCATTTATGAATATAAAGGCGGATAATTCCGGAGCGAAGCGACCCTTATTTCAACTTTCAACTTTTAACTTTCCACTTTAATTAAAAGGAGAAAACATAATGTCAAAAATATTCCACTCAGTTCGCCTTGATGCGGATAAATGTGTGGGGTGTACTAACTGTATCAAACGTTGCCCCACAGAGGCTATCCGTGTAAGAAATAAAAAGGCGTACATAATTTCCGACAGATGTATCGACTGCGGCGAGTGTATCAGGGTCTGCCCTCAGCACGCAAAATATGCAGTTATGGAGCATCTCAGCGAAAAAGATAAATTCAGATATAAAATCGCACTGCCTGCCCCTGCACTTTACGGTCAGTTCAATAACCTTGAAAATATTGACTATGTGCTGACGGGTCTTAAAAAGATGGGCTTCGATAAGGTTGTTGAGGTAAGCAAGGCGGCTGAATTCATAAGCAGTGCAACAAGAAATATGATGAGAACGGAAAGTCTTAAAAAGCCCGTTATCTCAACTGCTTGTCCCGCAGTTGTAAGACTTATCAGAATCCGCTTCCCTAATCTTATTCCGAATCTTCTGCCCCTTTATGCACCCGTTGACTTTGCGGCAAAAATTGCAAGAGAAGAAGCAATTAAGGAAACGGGACTTAAGGATGAGGAAATAGGCGTTTTCTTTATTTCACCCTGTCCTGCGAAAAGAACATCAATCAAAAATCCTCTCGGCTACAGCAAAAGCGGTGTTGACGGCGCAATTGCAATGAAGGAAATTTATCCTCAGCTTGTGCACAATATGGATAAGCTCAGTACAGATGAAGTTGAGCTTATCAACGATTCAGGTATTATCGGTGTAAGCTGGGCAAGCAGCGGCGGTGAAGCATCAGGCCTTTTGAAGGAGAGATATCTTGCGGCTGACGGTATCCGTAACGTAATCAATGTGCTTGAAGAGCTCGAGGATGAAAAGCTTAATGACCTTGATTTTATTGAGCTTAACTGCTGCACAGGCGGTTGTGTAGGCGGTGTTCTTACTGTTGAAAATCCCTTTGTTGCAAGGGCAAGAATTCAGCACCTCAGAAAGTTTATGCCCGTTTCCTGCAACAGCATCAGAAACAAATACGACCTTGAGGATTTCGGCCTTACTGAAGAGGTTACACCCTCACCGGCTATGAAGCTTGCCGACAATGTAATCAAGGCTATGCGTATGATGAGTAAGCTTAAGGAAATTGAAGCTTCACTGCCCGGTCTTGACTGCGGAATCTGCGGTGCACCCTCATGCAGAGCTCTTGCTGACGATATTGTAAGAGGCTACGCAGAGGAAACAGACTGTGTGCTTCATAAAATTCAGGTTGGCGGAAGCAACGACTGGCTTCCTGCACCCTTCAGAGTAAAGGTTATGACAGAAGAGTCAGGGGAGGAAAAAAATGATGAAGGTTAAAGAGCTTACAGAAAAGCTTGAAGTAAAAATTCTTGTTGAGGGCGACAGCGAAAGAGAAATTGAAGGCTGCTACTGCGGAGATTTACTTTCCTGGGTTATGTCAAGAATAAAGGAAAACGATGTGTGGCTTACGGTTATGGGTAACATCAACTCAATTGCCGTTTGCGTGCTTTCCGATTGCTCATGTATGCTCCTTACCGAGAATGCACCTCTTGACGAGGACGCAAGACTGAAGGCCGAAGCGGTTGGTATACCCGTACTGCAAAGCGAAAAAAGTGCTTATGACCTTGCAGTAGAAATTTCAAAGCTTTTATGAAACTGAAATACGATTTACATATTCACTCCTGCCTTTCACCCTGCGGTGACAATGAAATGACACCGTACAACCTTACAAATATGGCAAAAATCTGTGGCTGTGATATTATAGCGCTGACAGACCACAACACCTGCCTTAACTGTGAAAGTACAATGAAGGTGGGAGAGAGTATCGGGCTTACGGTTGTGCCGGGAATGGAATTATGCACAAGCGAGGAAATTCACTGTATCTGTCTTTTTCCTGAGCTGGAAAATGCACTTGCTTTTTCCGACTATGTAAAATCAACTCTTCCGCCAATAAAAAACAAAGAGAAGATTTTCGGCAACCAATATATAATGAACGAGGCTGACGGAATACTCAGTTCCTTTGAGCTTCTTCTCACAACGGCTTCAGGCATAAGCATTGAAAGCCTTGATGAAATTATGAGAGATTACAGCGGCCTCTGGTATCCTGCTCATATTGACAGAAGCTCTTACAGTATTATTTCTTCACTTGGTGATTTTTCAGAGGGTCTTGACACCTCTTGCTTCGAGTTGACCTATGATGCTGATGAAGCCTTCTACAGAGAAAAGTATCCTGCAACAAAAGGTAAAAAGCTTTTAAGAAGCAGTGATGCCCATTATCTCGAAAGTCTTATGACAGAGAAAAGCGAAATAGAGCTGGAAGATAATTCAATTAAAAGTCTTTTTAAATTTTTAAGATAAGATAATAATAGTTTAAAATTAAGTTAACCAAAGTTAAACGAATCGAAGGTATGCTTATATCAATAAAAATTAAAGGAGACATAAAAAATGAAAAGAACAGTAAAAAAGTTAATGGCTGCCCTTTTATCAGTAATTCTGATTCTCGTGGTGGCAGTTCCCGCCTTTGCGGCACAGTCAGGTGACGAAATTGTTGCAAAAATTTCGGTTTGCTCAAGAGTAAAGGAAGTACCCTCTCTCGGTCACACCTGGATTTACATACACAACATTTCAGATGAGCCCATTCAGGTTGGTGCTTATACCGTTCCTGTAGGCGAAGGCGTTTCAGTAGGTACATTTGCAAATACAAGAGATGACGGCAGAGGTGTTTATTACAATATTGAAGCACACTGCATCAACAAGTACGGCGACCACGATTTCTTTTCAATTACAAAGGAAATTTCCGCCGACACACTTAATAAGGTAAGCAACAAGATTCTGAAGCTTAACAGCTGGAATATTTTCAATAACTGTATGCAGTTCACCTTTACTATCTGGCAGACAGCAACAGGTCAGCTTTTTGTAAACCTTCTTTTCCCTGCTCTTGGTGAGCTTCAGATGAGACTTGCCGGAGCAAGAAACAGAAACCTTAATATGTACTATCCCGAAGCCGAAAGAGTATATAAGCAGAAGGGCTCAGGCTCAGGAGCAACACTTGCAGTAGTTAAATCAAGCTCACTTAAAACTCCTGTAGGATAAAATAAAAAATCAACGAGGAATTATAATGAAAAAAGCACTTAAAAAAATTATTTCAATAATTATGGTTGCGGCAATTGTGTTCTCACTTGCCGTACCCTGTTTTGCAGCAAACGAGCCTATTGTTGCACGAATTTATGTAATCACCTATCTTGAAGGCACATCATGGACAGACCACGCCTGGGTTTACTTTGAAAACCTTTCAACCGAAAAGCAGACTGTTGGACTTTATAGCCTTCCTGTAGGTGAAGGCGTTTCAGTGGGCTGCTTTGCAGCGTCAAGAGATGACGGCTACGGAATTTACTACAATATTGAGTCCTACTGTGCAAACAAATACGGCCAGACCGGTTGGGTATCAATTTCAAAGGATATTACAAAAAGTCAGCTTCAGAAGGCCACCGATAAAATTCTCAGCATAAGAAATGGTTGGGATTTCATTTTCAACTGTATGTACTTTGCTTTCAGTGTGTGGAATGCGGCAACGGGCGATAATCTTGTGTCCCTTGTTTTCCCTGTTTTCGGTCAGATTATGCTGAAAGCCCGCGGAGGCAGAAAAGGCCCTGAAATGTTTGTGCCCGAAAAAACAAGAGTTTACCGACAGAAAGGAAGAGGCGACAATGCTTACCTTATGCTTGTAAGCGAAAAGTCCCTCAACAAAGCGATATGACAGAAAAAGAAAAAGCCCTTGAGCTTTTTATGGAAGGCTTCAATTGTTCACAGAGTGTATTTACTGCCTTCTCACACCGTTTCGGAATTGACGAGGACACTGCAAAAAGAATTTCAGCAGGTCTCGGTGGCGGTGTAGGTAGACAGCGTGAGGTTTGCGGTGCAGTAAGCGGTGCCGCAATGGCATTAGGCTCAGTTGTGTCTGCCGTTAAAGGTGAAGACGATGAAACCAAAAAGAAAAATTACGAGCTTGTAAGAGAGTTTTGCGATTTATTCAAGGAAAGACACGGCGGCACAATAATCTGCCGTGAGCTGCTCAGTGTTGCTAAAGATAAAAAAGAGAGTGCTGCACCTGACAAAAGAACTGCTGAATATTATGCCATGCGTCCTTGTGCAAGGGTAGTTTACGATGCGGCAGAAATACTTGAAGAAATGATTAAAAAGCACGGGCAGTGAGCATCAATTTTAAATAATACCGTAGGGGCCGCCATTGGCGGTCCTTGTTTTGTTTCATATAATTGGAAGCTTGTCGCCCCTGAAAAGCACAGCTTTGTGCCCCTTCGGCTTCATTCTGCTTTGGCGGAATGAATATATAAGCTCTGAAGTAAGCTGAAACGGATATAATTGGAGCGAAGCGACCCACATCTTAACTCTCAACTCTTAACACTTTTTGGCGAGTCAATCAGTTCACTATCCCAAGTCGGGAAAAACTTCCAAAAACTTTGTCAAAAAAACTCTCTGTAGGACTTGATACTTTCAATTTAACATGTTATAATATCTTAATACAATTTAGCAAAACCAAGCATATTTCAAAAACGAGAGAAAGGATTATGGTTATGGATTTCAACTCAAAGTTTGTAAAAGAAGGTCTTACCTTCGACGATGTACTTCTCATTCCTGCCGAATCAAATGTTCTTCCTGCAGATGTAAGTCTTGAAACTCAGCTTACAAAGGGTATCAGACTTAACATTCCCGTAATGACAGCTGCAATGGACACAGTAACAGAATCAAGAATGGCAATTGCAATTGCACGTGAAGGCGGTCTTGGTGTTATTCACAAGAATATGTCAATTGAAGCTCAGGTTCAGGAAGTTGACAAGGTTAAGAGAAGCGAAAACGGTATTATTTCAAACCCCATGTTTTTGGCTCCCGACAACTATGTTTACGAAGCTGAAAACCTTATGCACAACTACCGCATTTCAGGTGTGCCCATCTGCGAAAACGGCAAGCTTGTAGGTATTCTTACAAACCGTGACCTTCGTTTCCTTTCAGATTACAATATTAAAATCAAAGAAGTTATGACAAAGGAAGGCCTTGTAACAGGTCCCGTTGGCACAACTCTTGAAGAAGCAAAGATTATTCTTATGAAGCACAAGATTGAAAAGCTTCCTCTTGTTGATGATGCAGGCTACCTTAAGGGTCTTATCACAATCAAGGACATCGAAAAGGCTGTTCAGTATCCTCACTCAGCAAGAGACTCAGAAGGCAGACTTCTTTGTGCTGCTGCTCTCGGTGCAACAGCTGACGTGCTTGATAGAGCTGCTCCTCTTGTTGCCGCTCATGTTGACGCATTCGTTCTTGACTCAGCTCACGGCCACAGCAAGAACATTCTTAAGGCAGTTGAAAAGGTTAAGGCTGCATTCCCCGACATTTCACTTATTGCAGGTAACGTTGCTACTGCTGAAGCTACAAAGGCTCTTATCGAAGCAGGTGCTGACGCTGTTAAGGTTGGTATCGGCCCCGGTTCAATCTGTACAACCCGTATCGTTGCAGGTATCGGTGTTCCTCAGATTACTGCTATTTATGACTGTGCAGAAATGGCTGCTAAGTACGGCAAGAATGTAATCGGTGACGGTGGTATCAAGTACTCAGGCGAAATCGTTAAGGCTATTGCTGCAGGTGCAAGCGCAATTATGGTTGGTTCACTTGTTGCCGGCTGTGAAGAATCACCCAGTGAAACAGAAATCTATCAGGGTAGAAAATACAAGGTTTACCGTGGTATGGGTTCAATTGCTGCTATGAATCAGGGCAGTAAGGACAGATACTTCCAGGCAAACAACAAGAAGCTCGTTCCCGAAGGCGTTGAAGGCCGTGTACCTTACAAGGGAACTCTCAGCGAAACCGTATATCAGATGATGGGCGGTCTTCGTGCAGGTATGGGTTACTGCGGTTGTGCAACAATCGACGAGCTTAAGGAAAAGACTCAGTTTGTAAGAATCACAAACGCAGGTCTTATTGAAAGCCATCCTCACGATATTTCAATCACAAAGGAAGCTCCCAACTACTCAATGGGCAACAACTGATAACAAAAAATCCCCCGATTTTCGGGGGATTTTTCAGCTTAATTCGCCTTTGGCGAGCTAAATAGACTTCGTCAGCTAAATTACTGCGGAGCTAAATTGACCTTCGGTCAGCTGCTGACGAAATATCAACATTAAATAACAAAGCCTCCGGGATATTAAATACCGGAGGCTAATTTGTTGTATTTTAGAATTCAATTTTCTTTTCAATATATGCTGCAAGGTCGCTGATTGCAACTCTTTCCTGCTGCATTGTATCTCTGTCACGAACTGTTACACAGTTGTCCTCAAGGCTTTCAAAGTCGAATGTAATGCAAAGAGGAGTACCGATTTCGTCCTGACGGCGGTATCTCTTACCGATTGAACCTGCATCGTCAAATTCAACCATAAACTTCTTCTGAAGGTCGTGGTAAACCTTTTCAGCATCGCCTGAAAGCTTCTTTGAAAGAGGAAGAATTGCTGCCTTGTAAGGAGCAAGTGCAGGATGGAAGTGAAGCACAACTCTGCTGTCGTTCTTTTCTGCGTCAACAACTTCTTCGTCATAAGCTTCTGTCATTACAGCAAGGAAAAGTCTTTCAACGCCAAGTGAGGGCTCAATTACATAAGGAATGTATCTTTCGTTTGTTGTGGGATCAAAGTAGTCAAGAGCCTTACCTGATGTATTGATGTGCTGGGTAAGGTCGTAGTCTGTTCTGTCAGCAACGCCCCAAAGCTCGCCCCAACCGAAGGGGAAGAGATATTCAAAGTCTGTTGTAGCCTTTGAGTAGAAGCAAAGCTCGTCAGCATCATGGTCACGAAGACGGATGTTTTCTTCCTTCATACCAAGTGAGTAGAGCCAGTCACGGCAGTAGCTTCTCCAGTAGTCGAACCATTCAAGGTCTGTGCCAGGCTTGCAGAAGAATTCAAGCTCCATCTGTTCGAATTCACGAACACGGAAAATGAAGTTACCCGGTGTGATTTCGTTACGGAATGACTTACCGATCTGAGCAACACCGAAGGGAACCTTACGTCTTGTTGTTCTCTGAATATTTGCAAAGTTTACGAAAATACCCTGAGCTGTTTCGGGACGGAGATAAAGCTCGTTCTTGCTGTCCTCAGTTACACCCTGGAAGGTCTTGAACATAAGGTTGAACTGACGGATATCTGTAAAGTTGTGAGCACCGCAATCGGGGCAGCAGATGTTCTTTTCGTTGATGTAGTTGAGCATTTCCTCATTTGACCAGCCTGCAACATTTGTGCCGTCGAAAGCTTCAATAAGGTTGTCAGCTCTGTGTCTTGTCTTACATTCCTTACAGTCCATAAGAGGGTCTGAGAAGCCGCCAAGGTGACCTGAAGCAACCCATGTCTGAGGATTCATAAGAATAGCTGAATCAAGACCTACGTTGTAGGGATTTTCCTGAACGAATTTCTTGAGCCATGCCTTTTTGATGTTGTTCTTGAGTTCAACGCCAAGAGGGCCGTAGTCCCATGTGTTTGCAAGACCGCCGTAGATTTCACTGCCTGCATATACAAAGCCTCTGCCCTTACAAAGAGCAACAAGCTTTTCCATTGATTTTTCATTATTAGTGAGCATTTTAAATTAACTCCTTTCACTTCCGGAATAGTTCCGTAAAAAAATTGTATACTTAGTTATAATAATACAGATAAGCACTTTTGTCAAGTAAAGAGCGAAAAAAGAGCAGAAAAAAATCCCTTTCCTCGCTATGAACTGCCCCAAATTGTACGGACAGCACAAAAAACACCCCTATGGTGTTAAATATTAAGTTTAAGCAACAAACTGATTTCGTTTTTCAAGCGGAGTCAGTTTTGTTTTTAATTGAATTCTTTCATTGTTGTAGAAATC
>JBGVFK010000004.1:0-5473 GCA_045121075.1 Acutalibacteraceae bacterium | reverse complement strand
AGGGCTGATCCTGAAGATACTGCACAGTTCTGGGAATCATACTATCCCACTTTTCAAGCATATATCCGTAAGGTGTACCCTGAGGTGTGTTAAGATAACGTGCAAAGGTGGGAGGAAGTGCAATTTCGATTTCCTCAATATACGGTGTGATTGAAATATTGAGAGTCTTTTCGCAGGTTTCAATCATATCCTTTGCAACCTTTGTCTTGAACTTTTTATAGTCCTGAGGTCTTACATCCTTCATTACATCGCCGAAGGTCATTGTTGTAAGGAAAAGCTGACTTGTGCCCTTCGGTGTACAATCGGGAAGAATTTCGTTAAGGCAGTTGATAATGCAGTAGCCGCTGAAGAAATTCTGTGCAGCTTCGTACTGCTTGTCTGAATCTGAATCGGGAGCAATAAATACAGAATAGTCTGTAATGCCAAGTTCTTCCTTTGTTTTGTTCATACCAAGGTAAACAGTTGTAAGTGAGCAGGCAATCTTTCTTGTGTTAAGCATCTTAAGCTGCTTTCCGGGAATATCCTTCTTTTCAAAAAGGTCATTCCATACAGCATTGGGTGATGAGTTACAGATAAAGTATTTTGCATAAACCTCTTTTTCTCCGTTAATCTGAACACCCACAGGTTTGCCGTTTTTCATAATAACCTTTGTAACCTCTGAGTTGTACCAGATATCACCCTTGTGTCTTCTTATAACCTCATCAAGAGCAAGACTCATTTCGTGGCTGCGAAGCTGAGGAATACCTGTACCGTCCTTAACATAGCTGTGAAGCATTGCAAGGTAGTATAAAAAGTCAAGCTGTGATGCAGGAGAGCCGAGATAGCACCAATAGGTATTGAAAATATCCTGAGCCTTTTTGGGCATACCGAGAGCATCAAGTGCATCGCTCATATTGTGAGAAACCATTCTCATAATGTCGGGAATATCCTTTAAGCTTGCAGGAAGCTGAACGGGATTATCAAGGGCATTAAGTGCCTTGAACATTCTTGTTGAAAGGTCAAAGGCAGCAATACAGCTTTCATAAGAGCCGGGAACAAGCTCATCGAGCTTCTTCGCAAATTCTTCAAAGCCTACGGGCATACGGGCATCAACAGTTACCATTACACCGTTTTCGTTAAGGAATGCATCCTTATCCCCTTCCTTTGCGGGAACAACAAGACGGAAGGTTGATTTGTGTGTTGCCCAGTCAACATTTGCTTCCATTCGGTCGAACATATCCTCAATCTGTCCGCTTTTGTCAGGTGCACCAACACCTGCAAGCTCGTGAAGTGAGGGTTCAAACTCAAAGCGGCCTCTTACAAATGATGAAGCTGAACCGCCGGGAATGTTATGTCTTTCAAGCAGAAGAGTTGAAAGACCTTCTTTGGCACAGGTTGCTGCAGCTGCAAGACCGCCGTTACCTGCACCGATTACAATTACATCGTAATTCTTCATAAGGTTTCCTCCGTATTTTTATTTGAATTTAATTGTTTTTTTCTTTTGGCGTTTGCCATAATCACCGAAGCAAGCAGAGCAAAAACAAGCGCGGGAAGTGCATAGAGATATGAAAGCGGATTTCTTAAATCACCCTTTGCACCAAGAAGACTCCACAGCACATTAAGTATAAGAAGTCCCAGATTTGATGCAAGAAAATATTTGCCGAAGGGTATGTTCATAGCACCGAAGATAAGGCTACTGAGGTCTGACGGCATAAGACCGCCTGCCTTGAACACAAACACAACTGCAAACGAATTTGCATCGGTAAAATCGTCAAGCTTTTTAATTGCCTTAAAGCGATTTTTCAGTGAATCAACAACCTCAACGCCCATAAATCTGCCAAGAAAATACGGCAGAACAAGGCTCAGTGCCGATGCGATACAGTTTACAAGCACTGCGGTTTTCAGGTCACCAAAAACAATGCCCGAAAGCACAAACAGAACTGCCGGTGGAAAAATAAGCGCAAAGGATTTCACTATACTGAATCCGATAATTATAAGCGCCACAGTAATTGTACCGCCTGTGAGATATTTTGTAAGAGCATCAACATTACTTACAGAGATGTTATTCTTTGAAAGGAAAACCACGCAGACAACGAGCATAGTAATCATAAACACAAACGAAAGAAGCTGCAGTATTTTTATAAGCTTTCCGTATTTTCCTTCTGTTTTACCGTTTTCCATTTTTCTCCTCCTGTCCTTTATAAAAGCTTTTCTTGTATTAGATACACTATGTGCTTTTTGAATTATTTTTCAAAAGGATATTTAAGCCCCATCTGTCTGCGGCATTCATCCATAATTTTCATTGTGCTTAAGGTTGCCTCAAAGGGTATGTAAGCCGATTCCTTTTTGCCCTCTCTGATTTCCCTTGCACAACGTTCAAACTCGTTAAGATAGGTCGTTTTGCCAAAGCCAAGCTTAACGGGAAGTGTTTTCATAAGCACTGCCATTGGTGCAGCATGGAAAACTCCCGGAAGACGAATCGACCCTTTACTACCCTTAATAACACACTTTTCCTTTGGATAATAAAGACTCATATAAAGCTCACAGTTGAGCTCACCATAAGTAAGAGTTACTTTTTCTTTTGTGTCAATCCCCTTTTCAATTGTGCCCTCACAGGCAATTTTATCGGGATAACCAAATATATTATAGCAATAAGTTATGGGATAAATACCAATATCAAGAAGTGCACCGCCTGCTGTCATAGGGTCACGGACACGGGAATCCTCCTTCATGCTCATACCGGGAAAGCAGTGGTGAATTTCTACCTTTTTAACCTCGCCTATTTCACCGCTCTGCACCCAATTTTTAACAGTAAGTGCAGTGTCGGAAAACCAAGTCCACATAGCCTCTACAAAATAAGTATCGTTCTCTTTTGCAGTTTTTATAAGCAGTTCAACATCCGCAACGGACACACCAACAGGCTTTTCGCAGAGCACAGGAAAGTGAGCTTTAAGCGCCTTGACAGCATACTCTACATGAGATGTATGTGGGGTGCAGATATACACACCGTCAAAGTTGCCCTCTGAAAGAAGCTCATCAAAGCTTTCGTATGCCTTCGCACCAAACTTTTCTGCAAAGGTAACTGCCTTTTTATATGTACGATTATAAATCGCGGTAATTTCGTGGTCGCCCTTAAGGATGCTTCTTGCTGTTGAATACGCAATACTTCCGGCACCGATATATGCCCAGCGGAATTTACTCATAGGACATTCTCCTTTTCTCGATATAAAAAGATAATAGCACGAAAAACGGAATAATGCAATTGATTTGAAGAAATAAAAGTGGGCAGATTTACATCTGCCAAGAGGCTGACGATGAACACACAAGAATATCAATGTTGTGTTGACATAAAAAAGCAAAAATCCCATTCTGGATACGAATGGGATTTTAAGTGTTTACAGACCAATTTGGCAACAATATGAATCAATATAAAATTGAAAAATTTTCCTTTATTTCAACAAACAATTTTACTATAGAACATTCAGAATTATCAGAAATTCTATCATCAAGAATTAATTCATAAATGCCTTTCTTCCTTTTAAAAATAAAAATACATTCAGAACCGCATTCATAACGAATTAAACTTTTTCTCAAGACTGTTGTTAGCATTTTTGATTCATCATTAAATATTACAAAAGAATCAGCAGATAAATCAATATCATTAACATTCCGCAATCTGACATTGTTGTTTCTTATAATATTGCCGTTTTCGATTACGTTATCAAATAATTCTTTTAAATTGTTTTCTGCAACAAAAAACTGTCGTACTTAATCAGTGACGGAAGACAATATTTATTTTCCATCCACTCTTTATAAAATTCAGGACCTATATAAAATGATTTGTCTTTTGATATTATGTACGATGATTTAATATGTTTTTTAACATTTGTAAAAACTAAATTCAGAATCTCATCATTGTTCTCAATACTAAACGCAGCACATTGAAGTTGATTTAGTGTATAGAAACACGGAATAAAATTTATACACGTTTTGTCATTATAGCCGAAATAAAATGTAGGCAAACCTTTTGATATAGCTTTTATGTTATCATAATCTGCGTTGCTACATTTAACATCATGTTCAGAAAATATATTTAATATATTCTTCAAATCATAATCATTAAGATATGTATAAATAATTTTACCCATATCATCACCCCAAGTTAATTGTATAACAACCCACTTAAAAAGTCAATCCGTTTGCCCGAAGGGCAACAATCAAGGCGAGGCCTTGCATATCATCAATTCCGAAGGAATTGCATATCATCAACTTCGTAGAAGTTGTATATCATCATTGCGAAAGCTTGATACACCTTCGGTGATAAGATACAAGGGTGGCAATGCCACCCTTGATGATATACAACCTAACGGCTGATGATATGCCATTGCTTTCGCAATGGATAAAAAAATCCGACAAGTCGAAACTTGTCGGATTTTTTGTGTTTATAGCTCAAATTAGCAACAATTCGATAAATTGGAATTTAATGTTAGAAACCTTATCTTTTGTCTAAGCTTTGATTAAACATCCATTCAGCCCAATTTTCTTTGCTGATAAATTTTCCTGCCATACTATGTCCGTATTTATCATAACGAGTATATCTAAAATTGCCTGAACAGTTTTTTAGTTCCTCAGCAATAATATCATCCTGCTTGATGTCTACAATGTTATCATCAGATGAGTGACCTATCCATATAGGTAAATCTTTAAGTCTTGAATAATCAACTTCATCAAAGTAACATTCTTCAAACTGTCCCATAAGAGGTATAGCACAGGCGTAATAGTCAGTAAATTTGTATGCTGAATACCAAGTGCAGAAACCACCAAAAGATGCACCTAAAATGTAAATTCTGTTCTTGTCAGCTTTTACTTCATCAGCTATCAATTCAGAAAGTTGTTTAACGCTGTGAAGATAATCAATTGAATTGGCTTTTCCGGCAGGTCTGTTGATAGGTGTCTGTGGTATAATTATTGTACAATCATAATTTTTAAGCTTTTGTGGAATACCCAGGCTCTTATACTCAAAAAGATGTTTAAAGTTATCAGTACCTGTGCTACCTCCACCATGAAAAAATATAACAATTGGCTGTCTATCTCTTTTACTCTTTTTAATTCTGTATGCAAAGGCTATGTTGTTTTCTTTACTAACGAAAGTCCGCTTTTTATATTTAGATAATGTACTCTTTGCAACAGATTTTGTAGAAGCACTGTCATCAAGAAATTTATCAGAAAAATCAATTGCACCTTTGCATTGTCTATATAATTTCTTTTTTATTTTTTTAATTTTTTTCATTGAAAAGTCATTTGTAACATGTTGCTTTTCAATACCATTTGAAGATATAAAATATATATGACCATCTTCACCAACACAATCTATAGTATCTAAATTCATAAGTTTGCTTGATTTATAATCAAAAGCAGATTTAAAGTCTTCGTAAAATTCTAAAGCTGTTTCATCAGAAATTTCTGAGATGACATACTCTTTTGCTTCTTCAAC
>JBGVFK010000003.1:0-8827 GCA_045121075.1 Acutalibacteraceae bacterium | reverse complement strand
CATTTCGTTACAGTGGTTCAGACGGTAAAAAGTTTAATGACAACAAATCTTTTCTGAATAAAATGCGAAAGGTATCAGACAGACTTTGCAGAGAGCAGGGATTATCAGTTATTGAAAATCCTAAACCGTCAAAGCATCAATGTTATCCTCAGTATATTGCAGAGCGTGACGGTGAGTATAACAAATTTACAACGCTCAAAAAAGATATTGATGAGTGTATTCTCCGTGCAGGCAGTGAAAGAGGTTTTCTTTATGAAATGCAAAAGCTCGGTTACAGATTTGATTTTTCTAAGCCTCATATAACAGTTAATCATCCGTCATTCAAAAGACCTGTGTGGTTATGTGACCTCGGTGATGAGTATTCTTTTGAAAGAATCAGCCAAAAGCTTTATGCTGATTGGAGACATTACCGAATTGATTTACCACCGCAGGATGAATGGAGAAATTATCTTTATGACTTTGAAAGAAACTACAGAGAGGTATATGTTCATTTCGTTAAAGTGGTTCAGGCGGTGAAAAGCCGACCTAAAGAAAACTACTATATCGAAAAATATCTGCAAAGGGAAATCATAAAGCTTGACCGTTTGATTGAACAACAAAATCTTTTATGCCATAACGACATTGAAACTGATGAGCAATTACAGGCGTTTAAACAGGAATGTATAAACGAAATGGCAGAGGTAACCGAAGCACGAAGAATCTGTCGCAACAAATTAAAATCTGCTGTTCGCAAGGGTGATGAAAAAGAAATTGCAGAAATCAAAGATACTATCAGCCTGTTTTCTGAAAGACTAAAAATTCTTCGTAAGGATATTAACACCTGCGAAAGAATTGAAAAATCTGAGCCTGATGTGGAAAACAAGATAGACCAGATTCTTGAAATCGAACAGCAGCAGAAAAATAAAAAACAAAACAGAAACCGTGGTTATTCACGGGATGAAAGATAAGGAGATGGATGTTATAAGAAAAACAGAGACTAAAACAAAGATTATAGAACTTTATAAAAAAATAAAAGTTACTGCCATTAAAATTATAGCTACAATAAAAGATGAAATAAACTATATTAAAGCATACTGGGAGTTCGTTAAAACAGACACAACAGCTGAATGTAAAATACCAACATCTGTATTTGATGCCCTTGCAAGAGTTTTACTTCCTGATATAACAGCATTTTTTGAATCCGAGGAAGGCAAAAAAGAATATGCAGAATATGTTAAAGCCACAGAAGAGATTAAGCAGAAAAAGCCGGATAAATAAAAATTGCGGTGTCCTTGATCCTCTTCAGGGCACCGCAAAGCTCACACATTTGAGCAAATCTCAAACAAATATATAATTGTAATCAGGAGGTATAAATTTTATGAAAGGTGTAATATATGCAAGATATTCAAGCGAAAATCAAAGAGAGGAATCCATTGACGGTCAGTTAAGAGAATGTACGGCTTATGCCGAACGAAACGGAATAATAATTCTCGGAACTTATATAGACAGAGCGTTATCTGCAAAAACCGATAACAGACCTGACTTTCAGCGAATGATACGAGATAGTTCCAAGAATATGTTTGACACTATTCTTGTTTGGAAGTTAGACCGTTTTGCAAGAAATAGATATGATTCCGCATATTATAAGCATTTATTGAAGAAAAACAATGTTAAAGTAATTTCTGCAACAGAAGCCATATCACAAGGTGCTGAGGGTATCATTCTTGAATCTGTACTTGAAGGTATGGCGGAATATTACTCTGCAGAGCTTGCTGAAAAAGTAACGAGAGGCATGACGGAAAATGCACTCAAGTGCAAATATAACGGAGGTACTGTGCCTGTCGGATACAACATAACCAAAGATAAGCACTATGAAATAGACCCGCTTACTGCTCCCCTTGTGCTTGAAGTTTTCACCCTGTACAAAGACGGCAAAACAATGAAAGAAATTGTTGACTTTATGAATGCAAAAGGCTTCAGAACCAAGAAGGGCGGAAAAACAAATCTTAACAGTATATCAAGACTTTTGCAGAACCGTCATTATATCGGTGAGTACCATTATAAAGATATTGTTACTCCCGGTGGCATTCCTGCCATTGTACCTATTGAACTTTTTGATGCTGTACAGGAAAGACTTAAAACTAATAAAAAAGCTCCTGCAAAACACAAAGCTGAAGATGATTATTTTCTTACAACAAAAATATTCTGTGCTGATTGCAAATCGCCTATGGCAGGTGAAAGCGGTACAAGCCACACATCAAGAAAATATCATTATTATAAATGTTCAAATGCCAAAAGACATAAGGGGTGCAAAAGAAGAGCTATTCGTAAAGATTGGATTGAAGATGAAGTTCTGACATATGCCAAAAGCGTGTTAGAGGACGATGAATATATAGAAAATCTGATTTCTTCTATTATTTCAGAAAGCAAAAAAGACAACACTCTTTTGCCAATGTTGAAAAGAGAGCTGTCTGAAGTTGATAAGAGAATTCGTAATATGCTTAATGCCATTCAGGATGGCATATACACATCCTCTACAAAGCAAAGACTTGAAGAGCTTGAAGCAAGAAAAGAAGACATTGAAGTACAGCTTGCTATGGAAGAATTAGGACGCACTAAAATCAATGAATATATGCTTTATATGTGGTTCAATAAAATGAAAAGTCTTGATATAACATCATTAGATTATAAGCGAATGTTCTTCGATGCATTTGTAAACTCAGTGTATGTAATGGATAACGGCATCGAAATAGCACTCAACTACAAAGAAGGAACTAAAATTATCACCTTTGATGAAATGAAAAAATTCTATAATGAAGGTTCGGATTTATCTCCACCCGCTCGACCATGAATAGCACGCAGACTTGTGTCTGGGTGCTATTTATTTTTGAATAAAGCTCGGGTTCCGATATCCTGACAGAAAGCAGGCGCCTGCTTTGGGCATAAAACACGAGCGCATGCATAAACGAGCAACAGAAAGAACAGTATCCACTTGAATGAGTACAAACAATAAGAAACATTCAGCAAATAGCAATTAGGATAGTTGGCAATAATTTAATATCCCAATAAAAAATGTCGCCCGAAAGTATCGGGCGACATAACTGCATTATCATAAATACAAACCATGCACATTACATAACGAAGACAAAAAGATATGTAATGTGCAGGAATTTATTTTTAACTATTTCAAGATGGAAACCGCATCACTTATTGTTTTTTCGAGTGCTTCTTTTCCGTATACATCAACTTGTGCTTTGTTCTTTTCTCCGTGAGTAAGGCATCCTGCACCGCCAATACATCCGCCTGTACAAGCCATACCTTCGATAAAGTTTGCATCAAGAACATTTTTACTCTTCTTAAGAAGGGCTGTTTTACAGGCTTCAATACCGTCACAGACAGCAGATTTTACTGTAAAATCAATCTTCTGTTCAGTCAGAGCCTGAACGACTGCATCAGAAAGACCGCCTGAACGTGCGAAAATTCTTCCGTAATAAGAAGCGTTATCAAGTACATCTTCACCGAGAGTTGTGATATCAATATCCTTACTGTCATAAAGTGCCTGAAGCTCTTCAAAAGTAAGAACGGCATCAACGTATGGCTTGACTGTGTCAAGCTGTGCTTCTGCTTTCTTTGCAGTACAAGGTCCTATGAACACGACCTTTGCACCCTCGTCGGTCTCTTTGATGTATTTCGCAAGCATTGCCATAGGTGACAGGTTATGTGATATATAAGGCACAAGTGCCGGAAATGCTGACTTTATATACTGAACAAAAGCGGGACAGCAGGAGCTTGTCAAAAACTCTTTTTCGCTGAGCTCTTTTGCTTCGCTCATCGCTACCATATCTGCACCAAGAGCTGCTTCGACAACAGTGAAAAATCCGAGTTCTTTAAGTCCCGTAATTACCTGACCGAGTTTTGCATAAGTAAACTGGCTCGAAATTGAAGGAGCAACAACTGCATAGACCTTATATTTTTCATTATTCTGACTCTTTTTCAGAATATCAATAACGTTGATTATATAAGATTTGTCGTTGATAGCGCCGAACGGACACTGATATACACAAGCACCGCACTGGATACATTTGTTGTTGTCAATTTTTGCGGCATTATCATCATTGATTGAAATTGCTTTGACTTTACAAGCAATCTGACAAGGACGCTTACGGTTAACAATGGCAGCAAACGGACATACCTTTGCACACTGACCGCATTCAACACACTTTGACTTATCAATATGTGCAACGTGGTTATGGTCAAACGAAATCGCACCGCGTTTGCAAACGTCCTCACATCTGTGTGCAAGACATCCGCGGCATGAATCTGTTACCTCATAGCCGGCTGCAGGACATTCGTCACAAGCGATATCAATAACCTCAATAACGTTCGGATTTTCCTTATCACCGCCCATTGCAAGCTTTACACGCTCACCAAGGATTGCACGTTCTTTATAAACACAGCAACGCATTGTTGATGTTTTACCGGGCACAATCTTCTGCGGAATGTCAAGAAGATTCTGAAGAAGTGTGTCGTTCCATGCTTCACGTGCTACCTGACGCAAAACCTTATATTTCAGATACTGTACTTTTGTATCAAACTTTTTCATTATTTGCACACTCCTTAGAAATAACTTACTTTGATTCTTTTACCCATTTTCTTAAGAGCCTTTGAGAGCTCCTCAACAAGATTCATCTTGATGTTGAAATTAATGGGCAGATCGGGATTCTGATGAGCAGGGTTAATCGCACGACCTACGTAAAAGTTGATATCCGTAGCTTCTTCAAACAGAAGGCGGCAGATAAGCGATGCACCGTCTCGCTTGAAGCTCCAATGCTCATAAAATTTGTTTTCACCGAGGTAATCGTTGGCGTATTCGACAACCTTATTGACTGTGATAACACCTTCCGTTACAAGGTCAACTCCCTCGAGCTCCGCTGTTGGAGGAACATCGCTCTGCTCAAATATAAGCGATGGTTTGAGAGGTTTTCTCAAGAATTTTGCGGCAATCGAGGAAGTTGTTCCTCCGCAAATAATGTGCTTTCCTTCCTTTGAGAAGAAGAGCGACATCATTCTGTCGGCATCGTCACGGTTTGACGGAGGTCCGAAGAGCATATTCATCGGAACTCTTTTCCTGATTCGCACAACACAAGCTGTTGCATCGTCACCCGGCTTATGACCGTAGAGCTTACTACACTCGTCAACAAGCATTGTTGAAAGTGTTTTTGCCGTATATCCTGCAGGGACAAGAGTTTCGATGAAATCGATGATATCCTCGCGTTTCCAACCAAAGTTGTATGACATACCGATTCCTGCGTGAGGGCAACCGTCGCTCATCGCAACAAAAACATCATTTTCCTGCAAATTAATAACAGATTTGAATATCTTTTTACCGCCGATATTCATTTCTGTTTTTGGGTAATCCCAATTCTTTTCATCACGGATTATAATCGCGTGAGGATTATCGTACTGAATAAGCTCGGCAGTACGGTTATTCTTGAGATGAATGATGGTAAATGTTGAATACGCAACACCGCGCACCGAACAAACGGGCAATGTTGCTGCGATTGTTTCAACACATTCCTCAAGAGATAAGCCCTCTGCGAGCATTGTTGATATAATTTTTGAGGTAAGCGTAGAAAGAATGCTGGCTTTTACCCCACTTCCCAAACCGTCTGAAAGAACTATGACCATAGAGTCATCGCTGGGTTCAACTATATCAACGTGGTCTCCGCAAAGCTCTTCACCGTGATGATTTATACTTTTATATCCGATATCAGCACATAAATCATTCATTGGTTATTGACTCCTTCAGCTTTGCAAGAGCAATTTTTGTTTCTGCGGCTGTTTCACCTAGAAGTGAAGCAATTTCCTGAACGATACGCATCTGCTTTTCAACAACCTTGTCCGCAACCTCAACAGTCTGCTTACTGATGTTATCCTTTCTTTCCTTCGCGTACTGTTCATCCGTTACATCACGCATAATTCCGACAAGCAGTCTTGAATCACGGTCGTAAACGATTGTCTGCTCGACATAACGCTTATATTCTGCAAGGTATACACGCTCGTTACGGATTTCCCTGCCTGTATCGCGAACCTTCATAAACGGAACAGGATCAAGAATTCTGATAACCTGAGTTCCGAGAACATCGGATGCATAACGGATATTCATAATCTCTCTTGCAGCCTTGTTGATCTGCTGAACCTCGAGCTGATCGTTAAGAACAATAAGTCCGTTGGGAGAGCTGTTAACGATTGTATCAGAGAAGCTTTCTGCCTTATCCTTAAGAAACGGAAGGCACATTGAGCTTTCCGCTTTGCCCTGAATGATAGCGATTGCTTTTTCTCGGCAGGTGTTGTAACCGCATGAACCGCAGTTAAGCTCCTGTGAAGGCTTGAATTTGCCCATCTGACGAAGAGCACTGTTGATTTCCTGCTCTGAAGGTACAGGTGAACGCTGTTCGATAAACTCAAAATGCTTTTTCAGTTCGATTGCCTTCGGCTGTGAAACCTCGAAATCCTTTGCACCTGCGTATTTTGCGATAGTGATATAATCCTTGACTGTTTCAGTATGGTGATACTTTTCCATAACCGGACCGCCCATACAGCTGCCGATACAGGCTGACATTTCGATAAAGCAGTTATGAATCTTTCCGCTTTCAATGTCCTTGAGTGCGGCAATACAGTTTTCAACACCGTCAAGAGCGAGATATGTATATCCCGGATTTTCGTGAGTCATTGTCTTAAGCACACCACCCGTTGTCGGGAAGAAGCGTGCACGTGAGCAGATGTCATTATCTGTTTCCTGCTCAATCTCAATATTTTCTGCTTTTAACCATTCGGTTAATTCTTCAAAAGTAAGAACTGCATCAACAATACCCTCATAATGCTCTGCTTCATCCTTTTTGGCAACGCAGGGACCGATAAATACAGTCTTTGCATTCTGATATCTTTGCTTGATATCGTTACAATGTGCCTGCATCGGAGATACAACATCAGCAAGATAAGGAAGAGCTGACGGATAGTGCTTCTGGATGAGAAGATTGATTGAGTGACAGCAGGAAGAAATGATAATATCCCTTTCTTCTTCGTTAATCATTCTTTCATATTCAGTTTTAACGATCGTTGCACCGATTGCAGTTTCTTCAACATCATAGAAGCCAAGCTTTTTAAGTGCTTTACGCATTGAATTGATTCCTGCACCGTCATAGTTTGCAATAAAAGACGGAGCAAGCGAAACAATCACAGGATCACCCGACTGAAGAAGCACCTTAACCTTCTCTGTTTCGTCAACAATCTCCTTTGCATTCTGCGGACATACAACAAAGCACTGACCGCAGAGAATACACTCGTTACCGATGATGTGTGCCTGGTTGCCTGAAAAACGGATTGCCTTTACAGGACAATGGCGGATGCATTTATAGCAGTTTTTGCAGTTTGATTTTTTAAGTGTCAGACAATTAGGCATTATCCGTTACTTCCCTTCGTTTAATTTTTGAAGTACATTTTCCTCAAAAAACTCTTTGAAGCTTTCTTTTGTTACGCCTGTGTAAATATCATCATCGACCTGCAGGGTTACACCAATGCGATTGCACTTGCCGATACAGAAACTGCCGGCAAGCGCAACCTCGTCTTCAAGATGATAATCACTGACGGCTTTCTGCAGAAGCTCCACGATTTCGGGCGAACCCTTTAAGTGGCAAGAGCTGCCTACACAAACCTGAATCAGCATATTATACCTTTTCCTTTACATTCTTATTAAAGAATTCTTCTACTGTTTCGGGAGTAACTGAGAAGAAATCGTTATCTACAGTTACACATACACCCTGCTGGCACTTACCCATGCAGAATGTGCCGCCGAGTTCAACCTTATCACCGAGATTGTTCTCTGCAATAAGATACTGAAGCTGTTCTACTACCTGACGTGAACCTTTGATATGACATGAGCTACCGATACATACTGTTACTTTCATTATCTTAGTCTCCTTATCTGAATTATTCGTAGTCAACAACATCTACCCAGGAAAGAAGGAATTCTCTTTCCTTCTCGTTGCCCTTTACTGACTGTGAAGCTGCAACGATGGGCATCCACTTCTGAACATACTGCTTAGCAGTGTTGCTCTTCTTGCAGAATGTATCAAGATATGTCTTTGCACCTTCGATATCACCGTTAAGCCAGAAGAGAAGATAAGTTCTTGCAGCGTCTGCTGAAGCATTACCCTGTGTAGCGTGTGCCCAGTCAAGGATGTACGGTGTACCGTCCTCAGTGATGATAATGTTTGAGGGGTTGAGGTCACCGTGGCAAACCTTCTTGTGCTTCGGCATACCTTCAAGACGTGTGTGAAGGTCATAGCGAGTTGTTGCATCAAGCTCGCTGATGCCGATCTTTCTGTTCATCTTATCCTTGAGCTTGTTGAGGAGTGCACATTCCTTAGAATGAATACCAAGCTGAATATCAACAAGAAGTTCGATATATTCGTTCTTCTTTTCCTCATCCTCATCCATAAGCTGCTGGAGAGTCTTGCCCTTGATATATTCTGAAACGATTGCCCATTTGCCGTCGAGCATTGTTACTTCGAGAACCTTCGGGATATTAAGGCCTGTTTCCTCGATACGAGCCTGATTAAGAGCCTCGTTGAGAACATCTGCCTTTGAATAATCTTCGTTAAAAACCTTAACGCACTTGTCGCCGTCACGGTAGATAGTTTTGTTATTTCTTACTGCTATTACTCTGTCAAGTTTCATTGTTATATCCTCCCTATCAATTATGCTTTCTTACCTTTGCGGTATGCTTTCTTTACTTTGTCGTCAGCGAAAACCTTGATGTCGTCTGCTGTGGGCATAGCCTTTTCAA
>JBGVFK010000002.1:0-11116 GCA_045121075.1 Acutalibacteraceae bacterium | reverse complement strand
GGTACTCCGAGAGGGTAAAAAAAGGTCAAAACAATGTTAAAATCGAACAAAGCTCGATGCTTTGTTCGATTTTCTTATCCTTAATATCAATTTGAATTTATTGTACGATTTACATACAAACACAACATTGTTGTTCTTGTGCGTTTATCGACAGTCTGAGGAGCGATTATTACATCGCTCCTTTTTTATGCTGTTTTTAATCTGATTTATATACTTTTTAGTCGCTTCATCTCCACGCACTGCGTAAGTTTCAATTACAAACAGGGGACGTAGAAGCCGTCTTATTCTTACTTTTTCTCTGAGTGTTTCATTTGCACCGTAGCTTTGAAGTGCCGCTTCACAGATTATATCATCTTCAATATCCATAAAATCTGCGGCCTCGTCAGCGTAGCCTGACTCGTTGAAATCAATTACACCAACCCTGCCGTTTTCGTCAAGAAAGATGTTGCCTTCACCTAAATCAGCGTGAGAGAAAACATAATTTTCACCGAGCTTTTTCAGCTTTTCAGGTGCTTCTTCAAGCATAAAACTTTTAAGCTTTTCTGCTTCTTCCTTTGTAAAATGCTTTTCTATAATCGGAAGAGATTTCATAAATCTTTCCTGCCAGGCAGTAAGCTCAAAATCAAGAGAGCAATTGCTGTTGCAGTGAGGGGAGAGGGAGTGCAGCTTTTTAAGAAAATCACCAATCTGTAAGCCGATTGATTCTCTGACCTCTTCAGAAAGCGCCTTATTTTCAATGCAAAAGCCTTTAACTCCGTAAAGACCAAGATAACTGTCGTCAGGAGAAATGAAAGCAACTCTCTGAAGATTAACACCGAAGCTTTGCGCATTCAGAAAGGTCAGAAGTTCAATTTCATTTTTGTAGCTTACTGATGGATTTTTCCTGAATTTGAAAATGATTTCACCGTCATTGATAATATATCCGAAGCTGAGAAAGCCGTTGTCGCTAAAGTGAATTTTTTCTTTATCTGCACCCGTAAGCGCTTTTATAATTTCGTGGTGGTTCATTCTTACCTCACAATAAAAGGGGCTGTTTAGCCCCTTTTTAATCAATGTTATACAGTTTCGCCAATAAGAACAGAATATCTTTCTACAATTTCTTCGTAGTGGCTGTAGTTTTCTGCCTCCTTAAGGAGTGCTTCAGCCTCTCTGTAGGGCTTTGTAGCTCTGTTGTAAATTGACTGAGCTTTTGCAAAAGCCTTAAGCTCCTGTCTTTGCTTCATTGTTTCAGCAAAGGAGCTTGTTTCTCTGTTCTGAATTTCTTCCTTGATTTTTTCATCGGGAAGAGTTATATCACCGTGTCTTTTAATAAGTGCAGCCGACTCTTTTTTGATTCTTGCAAGCTTGATTGCATCAGAGCGGATTTCCTTTTCATCCTTACTGCCCTTAGGAAGGGCTTTTGCAGCCTTGAGCTCTTCTTTTGCGTTTTCATAGTAGTACATCTGACCGAGAGCAACAACCTCCTTTGCTCTTTCAAGTCTCTTAAGTCCTGCCTCAGTTGAGAACTTGTTAAGGTCCTGCATTACAATTTGGGCACGCTCTGAAAGGAGCTTTTTAGCCTTGGCATCCTTCTTGGTAAGAGCAGGTTCATTTTCTGTTTCAATGAATTCTCTTGTTTCACGGATAAGCTCCATAGTGTCAAGAAGCTCGCTGTCAGAAAGCTCACCCATACCGAAGCTTTCAAACATATTTCTTATCTTCAGAACGCCCACGTAAGCGCTGTGCTTGTTTTCGGTAAGGTCATAGAAGAAGAAGGGAACAAGGTTAAGGAATGCACCTAAAGCTGACCAAAGAAGAAGTGCTTCAAAAAGATTATTTCTGATAGTGTCATCGTAGAGTACATTATAGTCCTCGAGAAGACCCATTTTTTCATAAAGAGCAGGGTAGAACATACCGGTAAAGAATCCGATAAATGTGCCGATAAGACCAAGAGGGCCGAAAAGACCGTCAACTCTTACGCCTGTTTTCCACTGATGATAGTCACGCATATCAGCGCTGATGTTGTGCTGAATAATGTTCCAGAAGGTGTTTATGAATGTGTTGAAATAAAGAAGAACACAAAGGATAACAAGATTCTGATAGGTGAAATAAATACCGATAAGAACAACCACGTTGATGGAGTTCATAATAATAAGAAGATTTCTCTTGCCCAAAGCCTTGATTGCAAGGGGAGCAAGAAGCATTGACCAAAGACTCGCATTACCGATAAGAGTATTCACAAGACCAAGTGTACCCTGATTTTCACCGTTGTTGCCGTAAACGAATGCCCAGCTGAGAATTACGCCGTAGCCTGATTCAAGGAAAACGACCCACGCAGCAGACTGTGTAATCCAGAAATACTTGTTCTTTGCAACCTCACGTACTGCATCAATGATTCTGATGGGGTCCTGCTTTTTCTTCGGAAGAATAAGTCTTTCTTTAACCCGTCTGAAGAAGAATACACTGATTGCAAAGCCGATAACTGAAAAAATGGGATAAACTACTCTGTACGTCCAGATATTATTAAGTCCCCAGGTTTTACTTGCAACAAGAGGGATAAGCAGATTTGAAAGGGTAGGAGCAAGCGAATAAATTACCTGAGAAATACTCAGTACGTTCGCTCTTTCCTGAGCGTTGGGAGAAACAATCTGCTGGAAGTAGGTATAGCTTTCGTTGTAGAAGCAAAGGAAAATACTGAGAAGAAGATACATTGCTTCAACCACAACTGCTTTGGTTATGTAGTCCCAGTTTTCATAGGGGAGCCACACGAAAACCATAGGAATAGCAAAAATCGGAAAAGCTGTTTTTCTGATAAAGGGGAGGAATTTACCGCCCTTGAGGTTATGGTTATCATAGTACCAGCTTCTGAAAATGCCAAGGGGGATACCAATAATATTTGCAACGGTAAGCATAATCTGCAAATCCATTGGCTTAAGGCCGATACTTGCACCAACTAGGAAGTTTGAAGCACTGAGTCCGATTGTTGAAGCAAGAAGTGTTAGCCAATGAACGCCGAAGCCTGCACCGCTGAGGTTTGCAATTTCTTTATAGGGCACATAATACCCTTTAGGCGGCTCGGTCCAGTAGGTTTTTGCAAGACCGATAGTTTCTTTAACTTTAGGAATAATTTTGTTAGCCATAATCTATCTCTCCTTTTCAAAGAGTATAACACAAACTTAAAAGAAAATAAAGTGAAAGTGACAAAAGAATAAATAAATTCTTAAATAATCAGAGAAATTTGCAATTTACTGAAATTTAACACATTTAAGATAATTTGACAGTTGACCTGAGAGGGAGAAATGGTGTAGAATACAGATAAGACATAAGTCTTATATAATTCAAAGGAGAAAAATTATGGCAAACAGATTTGTACTTAACGAAACAAGCTATCACGGCAAAGGTGCAATAAACGAAATTGCAACTGAAATCAAAGCAAGAGGCTTCAAGAAGGCTTTTGTATGCTCAGACCCCGATCTCATCAAGTTTGAGGTAACAAAAAAGGTTACTGATATTCTTGACGGTGCTGCAATTGCTTATGAAATCTATTCAAACATCAAGCCCAATCCCACAATTGAAAATGTTCAGACAGGTGTTGAGGCTTTCAAAAACAGCGGCGCTGACTGCATCGTAGCAATCGGCGGCGGTTCATCAATGGACACAGCAAAGGCAATCGGTATTATTATCACTAACCCTGAATTTGCTGATGTTCGTTCACTTGAGGGTGTTGCACCCACAAAGAATCCCTGCGTACCCATTATTGCTGTTCCCACAACAGCAGGTACAGCTGCAGAGGTTACAATCAACTACGTTATTACAGACGTAGAAAAGGACAGAAAGATGGTTTGCGTTGACGTGCACGACATTCCCGTTGTTGCTGTTGTTGACCCTGATATGATGGCTTCAATGCCCAAGGGTCTCACTGCTGCTACAGGTATGGACGCTCTTACTCACGCAATCGAAGGCTATATCACAAAGGGCGCTTGGGAAATGAGCGATATGTTCCACATCAAGGCTATTGAAATCATTGCAAAGAGTCTTCGCGGCGCAGTTGAAAACACAGCTGAAGGAAGAGAAGGCATGGCACTCGGTCAGTACATTGCAGGTATGGGCTTCTCAAACGTAGGTCTGGGCATTGTTCACTCAATGGCACATCCTCTCGGTGCACTTTATGACACACCTCACGGTGTTGCAAACGCAATTATTCTTCCCACAGTTATGGAATACAACGCACCCGAAACAGGAGAAAAGTACAGAGATATTGCAAAGGTTATGGGCGTTGACGGTGTTGACGCTATGAGCCTTGAAGATGCAAGAAAGGCTGCAATTGATGCTGTTAAGAAGCTTTCAGCAGATGTTGGTATTCCTGCAGACCTTAAGGATATTGTTAAGCCTGAAGATATCGACTTCCTTGCACAGTCAGCATTTGACGATGCTTGCCGTCCCGGTAACCCCAGAGACACAAGCGTTGAGGAAATCAAAGAGCTTTACCTTAAGCTTATGTAATCCAGTTATAATCTTAAAGTCCTTCCGTATCGGAGGGACTTTAATTTTTGAAGGTGTTGATAAATGTAAATAAAAAATTGCCTGCGCAGTGAACTTTTTTTGGCATTTCTATTGCAAAATTTATTTTAAAGGTTTATAATATCTAGCAGAATTTTTTTGAAAAGAAGGAAACATTTATGGATATTATTAAAGCAGCAGAAAGAATGAAAAATGTACACTCAGACATCAGAGGTCCTCTCTTTGTTGAAGCAATGGAAATGCGTGCAAGAGGCATTGATGTTATGAGACTCAATACAGGTAACCCAGCAACCTTCGGCTTCAAACTTCCCAAGAGCCTTGAAAACGCTCTTAAGGGTAATGAGCAGAAGGGTGTAGCATACTGCGACTTTAAGGGTATGCCCGACGCAAGAGAAGCAATCTGTGAATATTCAAAGGGCAAGGGCATCAAGGATATCGTGCCTGACGATGTATTCATCGGTAACGGTGTAAGTGAGGTTGTAAACTTCGCTCTTATGCCTCTTCTCAACGACGGTGACGAGGTGCTTGTGCCTTCACCCAGCTATTCACTCTGGGGTAACTCAGTTTACCTTGCAGGCGGTAAGCCCGTATTCTACGTTTGTGATGAAAAGAGCTTATGGTATCCTGATATCAACGATATCCGTTCAAAGATTACATCAAAGACAAAGGCTATCGTAATCATCAACCCCAACAACCCCACAGGTGCTCTTTATCCCAAGGAGGTTCTTCTTGACATCGTTCAGGTTGCAAGAGAAAATGACCTTATTATCTTCTCAGACGAAATCTATGACCGCCTTGTTATGGATGATCTCGAGCATATTTCAACTGCATCACTTGCTCCTGACCTTCCCGTTGTTACAATGAACGGACTTTCAAAGTCACACCTTGTATGCGGCTTCCGTTGCGGATGGATGATTCTCAGCGGTCCTCGCAGTCTTACAGAGGAATACAGAAAGGGCATTATTCAGATGACCTCACTTCGTCTTTGTGCTAACACACTTCCTCAGCTTGTAATTCCCGCAGCTATGGCTGATATGGAAACTCCAAGATCAATGGTAGCACCCGGCGGCAGAATTTATGAGCAGAGAGAAGCAACCTGCTCAGAGCTTGAAAAGATTGACGGTCTTACCTTCGTAAAGAACAGTGCAGCCTTCTATCTCTTCCCGAAGCTTGATGTTAAGAAGTTCAACATCACCGACGACAAGAAGTTTGCATGGGATCTTCTCCACGCAACAAACATTCTTCTTATCCCCGGCAGCGGCTTCGACTGGAAAGAGCCAGACCACTTCAGAATTGTTATGTTGCCCGAAGCTGAAGAGCTGAGAGATGCAATGAGAAGAATGGGCGAATTCCTCGATGGTTATCATCAGAAATAAGATGGTTTACATATTGCAAACAGTAACCCCTCCCGATTTCGGGAGGGGTTACTGTTATGAGTTAAGCAGCTTACTTTTCTTTTCGTCAAATTCTTCTTGAGTGATTGCACCACTGTCAAGAAGCTCTTTATATTTAATTAATTCGTCAGCAGCGGTTGATTCCTTGACTGTATTGATAACTACCTTTTCTTTTTCTTTTTTTGAGGGTAGACCCACAATTATACTTGAACGCTTAGCAATACTTATAACAATTACCATTGCAAGACAGAAGAGATATATCAGTGCAGGAAAATTACTTTTTGCTATTACAAAATCTGAACCTGCACTTACCGCTTTGCCTTCACCTAGGTCAGTCATTACTGAGTAAAAGAACAAAACTATAGGCATGATTATATGCATTTTTCCATCTTTATGCTCAGGCTTGGATATTATAGATATTATGCACATTAAGGCGTTGATTGCAAAAATTACAAACACAGGAATAAGATGACCGTTTTCTTTCATAATACCTGCTGCAGAAGTTTCGATAGGCATATAACGGAGCATATCCACATGCTGAACTTCAAAGCAAGGAATCCAGAGAAGAATAAAGGCTACAAGAATAAAAATCAATTCAATGCCGTTAGCAATTCTTTTTTTCATAATATTTTTTACCTTTCATAACAGTTTTAAAAATAAGTTTTATATGTGGATGTGAATTACCCTCCCTCGAATGAAATCACACCGTTTTATCCCACAAATAAAAAAGTGCGCCAACCGAAGTGACGCACATAAAACGCAAACTCCGATTGTCGCCAAACAAACTCAAACAGAATGGGGATAGAAATCCAAGCCATAATTACTATTTGTGGAATCTGCATTTTTAACAAATTACCAACAGTAATTATGACCAGATAAAGGTATAACTATCCCGTAAAAAGATAAAATACCCCCAAAGGCTTCTGTTTATTAAGTTTGTTTGGCAGTTTTTATTATAACACCACAATCAGAAAAAATCAATATAAATAAAAAAATACCCACGATAGGGGGGAAAGCTGTATAAATGAAGCACTCACTTCGTTCGCATGAAGCGTTTGCTAAGCAAACATGAAGCATTGAACTGTCGTTCAATATGAAGCAAAGCGTGCCGTCAGAAAAATTATGCACCGAAGGTGTGCTTCATAGAGCGAAGCTCTGCTTCATTTTTCATGTGCCGTAAGGCACGCTTCATTCCAGAAAAAATAAAAGCAAGTCGAAAGACTTGCTTTTATTTTTTCTGGTTGCGGAGACAGGATTTGAACCTGCAACCTCCGGGTTATGAGAGCTAATTTTAATAGTTTTGCGAAGTTTCACGAAGTGCCGTGAAGCCCCACCGTGTCTATGTTTTCGACACTTTTATCTTTTGCGAACTTTCACCGAATATAAGCGGCAAAACATACAAATAAGTGGCAAATAAGTGGCAGATATTGAATGGCTAAACAGCATACTTCCTGTTGTAAACTTCTTGATATATCTTTCTGTACATTTCAGCTGCTTCTTCATTCCGTATAGCCGTAAATTCAACCGCTGACATACGGGTATTTTTAAATCTTGTTACCGAATAGTGATAATCTGAATAACTGTTATAATTTGTAACCGCCTTAATTAGTTCGGAATCTTTCCTGAGGTTCCTGAGGGCTTGTTGCTTTATGGTACTGCAATATGAGGGCGAAATATTCATATCCGCTGCAATTTTTTCTAAGCTAACACCTTGAAAATAAAATCTGTCTATTACAGTTCTTTCATTTACCCTAAGTTTACCCCAAGCCTTTTTTAACTCAGATTTTTTGTATTCTTTTTCACTTTCTTCTTCAATAGCTTCTGTAAAGTTTTCCTCTGAAGCTATTATATCAGCAAGTGTCAGTGATTCATCAAACGGAGCAGGTTTATCTATAGATGCTATATCCAAACTGTTTATAGCTTTCAACAAGCTTTCAAGCTCTTTTTCGGATAAGCTTAATGCCCTCATAATTTCTGATTGTTTAGGCTCATATCCGTGTAGTTGATAAAAGTTTTGTTTAAAAGCGTTATATTTTTTTATGTAGTCATTAAATCTCCGGGGAATAGTAACAGGTGATGAATCATAGAAAGCATAAGCTGACAATCGCCACGAAAGCATATATGAAAAATAGGTGCTGAATTTTGCGTTGTATTTGCTCTCATAAGCATTGACGGATTCATCAAGGAAAAGATATGCTTCTTGCATTAAATCCTCAATATCAGCCTTTTCTGTATGCTTGAGAGCTATTTTATAGATCAAGCCTTTGTTTTGATTGTATAGCTCATTCATATAAGCTGTTTTGTTTTTGGGATTGTTTCTGAGGGCTTCAATAATTTCTTCGTTCGTCACAGAACCACCGCCTTTACTCTTATATTTTACTTATTTAATCGTTAAAAGTAAAGCGAAAGTCCGAAAATACGGACTCTAAACAGTGAATGTGAGGATTTATTTATAAAGCAAGAGAGTAAAAGGCTATTTATAGCTTCTGTATTGTTTGAATGTTAAGTTTTGTTAAGGTTCAATTGAGGTTTTCTGAGGTTATTAAAAAGCAGATTCAAGTTTTCTCAGGTAGTTATATAGTGATAAATGTCAAGTTTTGTTAGGTTGTTGCAACCATTTGCAACTAATACAATCTGAAGTAAGGTTTTATTAGGTTGAATGTAGTAATTTGTAGTAAAAAAATAAGGGCGTAAACAAAAACAACCGCCCTCAGGATGAAGGCGGTTTATAAACTTAATTCTTTTTATTGCTTTTATTTTTACTTTGCTTCTTATTCTTCTTTTCTATTACTTCTATATCAATAACGTCTAAGAAATTTTGATTTGTTAAGTATCTTTTGCTGTTCTCATAAAAAAATGTTTCAGGATATATCCCTTTACCCTTATCTCCTAATGTAAAAAGAAGATAATCATCGTTTTTATGTATATAAAGAATGTACTTTGTGAATTTTAAATTCGTGCCATCAGGAACAATATCTTTGTTAAAATCAACTATAATCTTACATTTTCCTGAGTCGAGCATATCTGCAATCTGCTCAAAGTGATTTATTCTATTTTCAATTTTAAAATAATTGGTACTATTGGAGATTTTATTGGGTGGAATAGTTCCGTTTAAGATTTTACCGAAAATTATATCAGCATAGTTATTATTCAAATTTAGTTCTGCTATGTCTGTCAGCTTTCCTAAACCTAACAAATGATGAAAGTTTTTCTTTGAAAACACCAATTTGAATTTTATATCTGTCTCCAAATTAAAAACAAATTCTTTGTTTAAAAGAGACGAGTAGAATTCAGCACAATCTTTTATATCCTTCATTTTTACCTCATAAATAAATATATAGGCACCTCGAAAATACGAAGTGCCTACACTCAAAATAAAAGTACATTTTTTTGACTTCAGTCCTATCCGAGAACAGGCTTAACGTACAAACCATTTTCCGAAGTCTCAGCACACACCACCTCGGCAAGGCATAGCGCTTCATAGACACTTGAAGATGGCAACTTGGGGCTTTATCTTCATCTTCATTATATCAGAAAAATAGCAAAAGTCAATACCAAAAACCGGACTATTGCTTTATATAGTATATGTAATTGATTTGATTTTAGTCACTCTGCAAGGATATAAAATCTCATAAAATATTGTTTAGCTCCAACAAATTAAACCTTCTTTTTGAAAAGAATTGCTGCTTGCATATTCTCTTATTTTTGAAAACATCTTCTGTGCATACCTTTGATGTTTGTCGGCTTTAGATAAAGAGACCACACTGCATTTATCCGTTTTCTTATTGTATGAAACAATCCCAGAATCATTACCGTTCTCGGGAAAATATTCGTAAACAACAAGCTCTGCTGTTTCTTCAATCAATATAAACCTTAACATATAATTATCCGTTCTTTTCGTTCATAGCTTCGTCTATAACACGGTTTACAAAGCCGTTAATACTTTCTCCTTTGCTATCTGCAAAGGCTTTTATTTTATCCTTTTTGCCCTTTGGAACAACGATTCGCAGATTATCATAATTCTCTGCATTATATTTGTTTTTTGCTCGTGTGCTTGATTTTCCGGTTTCTGCCATTTGTTTTACCTCTTTCTTTATGGGCTTTATTTCATAATACCATTCCCACAATACACATTATAACATATTTGCATATACTTGGTCAAGTACAAAAATACACAAATATACTTGTACAAGTTTGTCTATTATGCCTATTGAAATATACTTGTACAAGTAGTATAATGTAATCACAGAGTTAAGGAAAGGCAGACGAAGTAAGCGAGAGCTGAACCAAGAATGCAATATAAGAGTGAGAACGGATAAGCATGATAGAAACCCCTCAATGTGACGGTAGATAACTTAAAGCCCCTCACCCCTTAACAAATATAATTAAAAGGAGTATAAAAATAATGTCAACAAACGAACTCACAACCAAGATCAGAGAACTTAAGGAGTTGCAAGTTCTCATTGACGAAGCAACAGCCGAAGCTGATGCAATCAAGGATGAATTAAAGGCACTTATGACCACTGAGGGAAAAGAAGAAATAACTATTGATGTTTATAAAGTCAGATACACAATAGTTAAAGGCAGTCGCTTTGATTCAGCAGCTTTCAAAAAAACTCACAGTGATTTATATGAGCAGTACAGCAAGCCTACAGAAACACGCCGCTTCTCAGTGGCATAAAGAAAGACCCTTGTATCAACGCCGACCAAAGCAAAATACAAGAGCCGTAAACCTCAATGAGAGGGTGATTTATTATATAATGCCCTCTCTTATTTATCAATATAATGTACAGTTATGCATAAGAAGGAGTTAATTTTATGAAAAACAGCACCGACACATATAAGGAAGTTAGAACTTTTACAGACTCAAGTATGACTGCCAGGGTGCATATCCCGGATTTGACCGAAGAAGAACGAACAAGGCGAATGAAAGCCATATATGTTGCAGCAGCTGAATTGCTTAAAAGTGTTGCTATGAACAAAAAAGAAGAACTAATTGACCGCATTGAAAAACTCACAGCAGAACAATTTGAACTGCTTATATCTCTGCATTCTCAACAAGAGCAAGAATTTGTTCGAGTCTCGCAATCTGATGAGCTGAGGAAACTATCTTAATTTCAAAAGTTCATTTTAGGGAAATTTTTTGATTTGTCTTAAACCCCTACCGTTGATAAATTCTCCCGTATTTAATCTAATATAGGGGAGTGGGGGGCTGTAATGAA
>JBGVFK010000001.1:0-3554 GCA_045121075.1 Acutalibacteraceae bacterium | reverse complement strand
ATCGTTATTCTGAAAATTATTAATCTTATACATAAATTAAAACCTCTTTCTTTAACTTAATTCTCCGACCTTTGTGGTCATGAGTTTATAAAGTTCCGTATTCTTCGGGAACTTTCTTTCAAAAGGAACAAGAGCCGAACCAACCTTAACAAGACCGTGACCGACTTCAACATTTGTGATGTGTGTCATCTGTGTTTCACTAATCTGCAAAAGATTAGCAAGGTCTTCTCTGTCAGTTGAACCCTGATTGAGCATTATAATGAACTCTGAGTTTGAAAGCATTGTTCGTGCAGTGTGGCTCTGTAAAAGGTCATCAACATTCTGTGTGATACCCGTACAATAAGCACCGTACTTACGAACTCGTTTCCAAAGGGTGAAAAGGAAGTTCGCAGAATATTCGTGTTGGAAAAGAAGATATATCTCGTCAATGAAGATATATGTTTCTCTGCCCTCAGCTCTGTTCTTTGTGATTCGGTTGAGAATACTATCAAGAACTACAAGCATACCGATAGGCATAAGCTGACTACCGAGCTCAAGAATGTCATAACAGATAAGTCTGTTTTCAATGTTCACATTGGTTTTCTGTGCAAAGGTACTGTGTGAACCTGATGCAAACAATTCCATAGCAGTTGCAAGCTCAAGTGCTTCCGGTTCAGGCTGCTTTCTCAGATTGTTGCAAAGGTCAACAAGTGTGGGAACCTTTCCGGTGTATTCTCGCTTGATATAGCTTGAATACACATTTGTAAGGCAACGGTCAACAATAGATTTCTGAATAGCATCAATACCGTCTTTGCCCATAACCTGTTCAAAGAGAGAAAGTACAAATTCAGCCTTAAATGCAATAGGGCTTGCACCGTCTGCATACTCCTTATTTATATCAAGACAGTTAATATGATTCTTACTCTTTGCCGAAAGCTCGATAACCTGACCGCCCATTGCTTCAACAAGTGCCGAGTATTCTCTTTCAGGGTCAATAATCATAACGTCTGCATCGGTTGAAAGAAGAAGATTTACCATTTCTTCCTTTGCAGTAAAGGATTTACCTGAACCCGAAACACCGAGAATAAAGCAGTTACCGTTAAGCAAGAACTTACGATTGACAATAATCATATTTTTAGAGATAACATTGACACCTTGGAACACACCGCCATCGTGCTGAATTTCCTGAACCTTGAAAGGCATAAAAACAGCAAGGCTTTCTGTTGTAAGAGTACGCCTTGCTTCAATCTTGTTTATACCGATGGGAAGTGTGGCATTAAAGCCATCCAACTGCTGATACTTAAGAACACCGAGCTGACACATATGCTTTCTGCCTGTTGCCTGAATTGCTTCTGTATCGCTGTTGAGCTCTTCAAGAGTATCTGCTGTGTGCATAACTGTGATGACTACCTTAAACATTTTTTGGTCACGGGTTGTAAGGTCATCAAGAAATTCTCTGACTTCCTTTCTCTGCTGTTCAAGGTCGTAAGGGATAACAGCCGTATAGTTGTTATTGGCATTCTGCTTTCGCTGATAGTTTGCGATATTGGTTTCAATACCGAGTGCCTGTTTTTCACCGAATTTCTGAGCCTCTTCTGTTGATACCGGGACAATATCAAAGTTAAAGATCATATTTCTGTTTGTATCTGTGAGTTCCCACACAACACTGTCTTTGATATATGATGGATAATCACGGATAAACAGAACCCTGCCGAACCTGTCACCGATTTTGAAGTAATCTGACTTAAATTCAAAACCGTCAGGTGTGATATAGTCTTTGAAATGCTGACCCTTCTGCATCGTATCTCTTAAATCAAAGTGATAGTCTGCTGATTCTTTAGGTCTGCAGAAATCGTGAATGATGCGAAGTCTTTCAGTTAAATCAAGGTCGGTACACTTTGAACCGAGTCTTGAAAAGTGTGCAGTCAAATCTGCACCGACACGGTTTAAGTGACTTCGTGCTTCTTCTACCGTCTTTTTCTGAATTGTGAGCGTTACATATTTGTCCTGAACAATGGCATTCGCTCCGTTTGCTATCATTGTGAGCATATCATTGATTTCTTTGCGGTATTTATCCTTATCATCATTAGCTCTTTCAAGAAGTGCAATTTCTTTAAGCTCTGTTATTTTGAGCTTTCTGTTGATAATGGTAATCTGACTTGAAATACCGTTTTCAAGAGAGTTCAGGATTTCACTGTAACGAAGGAAGTTTGCTTCTTTATCTTCCTTACTTGATACCGCATAATTTATATCGGTAAACTTAAATGTTTTGGAATATCTGTCCCTGCCTGTCAAAAAGATACCGTCAGAATACACGGCATCAATTTTAATAACATCCTGAACGGACTTCGGGACTGACATACCGTCACCGAACAACTCATCGAGTCCGGATTTCTTTTTTATTGTGCCTATGAGGTCGAACATCGTCACTCTCCCCTTCCATTTTGTCATAATAGTTTACTGCAATAAACTTCAATTCTTTAGGCATAAGAATTTCACTTTTAAGATAAGCGAACAAAACCTTTTCTGCTGTCATTCCGTGATATTTGAAGAAGCCGAGTGCTGCAAAAGGAGCTGCACCTACAATACACACCCAACTGAGTGTTTCAATACCGAATAACGGTTTTAAAAGAAAGTACAGTCCTACTGCAACACCGCAGGCAAGAATTGAAAAGATAAACTGTCTCAGATTAAGACCGAAATACACAGCTTCACTGTAATCTCGTATTTCTCTGTTGATTTTAACTTCCAAGTCCGTTCACCTCGTTCACATCCCCTGTTGTCACATAAACTATGCTTCTTTTAGGTACATAGGTAAACCCGCTTATTTCATCACCGATACAGAAAACGTGTTCAGACTTACAACTCATAAATTCATTCATAAAAGAGCTTTCACCTGAAGCATCCTGTTCTTCTTTAATTGACACCACACCGCCATCAATCAAGTGTAGGTTATATATTTGTTCAAACATTTGAATCTCCTTTCACAATTAAAGTCCATAATTTCCTTTCATATAAATTTTAAAAAACTATTATTCCGACGATAATTTCATTAAAATGCATTTATAATATTGTTTTGATAGATTATTATGATAGGTGATAGAATTATGTTAAATAACAACTTAAAAATAATACGAATGCGTGAATACTTAATGAACAAAAGAGAGTTTTCGAAAATGTTAGATGTTGCAGAACAACAGTATTCAAGATATGAAAACGGGCAATCCGTCCCATCTCTTGAAATCGCAATAAAAATATCTAATTCTTTACAAAAAAATATAAATGACATTTGGTTTATCAGCGATTAAAAAACAAACTATTTGGTTTGTTTTTTATCTTTATATATTTTTTTATTACTTAGTATTATTTTTTTTTGACGATCATATAATAATACTGAACTGTATTAAGCAGTAAATAAACTAGGAGGTATATTATTATGATCCAAAAAAATTTTTATTCAAAAACTAAAACTAAAAAATTTAACTTTAAAAAGTTAGTTCTAATCGCAAATAAAACTCTAGTTGTTTTACTATCGTTAGCTAACAAATTAATGATGATTACTCAAGCTCTATCCC